>JAOUCL010000296.1 GCA_029859805.1 Rhodospirillales bacterium | reverse complement strand
ACACATCAACGCCATGGGAGGACGAACATGAACATCACGAAATCCGCAGCCATCACCGGTGTCCTAGCGCTCGGCGTCGGTCTCTCCAACGCCGCGCTGGCGGACTGCAGCCCGGAGAACTGGCGCGACTGCGAGGGCAAGCCCTGGGTCGTCGGCAACAAGATGGAAACGCCGATCGGCGAGCGATGGTGGCCGCACCCGCTATGGGGCGAGGGGGACCAGGCGGGCGCGACCAACTGGTACAAGAAGCCCGAGGTCGTCCAGCGCGCCATCGCCGAGGCCGACCGGGGCAAGACCTACTCGCTCGGCCGTCCCTATGACGCCGACATGCCGCTGTTCGGCGCCCGCAAGTTCTCCCTGCGCATCCCCGGCACGCCGACGGGCGGGCCCTTCGGCGGCAACAAGGTCATCTGGCACGACGAGTTCCTGGCGACCGAGGTCGGCCAGGTCGGGACCCAGTTCGACGGGCTCGGCCATATCGGCGTGGAGATCAACGGCAGCGCCGACAAGGCCGAGATGCGCTACTACAACGGCTTCACCGAGGCGGAGATCGGCAGCGGCTACGGCCTGAAGAAGATCGGCGTCGAGCAGCTCCATCCGATCACCGCGCGCGGCGTGCTGATCGACGTCGCCGGCGCCAAGGGCGTGGCGATGCTCGATGCCGGCTATGAGATCACCAGGGCCGACGTCGAGGCGGCGCTAGCCAAGCAAGGCTTGGCCGGCTTCGCCTTCAAGGAGGGCGACGGCGTGTTCTTCCACACCGGCTGGGGCAAGCTGTGGAAGCAGGACAACGGCAAGTTCAACGGCGGCGAGCCCGGCATCGGCATGGAGGTCGCCAAGTGGCTGTCGGACGAGGTCAAGGCCGGTGTCGTCGGCGCCGATTCCTGGGCCGTCGAGGCCGTGCCCAATCCCGACGGGGCCTGCGTCTTCTGCGTCCACCAGCACCTGCTCGCCCGCCACGGCATCCTGCTGCAGGAGAACATGTACCTGGACGACCTGGTCGGCGACGGCGTCAATACCTTCATGTACGTCTACAGCCCGGCGCCGATCACCGGCGCGACGGGCTCCATGGGCGCGCCGGTCGCGATCGACTGAACCGGCGGCGATGCGGATCACGACGGGCGGCCCACGGGCCGCCCGTCTGCGTCGCGCCCAACCCGCTAACCCGGGCCCAGCACCCAACCGCCGAGGGTCAGGACGCCGAGGGCGACGACGAAGATGCCGAGCAGGTCGAGCAGCCAGCCGGCCTTGAGCATGTGCCGCATCTCGATCGCGCCGCTGCCGAAGATCACGGCGTTGGGCGGCGTGGCGACCGGCAGCATGAAGCCCAGCGTGGCGAAGAGCGCGACCGGCAGGGCCAAGACGAACGCGGGCTCGCCCATGGCCAGCGCCGTCGCGCCGGCGACCGGCAGGAACACGGCCGCCATCGCCGTGTTGCTGGCCAGCTCGCCGAGGAGGACGATCAGCGCGCCCACCGCCAACAGCAGCAGGATCAGCGGCAGCGCCCCCAGGCCGGCGAGCCGCGCGCCGATCCAGTCGGCCAGGTCCGACTGGCCGATCGCCGCGGCCAGCGCCAGGCCGCCCCCGAACAGGATGAGGACGTCCCACCGGATCTCCGCCGCCTCGCGCCAGGTGAGCAGGAAGCGTCCGGCCTTGATGTCGGCCGGCAGCAGGAACAAAAGCAGCGCCCCGGTCACGGCGATACCCGCGTCCGAGAGGCGCAGCCAGGGTAGCGCGGCGGCGAGTGGCGGCCGGAAGATCCAGCAAACCGCGACCAGCAGCATCACGCCCGCCGTCAGGCGCGCGCCCAACGACATCGGCCCAGGCGCGGCCAGGCCCGCCGTCTCGAGTGTCCCCCGGTCCGGGACACGAAAGACGACGCGCGTCAGCACGAACCAGGTCAGCGGCAAGAGCACCAGCACCAGCGGCAGGCCGATCAGCAGCCACCTCACAAAGCTGATCTCGACGCCGTAGCTCTCGGCCATGAAGGCCGCGAAGAGCGCGTTGGGCGGGGTGCCGACCAGGGTCCCCATGCCTCCGATCGTCGCCGCATAGGCGATGCCGAGCAGCAGCGGCGGCGCGACGCTCTCGCCCTTTGTACCCTCGCCGCGCCCTTCGTCTTGGCGCGCGAAGGCCGCGATCAGCGACTGGCCGATCGGCAGCATGACCATGGCCGTCGCGGTGTTGCTGACCCAGAGGCTGAGAAAGGCGGTGACCGCCATGAGCCCGCCGATCACCCGACGCGGGCTGGTGCCCGCCAGGCGCAGCACGGCGAGCGCCAGTCGCCGGTCGAGCTCCCAGACGTGCATCGCCCGCGCCAGCAGGAAGCCCCCCAGGAACAGAAACACCAAAGGATGGGCGTAGGCCGGCGTGACCGCCTCGATGCCGCGCAGGCCCAGCAGCGGGAACAGTACCAGCGGCACCAGCGCCGTGACCGCGAGCGGCAGCGCCTCGGTCATCCACCACACGGCCATCAGCAGTCCGACCCCCGCCGTCCACCACCCCTGCGGCGACAACCCCTCGGGCGCCGGACTCGCGAGCACGGCCGCCGCCACCAACGGCCCCGCGACGAGGCCGATCAAGCGGTGGCGCGGCAGGCGGGGCCGCCGTTCCTTCGATCCGGTCATGGCATATCCTAGTGCCGGATGGGCGCGTTTGGCGAGAAATGGAGGGCAGTGGAACGCGACGGGGCCCACGCCCCCAAACCCGGGAAAAAATCTAGAGCGGGAACCGGCGCCTGTGGTAGATATGAAAGTCGGGTCCGTGGGGGACCGGAGCGCTCGGGATTGGGAGGACGGGTCCATGCACAAGACGAAAAGCGGCCTTTTGATCCTGCTCGCGGTTGTGGCGAGTGCGGCTCTCACGGCCTGCCAAAGGGGCTATCGGGTGGAGGACCGCGTGTTCGATACGCCCGAAGAGGCCTTCGAACATCAGGTCTTCCTCCTCGAGCAGAGCCTGGACGTCGTCAAACCGCTGGACACGCCGATCGCCAAGTCCGTGACTCTGATCATCCCCTCGGCGGAGGACCTCGAGGCGTACCTGCTGGCCACCGACCCGAAGATCACGGAGCGGGACCTCGATTTCCTCAGCCGCAAGCAGTACAACATCTTCGCGATCGTCGAGCGGCAGCTGGCCCGCTCCAACCGCTTCGAGCGCATCGAGTCGGTGATCCAGGACGAGGACGCCCGCGACATCGCGCTGCCGCCCGGCGGTTACGGACTGTGGATCCGAAACATCGCCGACGCCAAGCTGCCGCCCGGACGCTACATGCGGGCCGGCACGGGCGACTGGCAGTGGCTCGATTACCGGGTCGAGGGATCCGGCCGGAAAGCCGGTCTCGAGGCCTTCTACGCGGCCATCGACAAGTTCGTCGCCGAGAACCCCGCGCAATAGACGGCGCGGCCGTCCTCCGCATCGGCCGAACCGGGCGCAGGCGCCGAAGTTTCCGATGCGCCTACCTACGGCGACCCTACCCCATCGCCTCGCGGAACAGCGCCAGATAGTCCTCGACCCCGGCGGACCGGGGGTTGGTGGCGGTGCAGTGGTCGGCCACGGCCTGCTCGGCCAGGTCGGGCAGCCAGGCCTCTTCGACACCCATCTCGGCGAGGCCGGCGGGGATCGCAAGCCGGCGGTTGAGGTCGGCCAGCGCCGGGGTCACCTCGGCGCCGGCGGCGAGGCCGAGGACCGCGGCCAGGCGCGCCATCTTGTCGCCGACGTGATCCGCGTTGAAGCGCAGCACGGCCGGCATGACGACGGCGTTCAGCGTGCCGTGGTGCAGCTTTAGCTCCGGCAGCGCGCCCAACGGGTGCGACATGGCGTGGACCGCGCCCAGGCCCTTCTGAAAGGCCATGGCGCCCTCCATGGCCGCCATCATCATCTGCCAGCGTGCCTCCCGGTCCGTGCCGTCGGCAACCGCCGTCTCGAGGCTGCCGATCGCCCGGGCTAGGCCGTCGAGCGCGATCGCCTCGGCCGGCGGGTTGACCAGAGGCGACAGGAAGGTCTCGATGCAGTGGGCAATCGCGTCCAGGCCGGTGGCCGCGGTCAGGCGCGGCGGCAGGCCCAGTGTCAGCTCGGGGTCGCAGAGCGCCACGTCGGGGATCATGCGTGGCGAGACGACGCTCAGCTTGCGCCCGTCGGCCATGACGATGACCGCGCCGCGCCCGACCTCGCTGCCGGTGCCCGCGGTGGTGGGGATCGCGGCCATCGACGGCATGCCGGCGCGGATGCGCGCCACGCCGCCCTCGATCATGGCGTATTGGACCAGCGGCTCCTCGTGGCTCGCCAAGAGGCGCACCGCCTTGGCCAGGTCGAGCGACGAGCCGCCGCCCAGGCCGACCACGCCGTCGCAGTCCCCCGCGCGGTAGGCCGCCAGGCCGTCGAGCACCGCCGCCTCGGTCGGGTTCTCGGGCGTCTGGTCGAACACCGTGACGGCGAACTGCGCCGGCAGCACGTCCCGGACCTTCTCCAGCAGGCCGCAGGCGACGATGCCCGGATCGGTGACCAGAAGCGGCCGCTGCACGCCCAGCCCGGCCAGCTCCTCGGCCAAGAGCGAGACCGCCCCGAAGTCGAACTGGATTTTCGTCAGATAGGTGATGGTCGCCATGGCAAGCCCTCCCCCGGCTGGTCCCGCCGCACTTGAAGGCGCGGCGGCTCACCTAAGCATCATGGCCCGGTCTTGTGAAGGGGGCGGCGCGGCGCGCCGCCGTCCCGCGATTGATCCTGATCAAGGAAGCGGCGGACCGGTCCTTCTAGGCTTCGAGGCTGCCGGGGCGCCGGTGCCGGCGTCTCGGCCCCGCTACATCCGTTGTCGGTCCTGGAGGACGAAGTGCCAACGGCCGTTCATCGCAAGCTCACGACGATCCTCTGCGCCGACGTCGTCGGCTACAGCCGAATGATGGAGGCGGACGAGGTCGCGACCCTCGAGACGCTCAAGGCCTATCGCGAAGCGATGGCCGGCTTCATCGCGCGCCACGACGGCCGGGTCGTCAGCACCTCGGGCGACGGCCTGCTCGCCGAGTTCGCCAGCGTGGTCGAGGCTGTGCAGTGCGCGGCGGAGGTCCAGCGCGAGCTGAGCGCCCGCAACGCGGCGCTCGGCGGCGAGCGGCGCATGGACTTCCGCATCGGCGTCAATCTCGGCGACGTGATCGTCGAGGGCGACGACCTCTACGGCGAAGGCGTCAACATCGCGGCCCGCCTGCAGGGCCTGGCGGAGCCGGGCGGCATCGACATCTCCGGCACGGTCTACGACCAGGTCCGCAATAAGCTCACGCTGGGCTATGAGTTCATGGGCGCCCGGACGGTCAAGAACATCTCAGAGCAGGTGCCGGTCTACCGCGTGCAGCTCGACGCTGCCGGCGAGAGCGCCCGCCGCCGGACCGCGAGCGCGAACACGCCGCCGCGCGACGGCGACCGGGCGCCGGGCCCGGCGGCAGGCGCCGAGGCGGCGGGCGGAACCGCGGCCAAGCTGATCTATATGCTCTTCCTGGCCAGCCTGTTCTTCGGCACCGCCGGCCTGATCGGCGGCGCTTTCGTGGCGGACGGGTCCGGCGACTGGCGGGGCGGCGTGGTCGAGGGCGACATCGCCTTTTCCGAGGACACCGAGTTCCGCGGCAAGATCGGCGGCAACGCCGTGGTCGCGCCCGGCGTCAAGGTCAAGCTCCTGGGCAAGGTGGAGGGCAACGTCGTCATCGGCCCGGGCGCGGTGGTCGAGGTCGAGGGCAAGGTCGGCGGCGACGTGATCAACCGGGGCGGCACCCTGCGGCTCTCGGGCAAGCTGGCCGGCACGGAGATCCGCGAGGCCCCGGAGGACATGGACGCGGCCGCGAAGCCGGCGCCCGACGCGGGCGAGCGCGCCGCGGAGGGGACGGCGGAGGGTGACCGGACCCTCGATGCGGTCGCCATCCTCGCCGCCGTGGCCGCCTTGCTCTGCTTCCTCCCGGTGCTGACCGGCGTGGTCATGGCCTACGTCAACCGCGGCGACGGCGCGTCCTGGATGGACAGCCATTACCGCTTCCAGATCCGCACCTTCTGGATCGGGCTGCTGCTGGCCGCGGTCGGCGG
>JAOUCL010000295.1 GCA_029859805.1 Rhodospirillales bacterium | reverse complement strand
GCTCTCTCTGCGCCGCCTGGATCCGCTCGACGATCCCGGTGCCGCCATCCGCCTGGGCATCCCAGACCTCGCCGGCCAGGCCCGAGACGGCGGCCCGCGCGCCGGCCATCTCGCGGGCGTGCTGATCCACGGTCAAGCCCTCGGGCAGAGAGAGCCCGCGCACCAGCAGCCCGCCCAGCCAGTCGGAAAGCCGCGCCCCCTCGTCGGCCAGCACGTCCCCCGGATCGATCCGATCGCCCATGGCCTTTCTCCCCTAGGATTTCTGGAATTAGGATATATAGCCTATATAACGGCCATTGTCAAGAACAAACGTGAACTGCGTCGACCTAGCAGGGAAACAACAAGGTTCACCACAGAGGTTCGGGCGGACCGTGGCGCCAGTGGCGCCGCGTAAGCCGCGCGAACGAGACGCAGAGAAACAACACTCTCTCACCACCAAGGCACGAAGGCACAAAGGTCTTGGGTTGCGCGCGGCGCCTGCCTTCGCCGAAGCGAAGCCCCGGCTTCGCGCAGGCAGGCGAGCGAAAAAACGGTTCATCTCCTTGGTGGTCTTCGTGCCTTCGTGCCTTCGTGCCTTCGTGGTGAAACTGAGTTGGTTCTCTCTGTGCCTCTGTGCCTCCCGCCTTCGCGAAGCCCGCTTCGGCGGGCGAAGGGAGGCTGTGGTAGAATCTTGTTGTTTTTCAGTGACTTACGGTATGGCTGCGGTCGCGGAACCGGCCTCTAACCTCTTGAAAACAAACGACCTTTTACCGTGCGTGGGCTCGTTTGCTCACGCCGTCCCTCGCCGGGCTCACGCGGCCCGGGGGCGGCGCTGTGACTTTTGCCATAGGGGGCCGGGTCCGGGCGGCCTAGGGTCGCCGCTACCCGTGGTCGTGGCGCGGCAAAGCGTGCTAGCCTGTCCGACGACACGGGGCAGGCCGCGGCGAGGCGCTGCCCGGGAGCGGCGCCCGGCGGGCGTCACGACGACAAGGGCGACGGGCGGCCCGGTACCGGCGGGCCGTGTCGCGTCGCCAAGATGGGAGGTATAGACCATGAGCGGGGAAACGGTGGTTCCGATCGGCGGTCCGGCCGGCGGGTTGGCCGGCAGTCCGGCGGGCGGTTTGGCGGGCGGCGCGGCCGGGCCCGAGCCGGACAAGTACGCGCGCATTCGAAGAGACAACGCCATCAAGATCTTCATCAGCCACAAGCAGGAGGAGGGCGAGGCCGCGCGCAAGATCAAGGGCCTGCTCGAGTACTTCGGCAACGACCGGCTGAGCTGCTTCGTCTCGGAGCTGATCGCCCCGGGCAAGCCCTATCCCGAGAAGATCGAGGAGGAGCTGCGGGAGTCCCTGTGGTTCCTCTTCCTCTACACCGATCCGCAGCTGAGCTGGGACTGGTGCCTCTACGAGGCCGGCATGTTCAGGG
The DNA here is from genome assembly GCA_029859805.1 of Rhodospirillales bacterium. Taxonomy (GTDB): domain Bacteria; phylum Pseudomonadota; class Alphaproteobacteria; order Kiloniellales; family JAKSDN01; genus CAMYKD01. The sequence goes on along the minus strand of JAOUCL010000295.1, from coordinate 4,658 downwards.
GCTGGATGGAGGCGCACGACCGCCTGACCTGCCTTTATCACCGCTCAGGCCATCTGCCCGATGCGATCAGCCGCTTCCAGGCCGTCAAGGCGGACCCCGAGGGAATCGAGATCTTCCTCCGGGATCTCTATACCAAGCCGGCGCTGCCGGCGGTCGAGCCGAGCGGCGAAGGCGATCCCGGCATCCCGGCGATGGATCCGATCAATCCGAAGATCGCCGACTCGAAGGAGGATTTCGACAGACTGATCGAACGGCTCTGCGACGCCGTCGGCTCCCCGGCGCCCGAGAAGGAGAAGCTCTACCACAAGAAGTACGTCTTCCTGACGCCCAAGTGGCCGGTCGACGGCGAGCCGCCGTCCTGGCCCCTGAAGGACGGCGACGCGCGGATCGACCTCGCGGCCTGCGCGGTCGAGACCGACGACAAGACCGCCGCGATGTTCGGCCTGCCCGCGGCGCCGCGCGACGCCACCTGGGAAGACCTGGTCGGCCACTACATCAGGCAGGCAGACAGCGACCGCCGTTGGCTGAGCGAACTCGAGGACACCCTCAACCTGGCCTGCCGGCGGCTCGCCTTCCAACCTGTCTTCGCGAACTTCCGGGCCTTGGAAAGCGGCAAGATCTTCCGGCCGATGATCTACCGGACCGACTTCGCGCTCGACGGCTCGACCTGCGAGTGCCGGCTGGTCTTCATCGAATCCCTGTCGAGGGGGGCCTCGCGGGAACAGCCCGAGGACCTGCGGGTGCTGCTGACCAGCCTGCGCATGGCCATCCGCCTGCGCTGGGAGGTCATCGAGCGGTTCCACAACAAGATCGAGACGCTCCATGCCGACAATCCCAACGCCGCCATCGGCGCCGAGCTCAAGGAGCGGCTGGAGGTGATCCAGCGGGAATCCGACTCGCTGGGGCTGCTGGACCGGGACAAGCTGATCTCCGTGTTTCCCGAGCACGAGCGGCAAAAGGTCGAGGAGCTCTACGACCAGTGGGAGGACCTCGGCGAAACGCTGTTCGACGCCGAGAGGATCGTGGACCAGGAACACCGCTACAGCGATATGGAGTTCGCGCTCGGTCGTCTGGCGGAGCTGAACGAGGAGTACCTGAAGATGGCGACGCAGCTGTTCTCGGAGAAGAGCAGCTAGGCCGAAAAGGGGACGGGGGCCGGGGCGGCGTGCTAAACTGCCGTCTTTCGGAGCGATCCCATGAGCGCCTACGAGCGCTACGACGAGGCGGCGGCGGCCTTCGCGCGGACCCGCGCGCCGCTGGGCGCCGAGATCCTCGCCGGCTGCCTGACCGCCGCCGACAAGCCGCTGGCGGAGCTGGCGCTGCTGGACGCCGGCTGCGGCACGGGCAACTACGCGGCGGCGCTGGCCCCGCTGGTCGGGCGGATCGCCGCGCTCGACTTCTCCGAGGGCATGCTGGCGATCGCCCGCGCCAAGCTGGCCGAGGAAGAGCGCGCCGGGCGGATCGCCTTCCACCGGGGCAGCATCGACGCCCTGCCCTTCGCCGACGCCAGCTTCGATGCCGTGATGTTCAACCAGGTGCTACACCATCTGGAGGGCGGCGGCGACCCGGCCTACGGCGGGCACGCCCGGGCGTTGGCCGAGGCCCACCGGGTGCTCCGGCGGGGCGGCGTGCTGGTCGTGAACGCCTGCGGCCACGCGCAGCTCCGCCACGGCTTCTGGTACTACGGCCTCATTCCGGGGGCGCTCGACGCGGTGCTGAGGCGCTGCGTGCCGGCCGAACGGCTCCTGGCGATCCTGGACGAGCGCGGCTTCGCGCTCCGCGAGCGCATCGTGGCGCTGGACGGCGTCATGCAGGGGCCGGCCTACTTCGAGGCGCTGGGGCCGCTCGACCCGGACTGGCGGCGCACGGACTCCATCTGGGCCCTGGCCTCGGAGGCGGAGCTGGCCCGGGCCCTCGCGCGGGTCGCCGAGCTGGACCGCGCCGGCCGCCTGGATGCCTACCTGGCCGAGCAGGACGCCCAACGCCCGGCCCACGGCCAGTTCACCTTCTTCCTGGCGGTCAAGGCCTGAGGCTTGGCGGCCGATGGTTCGAGACGCCGCTTGCGCGGCTCCTCACCATGAGGTGGCGCAATGATGACAAATACCGTTCCTCATGCTGAGGAGGCCCGAAGGGCCGTCTCGAAGCATGGCCTCGGGACCGCGCCTGCGCCCCTCATCCGCCGACGATGTTGTGCTCCGGGCCGAAGGGGAACTTGGTGATGTTCTCGGCGCCGTCCTCGCCGACGATCAGGATGTCGTGCTCGCGGTAGCCGCCGGCGCCCGCCTCGCCCTCGGGCAGCATGATCATCGGCTCCATCGAGACCACCATGCCGGGCGCCAGCACGGTCTCGATGTCCTCGCGCAGCTCCAGGCCCGCCTCGCGGCCGTAGTAGTGGCAAAGCACCCCGAAGGAGTGGCCGTAGCCGAAGGTGCGGTATCGAAGCAGGCCGTGCGCCTCGTAGATGCCGTTCAGCTCTTCCGCGATGTCGCAGCAGCGCACGCCCGGGCGGACCAGCTCGAGGCCGCGGCGGTGGACCTGGCAGTTGACCTCCCAGAGCTCGAGGTGGCGCGGCGAGGCGCGCTCGGCGAAGAGCGTGCGCTCGAGGGCCGTGTAGTAGCCGGCGATCATGGGAAAGCAGTTGAGGGAGAGGATGTCGCCGGCCTCGATGCGGCGGGAGGTGACCGGGTTGTGGGCGCCGTCGGTGTTGATGCCGGACTGGAACCAGGTCCAGGTGTCCATCAGCTCGGCCTGGGGATAGGTACGGGCGATCTCGCGCACCATGGCCCCCGTGGCGTGCAGCGCGACCTCGTGCTCGGGCACGCCGACGGCGATCGCCTCGCGGCAGGCGGCGCCGCCGATGTCCGCGATGCGCGCGCCCTCGCGGATCACCTGGATCTCCTCGGGCGACTTGACCATGCGCTGGGCCATGGCCGCCTTGGCGACGTCGACGAAGTCGCACTTGGGCAGGGCGTCGGCGAGCTTCCGCCGGGTCTCGAGCGTCATGTGGTCGAACTCGATGCCGAGGCGGGCGCCGTCGCGGACCAGGGTCTTGACGGCTTCGAAGTAGTTGCCGCGCCGCCAGTCGGTGTAGACGAGGTTGTCGGCGAAGCCGCGGCGCCAGGGCTGGCCGCCGTCGATGTTGGCCGAGATCGAGGTGCTCTCGCCCGCGGTCACGACCAGGCCGTAGGGCCGGCCGAAGGAACAGTAGAGGAAGTCCGCGAAGTAGTTGATGTTGTGGTAGGAGGTGAAGAGTACGGCCTCGATGTCCGCGGCCGCCATCTGATGGCGCAGCAGGTCGAGCCGGCGCGTCATCTCGCCCTTCGAGAAGGTCGGCGTCGCCCGCTCGCCGTTCCTGATCGTCTTGAGATTGTCCATGCGAGCCCCCCTGGTCCGGGCCCCCAGGGGCCCGTGGGATGCTCTAGCACAGAAGGCGCGCGGGCGAAATCGCCGGAGTGCCGGTCGGAGGGCACTGCTGTCCGGTCGGGGGTCGGCCGAAGCCGCCGGAATGGTTCCCCTCGCCGACAAGTCGACCGGTTACCCATGTCCCCGGTCTGGGCCGCTTTGAGCCCTCCCCCCTTGCGGGGGAGGGTTTGGGAGGGGGGAGCACCGGGTGCCGCCAAGCCGAAGCCAGGATCTTGGGCGGCCTGTCAGACCTACCCCCTCCTCGGTCCTCCCCCGCAAGGGGGGAGGAGGGTTCGTCCGGCGCAACAGGAGCCTCGCCGACTCGTGTCGACACCTTGGCTCGACGGGGACGGGACGCCTTGGGGGCCATGCCGGCCTCCGCGGGGTCGGGGCCGGCGGGCGGCCCTCGTGTCACCAGAACTGCCACCATGGGCTCGAGCCCGCCGCGCGGTCGTCCTCGTCGGCGCCCCAGTGGACCTCCTCGAAGACCTTGCCGTCGAGCGCCTGATAGGCCGGCCACCGGTCCGCGGCGACGTCAGTCAGCGAGGGCGCGGGCTGGCCGAGGCGCTCCCGGTAGATCCAGAGGTTCGTCAGCACGTGCTCGACGTACATGCGCGACTCGCGGATCGGCAGGCTCTCGATGAACAGCAGGGGGTCCTCGGCCTTGCTGAGCCGCGTCCAGCTGCGCAGGTTGCCGGGCCCGCCATTGTAGGCCGTGGCGAGGCGGAACAGGTCGCCGCCGACGCTGGACATCTTCAACAGCTTGGCCAGATAGCGTTGGCCGAGCTGGATGTTGAGCGCCGGTTCGTAGAGCTGGGCGCGCTCGCGGCCCCGGAAGCGCCGGCCCTTGACGAGCGAGGCCGCGGTGCTCGGCAGCAGCTGCATCAGGCCGCGCGCGCCGCTGCGGCTTCGCGCATACCTCTTGAAGTGCGACTCCTGACGCATCACCGCATAGATCAGCGCGCGGTCGAGGGTGAAGCCCCTGCGCGGCTCCCAGGGCGGGAGCGGATAGAGCGCGCGCGCCAGCCGCCCGGCGGTCCAACCGTCGTATCCGCCGTCGACCAGGCGCTTGGCGAGCCTGAGCGACAGGGCCGGCAGCTCCGCCTCCTCGGCCACCGCCAGAATGGCATTGGCGGTCCCGGGCTCGTCCCAGCCTTCGAGCGCCATCAGCTGCTTTTCGAGGCGCCGTCTGTCGCCCAGCTGGAGCAGGGCCAGCGCGCGCCGGCCCGCCGGCGTGGCCCGCAGCGGCGCCGCGC
>JAOUCL010000294.1 GCA_029859805.1 Rhodospirillales bacterium | reverse complement strand
TCCGCCGGGGCTTATCGTGCCCCTGCTGCCCTTTGCGGGCGCCTTTGTAGCGCTGCTCGGTTGGTGGTCGACTTTGGGGGCAAGCAACGACCGCGTTTGGCAGCCCGATGTCGCCATGTTGCCGTCGGCCGAGATCGAGGGCGAAATCGTTACGCTGCGCAATATCCGGAGCTTCAGCTATCGCAGCGAGACCGACTACACGCCCCGTTGGTACGACAAGTCCTTCGATTTGCGCCAGCTCGACACGCTCGATCTGATCGCCGTCTATTGGATGGGCGACGCCATCGCGCACACGATCCTCAGCTTCGGTTTCGCTGGCGAACAGATCGCGATCTCGATCGAGGCCCGCAAGGAGCAAGACGAGGCTTACTCGGCCTTCGCCGGCTTCTTTCGTCGCTACGAGCTATACTACGTCGTCGCGGACGAAAGCGATCTGATCGGGCTGCGGGCCAGCTATCGCGACCCGCCGGAGGATGTCTATCTTTACAGGACGAACGCGCCGCCGGAGAGGCTTCGCCACCTGTTCTTGGAATACGTGACGAAGATCGACGAGCTTAACGACCGGCCCGAGTTCTACAACACCGCCACGACAAACTGCACGACCAACATCGTGATGCACATCCAAGCCATCGGGCCGCAGGTGCCGTTGAGCTGGAAGATGTTGGCGAGCGGTTATTTTCCGGAGCTCGCATACGAGCGTGGATCACTGGATCAGAGCCTTCCCTTCGATGCCTTGCGCCAGCAGAGCCACATCAACGAACGTGCCCGGGCGGCCGATGGTGCCGACGACTTCTCGCGGCGCATCCGCGACAACCTCCCGGGCGTGCCATGAACTTCGCCGATTACGGCCTCCAATGCCAATAGTAATTGATAATGACGCGTTTCACCGAGGCACGAGGCAGAACGACTAGCGGTTCTATTTCAGGGCTTCAGCTGCCCTTAGGTACGAATCGCATGCTTCGACCTTCAGATTATCTCCGGCAGATTCTTTCACACAGGTCTGATATTTATCAACCAACGCAAGGCGCTCTTTGGCCACGTTTTCTTGAGCTTCGAAGGCATGCTTTTGAGCTTTGGATGCGTCCTCTTGAGGCGTCGAACATGCTGTCAATAGCCCCATAAAGACTGCGCTGGTCAAAATCTGAACGCGTCGCATAGCTTAGATCCTTCTGGCTGCCGATGATCGTTGTGTCAAACCCGAGGTTTCCCGGATAGTGCCTCTTACTAGCCGACAACGGTAGCATATTCGGCTTTCCAAGGCGACTCGGGTTTCGGTTCGCTCCCAGTGGAGCTTCGCGAGACTCTCTTACGCCTAGACACCTGCGGGTGGCAGGCCACCAAGGTAGCCCGTCACCCGAAACCGAAGGCGTAAGGTGGCGGGGGAGCCAGTCTAGTGCGAACCAGTCTCTGAGCCCAAATTCCCTGAACGACAGAACAAGGATTTTCAAAAGAATAACAGGGAATTCGGCGGCCAGAACAGGGAATGATCGGGCAGCCGTGAGGCGGTCCGAAAAGCCAAGGCTTCTGCGGTCGACACGGTTTTCACGAGGCACAGGAGGTTACGGAACGCCCCTTGCCGGCTCAAGCCGAATTGCTCTGATAAGGCCCTTCATCGTCCTCTCGTCACAGCGTAGCTCGAGCGGCGCGGATCGGCGCCGGCGCTCCAGACATCCTCGGACAGGCGATGGACAGCGTTGACGCCACCCATCAGACGAGACCAGGAACCCACATCGCGGATGCTGTAACCGGAGGCCTGCAAATCGTCCCTCCAGCTTGCGGGCGCGCGATCCTCCATCATGACTACCTCGCCCAGGTCGTGGCGAAGCCGAGGGCGCTCGATTGCGTCCTGTATCGGGATGGCGTCCACAAAGACATGGCGGAGCACCTGATAGATCGTTTGCGGTTGGCCATGATCTCCGGGCGTCGCGATCGCCATGTCGCAGCCCCGCCGGCCAACCACAAGGGCCGGGCACAAGGTGTGAAATGGTCGCATGCCAGGACGCAGTCCGCGGCTCGGATCATCGTTCAACTGCTCCAGGTGGAGCCTGTTGTGCAGCACGATGCCGGTTCTTTCCGACACGATGCCACTGCCGAACTCCTCGAACAGGCTTTGCACCCAGCTGACGGCATTACCGGCGGAGTCGACGACCACCAGAGTGCTGGTGTCGCCACCGCCTGCCTGGGCCTCCGCATCGGCCACAACCTCGCGGCCCGCCAGACGGGACAGTGACTCCCGACTCAGCAAATCGGGCGGAAGCCGACTGCGGGCCGGGTCCACGGCATGGCGGTCCCGGAGCTCGAAGGCGGATCGCTTCGCACGCATGTACCAAGTGGCGTCCAATCCAAGTTCGGCCGGTGGCGCCTTGCCTCGTCGCGACGCGGTGACGTCGTCGAGACCCGCCAACAGCACCAGTGCGACGCCTTGAGAGTTGGGCGGCGCGGCGTGCACGGTTCGGCCGTGGTAGGAAACCGCCAGCGATTCACCGAACTCCGTGGCATGACCGGCAAGATCGCGCTCCGAAATCAGCGCTCCGGCGGCCCTTAGGTCGAGCAACAGCGCCTCGGCGATGGCCCCCTCGTAGAAGCAGGCGGCGCCACCCTCGGCCAAGGCTCGGAGGGTTCGCGAGAGCAGCGGCTGGAACAGCCTCATACCGAGCCTGCGAGTCGCCGCCGGCGCGCCGAAGAAATCCGCGAGCGGCGCGAAATCCGAAGCGAGCTCGGCGTAGACCGGCCCGGTGAGGAACTCGAGCTGGGCCTGGTCGATGGGCACGCCCTCCTCCGCGAGCTCGATCGCAGGTTCCAAGCACGCGTGCAGCGACTTCGAGCCCCAGCGGAGAAGACAATTTTCCCACGCGCGCACAACTCCCGGAACAGACATCGACAAGGGTCCGCGCCGGGGGATCGCCTCGTGACCAAGCCCACGGTAGTGCGCGACGGTCGCGGCGGCTGGCGCACGCCCGCTTCCATTGATCGCGGTCACCTTGTTGGCGCTCGCGTCGTAGTACAGCGCAATGGCGTCGCCGCCCAAACCGTTCATGTGCGGAATGGCGACCGCTAGGGTCGCGGCCGCAGCGACGGCAGCATCCATTGCATTGCCGCCTTGCCGAAGCATGGCTGCTCCAGCCTCGGAAGCTCGGTGGTGTCCGCTGACGACGATACCCCTGTCGGACATCACCAATGGTCGATGGGCAAACGCCATTGCCTGGGGGGTCCCGGACCCTTCTTCTAGTTTGTCATCGAGCCAGCGTTCATTAGCTCTGCACGGAGATCCCTTCCCTATTTGGAGAAGAGCTTGCGAGGGAAATCGGCGAATGTCTTCGCGCCGGATTGGGTCACCACGAAAGACTCGCTGATGACCAAGCCGTAGTCGTCGAGCCAGATCGCCGGAATGCAATGGAACGTCATGTTGGGTTCGAGCACCGTTCGGTCGCCCTTGCGCAGACTGCAGGTCAACTCACCCCAAGTAGGAGGATAGCCGATGCCGACGGGATAGCCGATGCGCGAGTCCTTCTCGATCCCATGGCGTGCGATGACCTTGCTCCACGCTGCCGCCAGCTCCTCCAGGACCACCCCCGGCTTCACCGTTTCGAGGACAGCGTTCAGCCCCTCCGCGATGACCTGCGAGACATGGATCATCCGATCGCTGGGCGTGCCGAGGTATAGACACCGCGACAGAGGCGAGTGATAGCGGTGCCGGACTCCGCCCTGCTCGATGTAGAACATCTCGCCCGGCTCGAGAGGCGCCTCGGTCCAGCTCAGGTGCGGCGCCGCACAGTATTCGCCGACCATCGCGTTCGGCGGCTTGCACGTGAAAGTGCCTCCAAATTCCTGGGTGCCGGCCGTGGTCGTCCGGTTGAGCTCCGCGATCACGTCACACTGCCGGACGCCAGGCTCGGCGGTATCCAATGCAGCCTGCATCGCGGCCTCGGAGATCTTGCCCGCCTGCATCATGTACTCGACCTCACGGTCGGACTTGCGCAGCCGAACCCAATTGACGAGCAGAAAGGCGTCGACAAAGGTCGCCTCGGAGAGGCTGGACGTCAGGATCTCGTGCCAACGCGCGGTATAGTAGTAGTCGTCCATCTCGACGCCGATCCGGCCGCGCGACCACCCCTGCGCTTGGATCAAGGCTGCGAGTGCCTGCATGGGATGCTTGTCCGTCGAAGCAACGTAGCTGTCGCCGTAGGGGACGATGCGCTCGCTCTCCATGAAAACCGTAAACTCCGCCCCGACCGCGTCCATCTTGCGGCCAAACCAGATCGGCTCATCCTGATCGAGGGCGACCACGACCATCTGCGGCGTGTAGAACGACCAGCCGTCATAACCGGTCAAGTAGAACTGATTGGCGGGACTGGCGACGAGCAGCAGATCGATATCCCGTTCGGTCATGCTGCGCTTTACACGGGCGAGACGATCTAGATACTCGCCGCGCTCGAACAGCATGCGAGGTTGTCTCCTGCGCTCCCTCGCCGCTGCCGCGGCAGATGCTCCTCCGACGGACAGGCTCATCCTTTTCCCCAATGCCCAAGCCACGGCCGATCTCCACTGTGATCGGTCATCGCAGCATGCCCGAGGGCACTGTCAGAGTAAATTGGCTTGAGGCGGATAGGGACGTCGCGCAGCGTCTGGTGATGCAACATCCCGTCCGTTGTTTCAACAGCTCGCCCGAGGTGATCCGCCTCGCGGTGATGATGTACATCCGCCACCGGTTGACACTGCGGCAGGTTGAAGATCTGCTGTTCGAGCGCGGTGTCGATATCTGCCACGAAACCGTTCGGTTCCGGTGGAACCGGTTCGGAGAATTCCCACCAGCCGTTCCGGCGACACGAGGGTGCGATGGCGAAATTCAGGGACATCAAAACCCTGCGGAAATTCGCCGCTGCGCTGGCCGGATGGCACCAGCTTGCGGCCTGAGACCCCCGCCTTCCGGCTTTCTTTGAGACTGGACCGATTTGGTCTGACAATACCGGCGACTGAGAAAATGGGGCCTCGAGGGCGCCAAGCCCCCGGAAGTCGCGGCGGGTTTGCGGCGCAATAAGCAATCAGAAAAACATAATGATAACAGTTAGTTGAGTGTGGCGGTGCAGGCAGTCTTGAGGGAACTCGCCTCCAAGCTCTTGCGTCGCCTGCCTTGGCGCGAATTACCACAAGCGCCGTTTGGCGAAGGCGTGACCGGAGCCTGACTTGAGGTGGCGCTCGAACGATTCCGCCTTTATCCTGTCCGAAAAGGCCACATAGGTCACAAGACGCCACGGTCTGAACTTGGAGGTATGGGTAGACTTACCGGAGTTGTTGTCCTCTAACCGTTGCTTGAGGTCTGCCGTCAGACCGACATAACGATGCGGGGGCGTTTGCTTGCTTTCGATCAAGTAGACATAATGCATGGTGGCAGCCCTTCTTCGCTAAAGCTTCGAAGGGCATCCTGCTTCGCGTCGATGGTGAACGGCAATCCTGCGAAGCGCGTCAGCGCGAAGCAGGATGGCGGAGGGAGGGGGATTCGAACCCCCGATACGGTTTATCGCCGTATAACGGTTTAGCAAACCGCCGCCTTCAGCCACTCGGCCACCCCTCCGCAGGAGCGGTATCCATTCACAGCATTTGCGGCCAGCGTTTCTAGCCGCCGTGGGGCCGCGCTGTCAACGGCGCTCCGTTGCGGCGCTCCGTTGCGGCGCTCCGTTGCGGCGCTCCGTTGCGGCGCTCCGTTGCGGCGCTCCGTTGCGGCGCTCCGTTGCGGCTCCGAGCGACCACGGGGGAGGTCGCTGTAACGACCGACACACTCGGTGCATTTGGCTCAAATGTTCATCTCTTTTTAAATATGTGCGGGCCACCCTGATGTCCGAGCAAGACAGCAGGAGGCTGGAAAATGACGATCACGCAACGTTCGCTGGAGACCCTGATCGACCTCGTGGAAATCAAGTTGAGCTGCTTCGAAGTCTATGACCGGGACGACGCGCGCGAGCTCGCCAACCTGGAGAGTTGCCTCAACGAACTCAATCTCCTGGCCGGGCGCCAAAAGCAGAACGGCAACCCGGTCGTGAAGTTCCCCGCGCGCAGCCGCGGCCGC
>JAOUCL010000293.1 GCA_029859805.1 Rhodospirillales bacterium | reverse complement strand
CGCGACATCGAGATGAGAGGCGAGACCGTCGTTCGTTTTTTGCACATTAGGTCTGCTTTTGGCTGAGGCTGTCGAAAAAGTCGGACGCCCGCCGACTTTGCGCAACGATCGAAGCGAAAGCCCAGTCTCGTTGAATCGATCTTGCTAGTTCTGGGGGCTTTGTCAGACTAACGCCAAACAGGTTGAATTTGTGATTTGTGGCTTCCAATGAACCGCGCAGAATACCTGTGGTTTGCAACAACCACTGGGCGATTGATAAATGGCTAGATTCTTAGTCTGACAGTGCCCCCCTACGACTCGGAAAACACCCGCCTCAGGGCGTGACGTCTGCGCAGGCAGGGACAAGACCTTGTGGTGGTATGCAAGGCACGGGTAGGATGAGCTTGTCCAATTGAAAACGAGGCCCCTCAGGGTCCGCGAAACGGGAGGAAGACACCGATGGCCAAAGTGCAGATGTCGATAAACCTGGGCGTACCCGCCGAGCAGGTGTGGGAGTTGATCGGGAGCTTCAATGCCCTGCCCGACTGGCACCCGGCGGTCGAGAAGAGCGAGATCGAGGGCGAGGGCACCGGCTCGGTCCGGACGCTCCAACTGGCCGGCGGCGGGGGCACGATCCGCGAGCGCCTGGAGCAGATCGACGACGAAGGCAAGGTCTACAGCTATTCGATTCTCTCGAGCCCGCTTCCGGTGCTGAACTACAGCTCCACGCTGCGCCTGCGCGAGGCGGAGGACGGCTCGGGCTGTACCGTGGAGTGGGAGAGCGACTTCCAGCCGGCCGAGGTGGCCGAGAAGGACGCGGTCGAGGTCATCCAGGGCGTCTACCAGGCCGGCTTCGACAACCTCAAGAAGATCTTCGGCGGCTGACACCGGGCCCCCTGGCCCGGCACGGAAGACCGGGGCATGCCGGCGGCCGCCGGAACCGGCCTGCCGGCGGCCCTGGCCGAGACCGCGCGCATCTACCTGCGGCCGGTCGGGTTGACTTGCGGCAATGCGGCCGAGAAGTTCCTGGGGGCCGGGCAGGCCAAGCGGCTTGCCGGAGGCCCCTGGGTCTTCGCCGCCTGCGAGGTCGCGCTCCGCGCCCCCGAGGGTATCCGGCGGGCGGTCGCAAGCCTCGCGGAGATCGAGGCCTGGGCCGATCGCCTGGCACCGCCGCTGCGCGACGGCATCTCGGCGCAGTTCGGCCGCTTGACCGTCCCGCGGCGCGCGCCCGGCGGCGGGCCGCTTGAGCGGCCCTTGATCATGGGTGTGGTCGACGCGTCTTCCGATCCGGAGGCCGCCGTGGTTCAGGGCCGGCATCTGACCGCCGCCGGCGCCGACATCCTGGAGATCGGCGGCGAGTCCGACCGGCCCGACGCGCCTTCCGTCGAAGCGGCACGGGTTCGTGCGGTCCTGCAAGGGCTTGCCGCGGACCCGTCGATCGGGCAGACGCTCCTGTCGGTCGAGACCCGGGACCCGGAGGTGACGGCCGAAGCGCTGGCCGCCGGAGCGGCCGTCATCAACGGCCTGCCCGCCCCGGCCGGCGACCCGAATAGCCTGGCATCCGCCGCCCGGAGCGGCGCGCAGGTCGTGCTCGCGCACGGACGGGGCGATCTGGGTGCGACGAGCCGCGATCCGGACTACACCGACGCGCCGCTCGACGTCTTCGACGGCCTCGAGGCCCAGGTCGACGCCTGCATCTCCGCCGGCATCGCGCGCGCGCGCCTGATCGTCGATCCGGGCCTCGGTTTCGCCAAGCGCGGAGAGGATAATCTGGCGGTCCTGCGCGCGCTCGCGCTCTACCAGGGGCTCGGCTGTCCGGTCCTGCTCGACGTGGCGCGCGAGGACGTAACCGGCGTGCTGGACCGCAGCTTCCCGCCGCGCGGGCACCTGCCCGGCTCGCTCGCCGCCGCGGTCCACGCCTTGGACCAGGGCGTGCAGATCCTTAAGGTGCGCGACGTGGCCGAGTTCCGGCAGGCGCTCGACCTCTGGCGGCGCCTCACCGGCCTCGCGTAGCCCGTCGGCCGGCTATTCGGCCGGCCGGTCGGCGGTCAGAACCGCAGGTGTCGCGGTCTTGGCCCTGTCCGGTTTGTTGCCGTAGTTCCGGTAGACGAAGTCCGGCGGCGCCTCGCCGGTTTCCGACTTGGCCAAGTCGAGCATGACCTGGTGGTGCGGCGAGAGCTCGCAGGCCGGGTCCGTGTCGGCGGCGTTCCCGGTGATCGCGAAGGCCTGGCAGCGGCAGCCGCCCCAGTCGAGCTCGCGCCGCTCGCAGGACCGGCAGGGCTCCGGCATCCAGTCGGTGCCACGGAAGCGCAGGAAGGCCTCCGAGCTCTCCCAGATGTCCTCCAGGCTGCGCTCGAGCACGGTGTCGAAGGCGAGGCCGGTGATCGTTTCCGCCGCGTGGCAGGGCAGCACCTTGCCCGACGGTGAGACGTTCAGAAAGCGCCGCCCCCAGCCGCCCATGCAGGCCTTGGGCCGGCGCGCGTAGTAGTCCGGCACGACGTAGTCGATCGCGAAGCGGCCCTTGTATCGCTCGCGCGCCGCGTCGACGACTTCGATCGAGCGGTCGAGCTGGGCGCGGGTCGGCAGCAGCGCGGCCCGGTTCTCGTAGGCCCAGCCGTAGTACTGGACATGGGCAATCTCGATGCGGTGGGCGTCCAGCTCGACCGCCATGTCGAACATGGCCTCCAGGTGGTGCAGGTTCTGGCGGTGCACGACCATGTTGAGGGTGACCGGCAGGCCCGCGGCGCGCACCCTCCGCGCCGCATCGATCTTCTTCTCGTGCGCCCCCCGATACCCGCCGATGCGGTCGCCGCCGACCGCCTCGCTGTCCTGAAAGGAAACCTGCACGTGGTCGATGCCGGCCGCCACCAGGGCCTGCAGGCGGTCCTCGGTCAGCAGCACGGCCGAGGTGATGAGGTTGGCGTAGAGCCCGGCGTCGCGCGCCTCCTCGACGAGGCGCTCCAGGTCCTTGCGCACCAGGGGCTCGCCGCCCGAGAAATGGATCTGCAGCGCGCCCAGATCGGCGATCTCGCGGATCACCCGGCACCAGGTCTCCGTGTCCAGCTCGCCGGCTGCCCGCTCCAGCTCCAGGGGGTTCGAGCAGTAGGGGCACTGCAGCGGGCAGCGATGGGTCAGCTCCGCCAGCGCGGCCAGCGGCGGCTCCGGCGCGTTCATGCTGTCATCACTCCCTTGTCCGCAAGGTCCTGCAACAGGGCGTTCACGTCCTTTTCGATGACCGCGCGGTCGGCGTCGAAGGTCTTCGCCAGGTCGTCCACGATCGCCGAGACGCTGGCCGCGCCGTCGCAGCGCTTGATCACCTCCAGCGCGATCGGATCGGGGACGAAAAGCCGTTCGGGCGCGAGCACGATCCAGGAGTCGCGCCGCTTGTCGAAACGCAGCTTGACGCCCGGCGGCAGGCGCGGGACCGAGTCCGCCGAGATGGTGACCAGTTGGCTCATCGCCGGTCCTCCGGTACGAAGGCGCCCGGCGGGATGTGCCCCGGCGCGACGTAGGCGTGATAAAGCGCGTCGAGCTGGGCCCAAAGCACGTCGGTCTTGAAGCGCACCGCGTCCAGGATCGCCTCCTGCTCGGCGCGCGTCCCGGCCCTGTCGATCACGTGGGCCAGAGTGAACCTGACGTCCTTGGGGGCCTCGTTGAGCCGGCGCTTGAAGTAGGCGATGGAGCGCTCGTTGGCGAAATCGTAGTGCTCGAGCAGTCCGGCGATCCGCTCCTCGTGGATCTTCGGCGCGAAGAGCTCGGTCAGCGACGAGGCCAAGGCCTCCAGCAGCGAGCGGTCGCGCACGAAGCGGACGTAGGCGTCCACCGCGAAACGTGTCGCCGGCAGGATGCCGCGGGTCGACATGACATAGTCGCGATCCAGGCCGACCGCTTCGGCCAGCCTCAGCCAGCGCTCGATGCCGCCCTCGTTGTCGCCGGCGCCGTCGTGGTCCTCCATGCGGCTGCGCCACTCGCGGCGCAGCGCGGGATCCTCGGTGCGCGACATGAGCGCCGCGTCCTTCATGGGGATGCTGGCTTGGTAATAGTAGCGGTTCAGCACCCAGGCCTGCACCTGCCCATGATCGCACTGGCCGCCGTGAAGCAGCTTGTGGAAGGGGTGCAGGTTGTGATAGCGCGTCGCGCCGATCTCGCGCAGCGCCGCCTCCAGCTGTTCCGGGCTCATGAGCGCGTCCGGCGCCAGGTCCTGCACGTCGGGCTGTAGACTCACAGAACGATCTCCATGCCGTCGTAGCCGATCTCCCAGCCGGCGGCCTCGGCCTCGGCGCGCTCGGGGGAGTCGGCCAGGAGGACCGGGTTGGTGTTGTTGATGTGGAGGAAGACCTTGCGCCCGATCCCGAGGGCGGCGAAGGCGGCGATGGTGCCCTCGGACCCGGCCATGCTCAAATGGCCCATGCGCCGGCCGGTCTTGACGCCGGCCTGCTGCACGACCATCTCGTCGTCCCGCCAAAGCGTCCCGTCGAACATCACCAGCGGCGCTCCCTCCAGTCTCTCTCCGAGCCCCGGCGGTATCGCTGCGCATCCGGGGATGTAGTAACAATAGGCCGTGCCACCGCGTTCGGCCAGCCCCAGACCTATCGTGTCCTCCTCGACCGTGCCGAAGTTGGCCCCGGCGCCGGCGTCTTCCAGATACAGGGCCACCTTGCCGGGAACCGAGAAGGGTTCGATCACGACGCCGCTCGGCCGGCCGTCCTTGGCCGCCGGCTCGAAGGCCTGATCCAGGGTGATCCGGCGGCGATCCACGAAGGCCGGGTTCAGCACGTTGAAGATGCTGTTCCCGTCAAGCACGGAAAGTACCCGGCCGGTGCCGTAGACCGCCAGCGGATGGCTCTCGCGCAGGGTCAGCAGGCCCGACACGTGGTCCACGTCGCCGTTGGTCAGGACCACCGAGACGATCGGGCTGTGGCGTACGCCTTCCTTCGGATGGAGCTGCGGGTTGTCGTTTATCTGCTGGCGCAGGTCTGGCGAGGCATTCAGCAGGACCCAGTTCCGCCCGTCGGCGCTGACCGCCAGGGAGGATTGGGTGCAGGGACGCGCCGCCGGATCGCCCGCGCGAGCGCGCCGCGATGCTTCGTTGTTGCTGTTCCACTGGGGAAAGCCGCCGCCTGCCGCAGCCCCCAGGACAAGGACGCGCAGCGCCATCCGGTCGTCATCCGTCGAAAAACAGGGGGCCCAAAAGACCAACCCCGGTTCGGCCCCTTAGAGCTGGGACCGAGCACCGGGGCCGGCACTTAAAACGCGTTTCGCCCAGTTCTTAGAGCTCGGCGCAAACGTAGGAATTGATCTCGAGGCCTACGGCAATCTCAACGATCTTCGGCGTAGTCCAAGCCATGTTGTTTCCTCCCAACGGCGTTAAATGCGACTTAGAGCTATTCAAATATATGTACGCCGCTGCCATAAGGAAAGCCCTTTTTTTCAACCGGGTCTTATTTCAAGCGGACGGGGTCGTGCCAAACCGCGTTTGACGCCAGCGCAAAGGCTGTCGGACTCCTTCCGACCGATCGGCCCGAGTCACTTTTCGTACTTGATGTAGGCGAAACGCGGATCCGGCGGCGGCCCTTCCAAGGCGCCGACTTGGGCGCCCGGCTGCCAGAGCACCACCTCTTCGATCTTCCCGGCCAGCTCGAAATCCTTGTCCGTGATGCCCTTGGCGCTATGGGTCGTCAGCCGAACCTCGACCCAAGCGTAGGAGGCGGCGATGTCCGGGTGATGGAACGCGGCCTCGGCCAGATGCCCCACGGTGTTGACCACCATGAGGGTGCCCTTCCAGCCATGGGTCTCGTAGCGGCGCCGGATGAAGCCCGCCTCGAGGCGCCACCGGGGCAGCTCGTCCTTCAGACGCGCCTCGGCCTCCTCGTCCGAATAGGTCCGCTCATTGGCTCTCTCGCTCATCGATTCTCCTCTTCAGATCCTCTCTCTGACGCGGGCCGCCGCGAAACGGCAGCGGTTACGGCACCGTCGCAGGCGGCCGCTTGTCGAACCAGGGCCGCGCCTGCTCGAGCTGGCCGGCGAGCCGGAACAAGGCCGCCTCGTCGCCGAAGCGCGCGGCGAACTGGATGCCGATCGGCAGGCCGGCATCGTTCCAGCAC
>JAOUCL010000065.1 GCA_029859805.1 Rhodospirillales bacterium | reverse complement strand
GTAGTTCTCGGTCTTTCGTCCGGTCATGTCATTTCCCACCCGGTTCAGGCCACGGCACGGTTGGGCGCCGCCGCGCCGTCCGTCCTCTGTGCCTCTATGTACTGGTCGATCTGCGCGGCGACGTCACGGCCGTCACGCACCGCCCAGACCACGAGCGAAGCGCCGCGCACGATGTCGCCGGCGGCGAAGACGCCGTCCAGAGACGTCATCAAGGTCCGGAAGTCGATTCCGATGGTACCCCAGCGGGTCACCCCCAGCTCCGGCGCGCCGAACAGCCGGGGCAGGTCCTCCGGGTCGAAGCCCAGCGCCTTGATCACGAGGTCGGCTTCGACCGTGAAGTTGGATCCCGGGATCGTGGTCGGGGTCTGGCGGCCGGTCGAATCCGCTACACCCAGGTGAATCCGGGCCGCGCGTACCGCGGCGACCTTGCCGTCGCCCAGAAAGGCTTCCGGCGCCGCCAGCCAGACGAACTCGACGCCTTCCTCCTCGGCGTGGGCCACCTCGCGCTGCGAGCCGGGCATGTTCTGGCGGTCGCGGCGGTAGAGGCACTTGACCGAACGGGCGCCCTGTCGGACCGCGGTGCGCACGCAATCCATCGCGGTGTCGCCGCCGCCGACCACGACGACGTGCTTGTCCCGCGTGTCCAGCGTGCCGTCGTCGATGGCCGGCACCTGATCGCCCAGGCCCTGGCGGTTCGAAGCCGTGAGATAGTCGAGCGCCGGAACCACGCCGGCGAGCCCGGCGCCAGGGACCTTGATGTCACGTCCCTTGTAGACACCGGTGGCGATCAGCAGCGCGGCATGGCGCTGGCGCAGCTCCTGGAGCGTGGCGTCGCGGCCGACCTCGAAATTGAGATGGAACGTCACTCCGGCTTCGGCGATCAGCTTGGCGCGGCGCGCCACGACGTCCTTTTCCAGTTTGAAGTTCGGTATGCCATAGACCAGCAGACCGCCCACACGATCATAGCGGTCGTAGATGTCCACCCGATACCCCCGGCGGCGCAACTCCTCGGCCGCGGCAAGGCCGGCGGGCCCGGCGCCGATGATGCCGACCGAAGCCTCCAGCTCGCGCGGCGGCCGGACCGGCTTGACCCAGCCACGCTCCCACGCGGTTTCCGTGATGTAGCGTTCCACCGAGCCGATGGTCACGGTACCGTGCCCGGCCTGCTCGATCACGCAGTTGCCCTCGCAAAGCCGGTCCTGCGGGCAGATGCGGCCGCAAATCTCGGGCAGATTGTTGGTGGCCTGGGCCAGTTCGTAGGCCTCTTCGAGCCGCCCCTCGGCGGTCAGCATCAGCCAATCGGGGATATTGTTGTGCAGTGGGCAGTGCACCTGACAGAAGGGCACGCCACATTGCGAGCAGCGTGCGGCCTGATCGGCGGCGCGGCCAGGGTCGAACTCGCGGTAGATCTCATCGAAGTCTTCGCGCCGGACGGCCGCGTCCCGCTTGTCGGGCATGCGCTGGTCGACGCTGACGAACTTCAGCATTCTGCTTGGCATTCCGATACTTCTCCGCTTGCCGAGTTCGCGGCCCGGCAGAACCGGACGCCCCCTCGCGTGGCGGCGCGCGGACGACAGGCGGGCCCGTCTCGACACAATATTCTGATCCTGAAGTGACTCTCGCCGCGACAGGAATTCGACATTTTGGTCAATATTATTGACGTATATTTTAGGCGATCTTTAAGGAAACCGCAAGGGTCCCAGCAGGGCGCCGGGCTTGCAAAGATTATTTAGTACCATAATGAGACTAAAATGTCCGCTGTGCGCTGAAGGATGTGCCTGATATAAGATCCGGACCGCCGATTCCGGGGTAGCCGATTTGCCGCTTTTGCATATTCTGGTTCTGGCGATCGTCCAGGGCATAACCGAGTTTCTGCCGATAAGCTCCTCCGGGCACCTGGTGCTGGTCTGGCAAGCCTTCGATATCGCCGGCTGGCAGGTGCCGGAGGAATCCCAGGGCGAGCGGCTCATCCTCGACGTCGCGGCCCACCTTGGCACCCTGTTCGCGGTTCTGCTCTACTTCCGGGCCGACGTGGCCAGGATGACCGTGGGCCTCGCCAAAGCCTTTATCGGCCAGCGCAGCCCCGGGGCCGATTTGGCTTTCTACGTGGTGCTCGGCACCCTACCCCTCGTCGTGGTCGGTTTCCTTATGAAGGACCTGGTCGTCACCAGCCTGAGAAACCCGACCATTGTGGCCTCGACCACCATCGGCTTCGGCCTGCTGCTCTATGCCGGAGACCGGATCGGCATGACGGTCCGACGCATCGAGCACCTCGGCTTCGGCAGCGTGATGTTGATCGGCTGTGCCCAGATTTTGGCGCTGGTCCCCGGCACCAGCCGGTCGGGCATCACCATGACCGCCGCGCGCTTCTGCGGCTTCGAACGCACCGATGCCGCCCGATTTTCCATGCTGCTGGCGGTTCCGGCGATTCTGGGGGCGGCCACCCTGGCGGGGTACGACCTCTATCAAATGGGAAGCCTGCAGCTCGGTCTGGACGCCGCCGTCGCCGCCGTGCTGTCCTTCGTAGCCGCGCTCGTCGCCATCTCCGTGATGATGAACTGGCTCAGCCGCGCCACCTTCACGCCCTTCGTCGTCTACCGGATCGCGCTGGGCGGCGCGCTGCTTTACCTGCTCTACGAGGAATGGATCCTGGACCTCTTCGGCTTCTGAGCACGGGCCGGCGCTACAGCCCTCGGGACCGCTGGCCGAAACGTCCGCCGCGGCGGTAACGGTCCAGGTAGGTCGGCAGGATCACCTCGACCGCGGTCGGCCGAATGCCGAGGTCGGCGAACGTCAGCGTGTCCGGACCGACCACGTTGTCGTGGCGCAGCAGCTTGACCTGGTCGCGGGTGAGCAGCGGCACGGGCAACCGTTCGAGCACCGCGGCCTCCAGGGAGGCCGCCCAGAACGGCAGCGGCAAGAGAAGGCGCCGCCGGCCGATCTGATCCAACATCAGCTCCAGGAGCTCCTTGAAGCTGTAGACCCGCGGACCGCCGAGCTCGTAGGTCTTGCCGGCACAGGCGGGATCGGTCAGGCACTTGACCACGGCATCGGCCACGTCCCCGACGTAAACCGGCTGGAAGCGGGTCCGCCCGCCGCCGATCAAGGGCAGCACAGGGGATACCTTGGCCAAAGAGGCGAAGAGGTTGAAGAACTCGTCCTCAGGTCCGAATACGATGCTTGGCCGCAGGACGACGGCCGCCGGAAAGGCCTGCAGCACGGCTTGCTCTCCCGCAGCCTTGGTCCTGGCATAGTTCGCGTCCCCGGACTCGTCGGCGCCGATCGCCGAGACCTGCACCAGGTGCTTCAGCCCGGCCGCAGCCGCCGCCTCGGCTATACTCCGGGCGCCTTGCTGATGCACTCCTTCGAAGCTCTGCTTGCCGCGCTCGAACAGCACGCCGACCAAGTTGATCGCCGCGTCTGCGCCCTTGAGCGCAGCCTGGACCGCGGCCTCGTCCTGTACCGGCGCGCGCAGCGGCGTGATCTGGCCAACGTCGCCCAGCGGCTGGAGGAATGCCGCCTGGGAGGGGCGCCGCACGGCGATCCGCACGAGCCAGCCTTGCTGTGCCAAGCGTTTAACGACATGGCGTCCGATGAATCCGGAGCCTCCGAAGACCGTGACGACTTGCGCTGCCATGCCCTTGCACCCTCGAGTCACCGATATGCCACAAGGGCCCGATTCGGGGCCCACGCTGTGCCAACTGCCCCCTGGCGCCGCGGCGGCCCATGGGATTACCGCTCTGTTTATACACCCACCACCAGGGAAGACGACACCGAATCAGTAACCATACAGCCGGATTCCGGCCCCAGGGCCAATGGATTTACAGCGAGGATCTTTACCGGGGACCCTTACAATTCTGCCGGCGTGGTTCTATCTTGACACTGGAACGGGCCAATCGCCGCCGACACATCGCTTGTCACGCCGGCCGCCGGAATCTTAGGCCGCCGACGCATAAGGGGCCGTTGAACACCGCATGACTATCGAACTGCATCAGGACGACCTGCCCGAAGGCCTCGATTTCGGCGACTGCGTGGCCGTCGATTCCGAGACCATGGGATTGAACCTGGAACGCGACCGGCTGTGCCTGCTGCAGCTCTCCGCCGGCGACGGCACGTGCCACCTGGTGCAGTTCCGCGACTCGGACTACCGGGCCCCCAACCTGAAGACCCTGCTGAACGACCCGGCGGTGACCAAGCTGTTCCATTTCGCCCGTTTCGATCTGGCCATGATCGAGCGCCACCTCGGCGTGACCTGCCGGCCCGTCTACTGCACCAAGGTCGCGTCAAAGCTCGTCCGCACCTTCACCGATCGCCACGGCCTGAAGGACCTTTGCAGGGATCTGCTGGGCGTCGAAATCTCCAAGCAGCAGCAAACCTCCGATTGGGGCGCGACCGAACTCACCAAGGAGCAGATGCGCTACGCCGCCTCGGACGTGCTCTATCTGCACCGCTTGCGCGACAAGCTCGACGGCATGTTGGCGCGCGAGGGACGCAGCGCCCTGGCCGAGGCATGCTTCGAATTCCTGCCGGTCCGCGCCAAGCTGGATCTGGCCGGCTGGGCCGATGTGGATATTTTCGCCCACTGACAACATATAGAGGAAGGTGCTTCGGGATGCCGCACCTCGATGCGCCGCTCTGCCAATCTGCTATAGTTGCCAGGCCGGGCGGGCGACGAACGTCGCACCGAAACGCAGGTGATAGCCGATGAGACCCCAGACCGAAGGGACGACCGAAACCGACCAGCCGGACCTGGCCGCCGCGCGCCACGTCCTCGACCTCGAGGCCAACGCGTTGGGCGCCTTGGGCCGGGCCCTGGGCCAGAGTTTCGTCGAGTCGCTCGACCTCATCGGCGCGGTGCGCGGACGCGTGATCGTCACCGGCATGGGCAAGAGCGGCCACGTTGCGCGCAAGGTGGCCGCGACCCTGGCGTCCACGGGATGCCCGGCGCTGTTCGTGCATCCCGCCGAAGCGAGCCACGGCGACCTCGGCATGATCACCAGGGAAGACGCCGTGATCGCGCTGTCCAACTCGGGCGACACCGCCGAACTTGGAGACATTGTCGCCTATTGCCGGCGCTTCGGGATCCCCCTGGTTGCCATCACGGCCCGCGCCGATTCTGCGCTCGCCGGCGATGCCGATCGTGCCCTCATCCTGCCCCAGACCGACGAGGCCTGCCCCATGGGCCTGGCGCCGACAACCTCCACCACGATGATGATGGCGCTGGGTGACGCCATCGCCATCGCGCTGTTCGAACGTAAGGGCTTCTCGGAGCGGGATTTCCAGCTCCTGCACCCCGGCGGCTCGCTCGGCCATAGGCTGCTGCGCGTCGCCGAAGTCATGCGCGGCGCGGAGGAGTTGCCGCTGTGCCGGCCGGCCACTCTCATGGCCGAGGCGATCCTTGTCATGACCAACCGGGCCTTCGGTTGCGTCGGCGTCACGGATGACGACGGCCGTCTGATCGGAATCGTCACGGACGGCGACCTGCGGCGCCACATGGCCCCGAACCTGCTCGAGCTGCGCGCCAGCGAGGTCATGACCAAGGGCGCCAAGACGATCCGCGCGCAGGTTCTGGCCGCCGAGGCCCTCGGCGTGATGAATACGAACAGCATCACCAGCCTCTTCGTGGTCGAGGACGACCGCCCCGTCGGCATCGTGCGGATGCACGATTGCCTGCGGGTCGGCGTCGCATAGCGGGGCCGGGGTCCGTGCCACAGGCAACGCGATACCAGACCGCCGAAGGTCCCGGCGGCGCGCCGTCGGCCAAGGGCGTTTCGCCGGCGGCACCCCCGCGCCTGTCGGGCCGGAACAGCTACAGCATCTTCGTCGGCTTCATGAAGGTGCTGCTGCCGGCCCTGGCGGTGGCGTTGATCCTGCTGGTGGTGATCTGGCCGCAGCTCGGCCGGGACGACAGCCGGTTCCGCATCCGGGTGTCCGACATATCGCTCGAACAGGCCGACAGCCTCAGTATGCTCAACGCGCGGTTCGAAGGCGTGGACGGTCACGATCAACCCTTCGTGCTGACGGCTGACGAGGCCACCCAGACCGCCGACGACGACAACCTGGTTCATCTCGAGCTGCCGAAGGGCGACATGACGCTCGAGGACGGCACATGGCTGGCCATGACCGCCCGGGAAGGCCGATACAGGCGCAACATCCAGGTGCTCGAGTTGAGCGGCGAGGTAACCTTGTTTCACGATCAGGGCTTCGAGATGCGTACAGAGGCGGCGCGGATCGACCTGGAAGCCGGCACCGCAGGGGGCTCCGAGCCCGTCGAGGGGCAGGGGCCCTTCGGGACCCTCGTGTCCGAGGGTTTCCGCGTGCTCGATCGCGGCGAGCGCATCATCTTCACCGGACGGAGCCGCGCGGTCTTCCACCCAGACGCCACGCAGGTGGAACAGTGACCTTGCCGCGCCACCTTTGCATTTTCGCCGCCTTGTCGGTGCTCTCCCTCGCCGCCCCACAGCCAGCGGCGGCACAGGGCCTCTCGACCCTGCAAAGCGGCGAGGGTCCGCTCGAGATCACCGCCGACCAGGGCATCGAGTGGCGGCGCAAGGAGCGGCTCTATGTCGCGCGCGGCAACGCCCGGGCGGCCCGCGGCGCGCTTGAACTCTACGCCGACGCCCTGACCGCCCATTACCGCGACACGGCCAAGGGCGGCACCGAGGTCCACCGTATCAATGCCGACGGGCACGTGCGCATCGTCTCGCCCGGGCAAACGGTCCGGGCCGACAACGGCGTCTATAACGTCGACCGCGCGCTGGTCGAGTTGACCGGCCGCGACCTGCGCCTGGAAACCGAGCAGGACCTGATCCGCGCGCGCGACAGCCTGGAATATTGGGAGCGCCAGCATGCCGTCGTAGCCCGGGGCGATGCGGTGGCGGTGCGCGGCGACAGGGAAATCAGGGCCGATGTGCTGACGGCCTATTTTCGCCCCGACGCCGACGGCCACCTCGAGATGCGCACGGTCAAGGCCGATGGCAACGTGCAGATTTCCACCCCGACGGAATTTGCTCGCGGCGCCGGTGGGGTGTATTACGTAACCGAACAGCTCGCCACCCTGACTGGCGCCGTCAAGATCACACGCGGCGAAAGCCAGTTGAACGGCGAGTATGCCGAGGTCGATCTGGAGGCCGGGGTAAGTCGGCTGCTCGGCGCTCCGCCCAACCAGCCGGGCGATGCGAGGGTGCGCGGCCTGCTTGTTCCAGAGTCTCTGGACAAGTCCGGCAACGGCCAATGACTGGGAAAGACCCGATGACCACAGGACCGCACAGCGACGCAAGACAGGCAGGTTCGCGGAGGGACGCACCAAAGCTGGTTGCCGACAACCAAGGCCTGGTCGCAGTGAACCTCGGCAAGAGCTTCAAGAAGCGGCCTGTGCTGCGCGGCATCAACGTTTCGGTCCAGCGTGGCGAGGCGGTCGGCCTTCTGGGACCCAATGGCGCCGGCAAGACCACGACTTTCTACATTATTACCGGACTGCTCGCCCCCGACTACGGTTGGGTTACGCTGGACGGTCACGAAATCACCGATCTGCCCATGTATCGCCGCGCCCGCCTGGGCGTCGGCTATCTGCCCCAGGAAGCCTCGATATTTCGCGGCCTGACGGTCGAGCAGAACATTCGTGGCGTGCTCGAAGTGGTCGAGCCGGTGCGCGAGCGGCGCGAAGCCATGCTGGACGATCTTCTGGCCGAGTTCTCAATCACCCACCTGCGGCGGACGCCGGCGCTCGCGCTCTCGGGCGGCGAGCGGCGGCGCGTCGAGATCGCCAGGGCCCTAGCGTCACGGCCCAGCTTCATTCTCCTGGACGAGCCCCTGGCCGGCATCGACCCGATTGCGGTCAACGACATTCGGGAGCTGGTCTCGCACCTCAAGGACCGCGGTATCGGGGTCCTGATCACCGACCACAACGTGCGGGAGACCCTGGAAATCATCGACCGCGCCTACATCATTCACGATGGCACGGTTCTCATGGAGGGCGAGCCCTCCGAAATCGTGTCCCACGAGGACGTCCGCCGTGTTTACCTGGGCGAAACGTTTAGTCTCTAAAGGTTAGGGTCATGGCGGTGACCCAGCGCCTCGATCTCCGACAATCCCAGTCACTGGTAATGACGCCGCAGCTGCAGCAGGCGATCAAGCTGCTGCAGTTGTCCCATGTGGAGCTGGCCGAATACGTCGAGCGAGAGCTGGAGCAGAACCCCCTGCTCGAGCGCGAAGAAGCGGGGGAGGATCGGCCGGCCGCAGACCTCGAAGCCGGCGCCGACAGCGATGATTCGGCCGCGGCCAGTAGCGAGACCGGCGCGACGCCCGACACCCTGGACCAGGCCAATGCGGAAACCCTTCCACCGGCCGCCGACCAACCGCTCGATACAGACTTTCCCGGCGACGAGGACACCGGGCCGGCGGCCGACTGGTCGCCCGGCGACGCCGCCTTCGAAAATTGGGGGCATGGCGGCAACGTCCGGTTCGAGACCGATGGTTCGTCGCTGGAGCAAAGTCTCCGGGAAACGGTCGACCTTCGCCAGCACCTGCTGCTGCAGCTCCAGATGGAGGTCACCGACCCGGTGGACCGCATGATCGGGGTCCACCTGATCGACCTGCTCGACGATGCCGGCTACCTGACCGGCGACTTGGCCGAGGTCGCGGCGCTGCTCGGCTGCGAGACGGCCCGGGTCGAGGCGACGCTCGTTCGCCTGCAAGGCTTCGAGCCGCCCGGCGTTTTCGCACGCTCGCTCAGGGAGTGCCTGGCCATCCAGTTGGCCGAACGCAACCGCCTCGATCCGGCGATGGAGGCACTGCTCGACAACCTCGACCTGCTGGCCGGGCGCGAAACGGCCAAGCTGAAGGATCTGTGCGGGGTCGACGACGAGGACTTCGCGGAGATGGTGGCCGAGGTCAGGGCGCTCGACCCAAAACCGGCCCTGGCTTTCGACACCCAGGCCGCCGAGCCGGTGGTGCCGGATATTCTGATGCGGTCCAGGCGGAACGACTGGCTGGTCGAGTTGAACAGCGAAACCCTGCCGCGCGTTCTGCTCAACGAGCGCTACTATGCCCGCATCAGCAAGCAGGCGCGCAGCGAGCCCGAGCGGGCGTACATCGCCGAGCACTTCCAGTCGGCCAACTGGCTGATCAAGTCACTGCAGCAGCGGGCGACCACCATCCTCAAGGTCGCTGCGGAAATCGTCCGACAGCAAAACGCGTTCTTCCACAAGGGCGTGCAGCACCTCCGGCCGCTGACGCTGCGCGACGTTGCCGAAGCCATCGAGATGCACGAATCGACGGTCAGCAGGGTGACCTCCAACAAGTACATCGCGACGCCGCGCGGCACATACGAGCTCAAGTATTTCTTCAGCGCCTCGATCGCCGCCACGGGTAACGGTGCGGCCCATTCCGCCAAGGCGGTGCGCGACCGTATCAAGAAGCTGATCGACGCGGAGGAGTCCACCAAGGCGTTGTCCGACGATACCATCGTCGAGCTGCTGCGCGGCGACGGCATCGAAATCGCCCGGCGAACCATCGCCAAGTACCGAGAATCCATGAGGATTCCCTCGTCCGTACAGCGCAGGCGGGGGAAGTCGCTTGGATTTTGAGGGTCCCGCCAGAGGCCGTTGTGCTGGCGAAAAACCGCTTGCCAAGCCCGATTCCAGACCCAGATTCTCATCTGGGAGGTGCTCTTGACTCCGAAGAATGCCACCACTATGGTCCGCCGCACCGTCGAACCGGGAGGGATATCCGGCGGCGGTCACGGGGCACCGCAGCGACCCGTTAGGAACCCGAAAACCTAAACTGATGCAGCTATCCGTTAAAGGGAAACAGCTCGACATCGGCAACGCCTTGCGTGCCCATGTCGAAACCAGCCTGGAGCGCATTCTGGGCAAGTATTTCGGCGACGCGATCGTGGCGCGGGTCACCTTGTCGCGTGAAGCGCACCTCTATCGAGCCTCGGTTTCGGCCCACGTGGGCCGCAACATCCTCTTGGAGGCCCAAGGCGAAGCAGGCGAGCCTTATCCGGCGTTCGACACAGCGGCGGACCGTTTGTCAAAACGGCTGCGTCGCCACAAGCGGCGGCTGCGCAGCCACCACAAGGAGAACCCGGTCGAACTGGAGTCGCTGCCGGCACAGAAATACATCCTGGTGGGACCTGGAAACGAGACTCCCGACGGGGAGGAGAGCCCGGACGGTTCCGACGACCAGCCCATTGTCGTGGCCGAGATGGCGGCCGAGATTCCAAGCCTCACCGTGAGCGAGGCGGTCATGCGGATGGACCTGGCCGATTTGCCGGCCATGATGTTCCGCAACAGCGCCCACGGCGGACTGAACATGATCTACTACCGGGCGGACGGCAACATCGGCTGGCTGGACCCCCGCGGAAACCGTGGCACCGACGGTCAAGAGTCGTAGGAACGCGATGGATATAGTCGAATTGATACAGCCCGAGGGCGTGATCGCCAAGCTGCGCGTGACGAGCAAGAAGCAGGCGCTTCAAGAACTCGCCAAGCGCGCGGCCGAGCTGACCGAACAGCCGGAACGGGCGATTTTCGAAGTCCTTGTCGAGCGGGAACGCCTGGGCACCACCGGTGTCGGCAACGGCATCGCCATTCCACATGGCAAGCTGCCCGGGCTTGATCGGCTTCACGGACTTTTCGCCCGCCTCGAAAAGCCGGTCGACTTCGACGCCATCGACGAACAGCCGGTCGACCTGATCTGCTTGTTGCTGGCGCCGGAGACGGCTGGGGCCGATCACCTGAAGGCGCTGGCTCGTGTCTCGCGCCTGTTGCGTGATCCGGCGATCTGCGAAAAGCTGCGGGGCACCGACAAATCCGACGCCATCTATGCGCTGCTCACGGAATCGACCACCAGCCACGCCGCCTGAGGCCGGGCGGGCGCCGGTGAGCCGCGGTCAGTGGGCAATCACTGGATGGACACCGGCTCCAGGTCGTGGCGCAGGATCGTGGCGATGGCCACCTCGCGGGTCGGCAGCACGGTAACCTGCGTACCGTCGGCCGTGTAGACCGCGAAGAGCCTCTGACCCTCTATTTCGATGGGCTTCACGTAAGCAAGGTCGCTGACGCCCAGGGCCATCAGGTCTTGCTGCGATATCTGTCGAATGCTTTCAGCGTAGGTCATGGTTCTTCCTCTTGGGTCGCTGGTCCAGGCCGCGTTACCGCGCCTTCCGGCCCGCCGCCGAACGGACCTTGGCCTCGATGGTCCGGCTCTCGGCTCCGCCGCTCGAGCTGATCTCTATGGTACGCACCTGGGGCTCTACCATCGGCCGCTCTAGATCGATGCTGAGCAGGCCATTGTCCAGTTTCGCGCCGGTCACCTCGATGCCTTCGGCCAACACGAAGCTGCGTTGGAACTGGCGCGTGGCGATACCGCGGTGCAGGTAGACCCGGTCTGTTTCGTCGCTTTGCCGGCCACGGACGACCAACTGGTTGTCTTCGAGTTGCACCTGCAGGTCGTCGGCCCCGAAACCGGCCACCGCGACCGTAATAAGCAGGCGGTTCTCCGCGACCTGTTCCACGTTGTAGGGCGGATAGCTGTCCGCCGCATTCTTCGCGATCCGGTCGACCGCGCGCTCGAACTGGTCGAAACCGAGAAACAGCGGGCTGTTGAAAAGGGACAGTCGAGACATCGACCAGCGTCCTCCTCGAGCAATGAGCAAGGGCTGCTGTTAACCTTCGCGCCCCGGGCCCGCAGCACCGGCACCCCGAGAGCAGACGGCCCGTTTCTCGGCACCATCTGAACTCTATGTGGGATATGCTCGTCCCGGCGTCAAGCCGGGCACGACCGGCCACCAACCGTTAGGGGATTTTTAGCGAAGCTTTGGGACTCTGCGGTACGAGTGCGGCTTGCCGCCGTTCCGGCTGCGTACAATCGTGAGAGGTAAGTCCTATGGCCGATGTGTCGCTTTCCGTGAACCTTGTCGAGGAGATCGCCACCAAGGGGGTCATCACCGCCAAAGATGTCTCGGATCTCCGCCAGGGTGTCTTCAAGGACAGCATCGTCGACAAGGAAGAGGCCGAGGCGGTGTTCCAACTGGACCAGGGCTGCAAGACAAAAGATCTGTCGTGGTCACAATTCTACGTTGATGCCCTGACCGACTATTTCGTGTGGCAAGCCAAGCCGTCCGGCTACGTGAGCGAGGAACAGGCCCAGTTCCTGATCGACAACATCGCCTGCGACGGCCGGATCGACGACGCGAGCGAACTGGAGCTGCTGCTCAACGTCATCCACTGGGCGAGGTCCTGCCCCGAGGACCTATCGCTCTTCGTCCTGGAGGCGGTCCGCGAAGCCGTGCTCTCCCCCAAGACCGCGGCCTTTGGATTCAGGGGCGCCCCGGCCGTCATTACGGCAGCGGACGTCGAGATCGTCCGGACCTTGATCTATGCCGGCGGCAGCGGCGGCGGCTTCACCGTGACTCGGCGCGAGGCCGACCTCATGTTCGACCTGAACGACGCGAGCCGGCCCGCCAAGAACGCACCCGGCTGGCAGGACCTCTTCGTTAAGGCCATCGCCAACCACCTGATGTTCCCGCGCGGCGCGCCCGAAGCGGCGGATGCCGAGGAGGTCTTGCGCCGCGATACTTGGCTCAAGGAGCGCGGGACCGTCGGACGCCTGTTCAAGCAAATAGGCGAGTCCGTGGCCGGCGGCGACGTTCCCTTGGGCAAGAGCTGGCACGAAGTGGACGTCTTCGGCAGCACCGCCGCCCGCGAGGAACGCGAGCGCGAAGAGACGCAGCTGCGTGATGCCCTGGTGCGCGAAGCCATCGACGAGGAAGAGGCCAAGTGGCTGATCGGCCGCATCCGGCTCGACGGGGTCCTGCAGCCGAACGAGCACGCCCTGCTCAAGTTCCTCAAGGAAAACGCGCCCAACGTCCATCCTCTGCTGGACGATCTCTTGGCCAAGGCGAGAGTCTGACGGCAGCGGCGCACAACGCGATTCCGCTACAGACAGCGTGCGGACCGACGGCGCGGCGCCGGAATCGTATTGGCCGAAATGACACAAGGGCTCAGCCGTTGCCAGCTAAGCCCTTGATAAAACTGGTGGAGCCGAGGGGAGTCGAACCCCTGACCTCTACAATGCCATTGTAGCGCTCTCCCAACTGAGCTACGGCCCCCGGAACCGGCGCTTTCCGGCCCGCGGCGCCAGCCTTCGGCGGGCGCCTCGAAAGACGGCTGGAAGGTAGGAAGGCGCCGGACCGACTGCAAGGGAAAAGTTGCCTTTCCGGCCGGGGCCAGGGCGTCAGGTGTCTTCCGGCTCGCCGCCTTCGACCAGCACTTCCGCCATGTCGTCCTCGTCCTCGCCGAGTTCGGAGACGTCCTCGATCAGCTTGTCCTTCTCGTCGTCCTCGGCGAGCTCGTCCGCGTCGTCTTCCACCTCGGCCTTATCGAGGTCCTCGGCCTCCAACTCGTCGTCCGCCTCTACCTTGGACTCCTCGGCGGCCGGCGCCACCGCGGCGGCCAGGGGCGCCGCCGCCTTGTCCGGCGAGGTGGGCTTGCTGCGTCGCGACCGCAGCAGCGCGTCGGGATTGAACTGGGTACCGCACTTCGGACAGACGATAGGGCTGCGGTTCAGGTCGTAATACTTCACACCGCAATGTTGGCAGGTGTGCTTGCCGCCCCATTCGGGATTTGCCACCGGTCGTTGCTCCGATGCTTGATCTAACGGATTGCCGAGCAATTGCCATGATCATTCGCAGCTGTCAAAAGATAATTGAACCGAGCGCTGCGCTGTCGTCCAATGCCGGGATGTGCTAGAGACCGGACGCCGCCGGAACCGGCGGCAACAGGGAACTCCAAGCCGTCATGGGACCGCTGACCGCACACCCGATCGAAGCCTTGACCGGCAGCGCGCGCGTGCCGGGCGACAAGTCGGTCTCGCACCGGGCGCTGATGCTGGCCGCCCTGGCAATCGGCGAAAGCGAGATCCACGGCCTCCTCGAGGGCGAGGACGTCCTGCGTACCGCCGCCGCGATGCGGGCCCTGGGCGCCGAGATCGTGCGCGGTCCAGACGGCATCTGGCATGCCTGGGGCCGTGGCGTGGGTGGGCTTTGCGAGCCGGACGGCGTGCTCGACTTGGGCAACTCGGGCACCGGTGCCCGCCTGCTCATGGGGCTCTTGGCCGGCCATCCGGTCACCGCGGTCATGACCGGCGACGAGTCGCTGCGCAGCCGGCCCATGGCACGGGTTATCGCGCCGCTGGAACAGATGGGCGCCCGTGTTGTCGCCCGCGCCGGCGGCCGCCTGCCGCTCACCCTGATAGGCACCGCCGACCCCCAGCCGATTCACTACGAGCTGCCGGTGGCTTCGGCCCAGGTGAAATCGGCGGTCTTGTTGGCCGGTCTGGCCGCACCGGGCGAGACCACGGTCGTCGAACGGGCCGCCACGCGAGATCACACCGAACGGATGTTGCGTCACTTCGGCGCCGACCTCCGCGTCTCGGGGGAAGATGGCGCGGTCCGAAGCATAACCCTCGTCGGCCAACCCGAACTGGTCGCCGGGCGCATCCGGGTCCCGGCCGACCCGTCCTCGGCAGCCTTCGCGGCGGTGGCGGCCGCGGTTCTGCCCGGGTCGCAGCTTCGCCTGGAGGGGGTCGGGATCAATCCGCTGCGCGCCGGGCTCTACACCACCCTCCAGGAGATGGGCGCAGGGATCACCTTCGAGAACCGGCGCGAGGAGAGCGACGAGCCGGTCGCCGATCTCGTGATCCGGGGCTCCGAGCTGCAGGGGGTCGAAGTGCCCGCCGGGCGGGCGCCGACCATGATCGACGAGTATCCGATCCTGGCCGTGGCCGCCGCCTGTGCCCGGGGACGAACCGTTATGTCGGGCCTGGGCGAATTGCGGGTCAAGGAGAGCGACCGCCTGGCCGCGCTGGCCCGCGGCCTGACCGCCTGCGGCGTCGAGATCGAGGAGGGCCCGGACAGCCTGTCGATACAGGGTCGCGGCGGCCGTCCGCCCGGCGGCGGCACCGTAGCGACGCAGCTCGATCATCGCATCGCCATGGCTTTCCTGGTCCTCGGCCTGGCCGCCGAACGGCCGGTAACGGTTGACGATGCCGCCCCGATCGCCACCTCCTTCCCCGGGTTCCAAGCGCTGATGGCCGACCTGGGGGCGCGGTTTTCGGCGACCCGGGACAGCCCATGATCATCGCGATCGACGGGCCCGCGGCGGCCGGCAAGGGTACGCTCGCCCTTCGCCTGGCTACGGAGCTGGGGTTCGCACACCTGGATACCGGCCGGATCTATCGCGCGGTGGCGGCGAAGGTCTTGGCCGCCGGCGCCGCTCCCGACGACGCCGCGGCGGCGGTCCGGGCGGCCGGGACGCTCAGGCCGGAGGATCTGGAACGCGGCGACCTGCGCCGCGAGGAGGTGGGGCAGGGCGCCTCGGTCGTCGCCGCCGTTCCGCAGGTGCGTGCCGCCCTGCTCGCCTTCCAGCGCCACTTTGCCGAACACCCGCCGGGTGGACAGGCGGGCGCGGTGCTGGACGGTCGGGATATCGGCACCGTGGTCTGCCCGGGCGCCGAGGTGAAGTTCTACGTCACCGCGAGCCCTGAAATTCGCGCCCGGCGCCGACACAAAGAGTTGCTTGAAAGCGGCGAGCGGAGTATATACGCGCGCGTCCTGCAAGAGGTGCGGGATCGTGATGCCCGCGATAGCGGGCGGGAAGCTGCGCCTTTGAGGCCGGCGGAGGATGCTGTCGTCCTGGATACGACGGAGATGAACGCCGACGCGGTGCTTGCGGCCGCGCTCGGTCATATCCTTTCGCGTCACCCCGCCATCAGGCCCTGACGGCCAGCTGCCCGAGTCAACGAGGTCTACGCCCGGGATGGGCCTGGGAAGACCGCCGGATGCAACCGGCCGGCCCGTAAACCAAACCGAAGTAGAGAAGGAAGACAGAATTCATGGCAAACGCCGCAACCGAAACCGCCGTACCGCACAAGGAAAATTTCGCCGCCCTGCTCGAGGAGTCGTTGGGTGACACCGTGCGCCTGGAGGGCACGGTGCTCCGGGGCACCGTGATCGCCATCGAGGGCGACAGCGCCCTGGTCGACGTCGGCCTCAAGTCCGAGGGCCGTGTGGCCTTGAAGGAATTCGCCAAGACCGGCGAAGGCACCGAACTGAAGCCCGGGGACGAGGTCGAGGTCTACCTCGAGCGCATGGAGAACAAGAACGGCGAGGCCGTGCTGTCCCGCGAGAAGGCCCGGCGCGAGGAGGCCTGGGTGCAACTGGAGAAGGCCTTCGAGAAGAACGAGCGGGTGAGCGGCGTGATCTTCGGCCGGGTCAAGGGCGGCTTCACCGTCGACCTGTCGGGCGCCGTGGCCTTCCTGCCCGGCAGCCAGGTCGACATCCGCCCAGTCCGCGATGTGAGCCCGCTGATGGGATCGCCGCAACCCTTCCAGATCCTCAAGATGGACCGGTCACGCGGCAACATCGTGGTTTCGCGCCGCGCCGTGCTCGAGGAAACCCGCGCCGAACAGCGCTCGGAACTGGTGGCCAACCTCAAGGAAGGCCAGGTCCTGACCGGGGTGGTCAAGAACATCACGGACTACGGCGCCTTCGTCGATCTGGGCGGCGTCGACGGCCTGCTGCACGTGACCGACATTTCTTGGAAGCGCATCAACCATCCGACGGACGCGCTGTCGATCGGCCAGCAGGTCCAGGTCCAGGTGATCCGCTTCAATCCGGAGACCCAGCGCATCAGCCTGGGCATGAAACAGCTCGAGGCCGATCCCTGGGAGGGCGTAGCGGCCAAGTATCCGGTCGATGCCAGGTTCACCGGCCGGGTGACCAACATCACGGATTACGGCGCCTTCGTCGAGCTGGAAGCCGGCATCGAGGGCCTGGTGCACGTTTCCGAAATGAGCTGGACCAAGAAGAACATCCACCCCGGCAAGATCGTTTCGACCAGCCAGGAGGTCGAGGTCATGGTGCTCGACGTGGACGAGCAGAAACGGCGCATCAGCCTGGGCCTCAAGCAATGCCTGGGCAATCCCTGGGACGATTTCCTCGAGAAATATACTGCCGGTTCCGAACTCGAGGGCGAGATCAAGAACATCACCGAGTTCGGACTCTTCGTCGGCCTGCCGGGAGATATCGACGGCATGGTGCACCTGTCCGACCTGGATTGGTCCCGCAGCGGCGAGGAAGCCGTCAAGGACTACGCCAAGGGCGATGTCGTCAAAGTCAAGGTTCTCGACGTCGATGTCGACAAGGAGCGCATCAGCCTCGGCATTAAGCAGCTCACCGAAGATCCCTTCGGCCAGGCAGCCGAGACCCTCAAGAAGGGCGCCGTCGTCACCGGCACCGTGCATCACGTGCTCGACAACGGCATCGAAGTCCAGGTCGGGGACGGTGTTCTCGGTTTCATCCGGAAGGCGGAGCTGTCGCGCGACCGCAGCGAGCAGCGGCCCGACCGCTTTGCCGTGGGCGAGAAAGTCGACGCCAGGGTGATAAGCATCGACAAGAAAACCCGGAAGGTCACGCTGTCTATCAAGCAGCGTGAGATCCAGGAAGAGAAGCAGGCCATGGCCGAGTACGGCTCGTCCGACTCCGGCGCCAGCCTCGGCGATATCCTCGGCGCGGCCTTCTCCAGGGCGGCCAAGGAGAAGGAGACCCAGGAAGACGCGAGCGAAACCGGGACGGAAAAGAAGGCCAAGAAAAAAGCCGAGAAGAAGGTTGATGAGTCGGCCGACGAGACCGCCGAAAAGGAAGAAAAGAAGGCCAAGAAAAAGGCCGAGAAGAAGGCTGATGAGTCGGCCGACGAGACCGCCGAAAAGGAAGAAAAGAAGGCCAAGGCCGCCAAGAAGAAACCTGCCAAGGCCGCCAAGAAGTCACCGAAGGAGCCTGAGGAATCCGATGCCGGCGATACCCCTGAAGCGGGCGACGATACGGCGGAGTGACCTCAGCCAGACCGTGAATCTCGAGTGCCGGCCCGGCGAAACCCTTGCGACGCCGGGCCGTTTTGTTCGCGGCGCCTGGTCGGGGCGCTGCTGCATTGCAAAAAACGCCTTTGTTCTGAACGACTTACCCTTGACGGACTGCTGTGCCTCTGGCACCCTCTAATGGGTTAGCTGGTGTCCGGGCCGACAGCCCCGGGATCTTGGGGTGGCATCTGTCGCCGGTCTGATCGTCGGACACTCTGGTTGGGGACATGGGGTCATGACGAAGTCCGAATTGATTCAACGTATTGCCGAACTCAATCCGCACCTCTACCAGCGGGATGTGGAGCGTATCGTAACCACGATCTTCGACGAGGTCGGCCATGCGTTGTCCCGGGGCGACCGCGTGGAGCTGCGCGGTTTCGGCGCTTTCTCCGTGAAACGCCGCGAAGCGCGCATCGGCCGCAACCCGCGCACCGGCACGGCCGTGGCCGTTTCGGAAAAGTTTATCCCGTTCTTCAAGACGGGTAAGCAGTTGCGCGACCGCCTGAACGACAGAAGTTGAGGGCGCGCCGGCCGGGCGCGGTAGACCGCCGGTCGATTTCGTGAGGCAACCCTGGTCACGCCCGTGAAACACTTCTCGTGGATTCTGACCCTCCCGCTCACCCTGGTGATCGTCGTTTTCGCCGTGGCGAACCGGCATTTCGTACCCTTGGACTTGTGGCCCTTCGAGGTCGCGGTCGACGTGCCGGTATTCGTCCTGGTCCTTGGCAGCGTGCTCATCGGCTTTCTGACCGGCGCCCTCGTCATGTGGCTTTCCGGCGGCAAGCAACGCCGGCAAGCCCGCGCGGCGCGCGGCCAAGTCGCCAAGCTGGAGCGCGAGGTGCAACGGCACAGCCAGGAGCGCGCCGCGGCCAGGCCCGACTCCCAGACGTCGGCGGTAGCGACGCGGCCCCCGCCGAACGTGGTTCGGGGCAGCGGTCCCGAGCGGCCCGCGGCCTAGCCAGCCACCGGGCCGTGCGAGTCATCTCGGCAGCCGAGGTCGAAGGCGCACTCGACTGGGATTCCCTGGTCGAGCGCCTGCGCCAAGCCTTTCGCCGGGGCGCCGAGGTGCCGGTACGCCACCATCACGACCTCGGGGCGTCGGGCGGGCCGGAAGGCACTCTTCTGCTAATGCCGGCATGGCAGGCGGGACGGCACATCGGCGTCAAGATCGTGACCGTGTTTCCGGACAACGCAGAACGAGCACTGCCCGCGGTCATGGGGGCCTATCTGCTGCTCGACGGCAACAGCGGCGCGCCTCGAGCCCTGATCGACGGGCCGATGCTTACGCTGAAACGCACCGCCGCCGCCTCGGCGCTCGCCTCCAGCTACCTGTCGCAGCCCGACTGCGAGCGCTTGCTGATGGTCGGCACCGGGGCCCTGGCGCCGCACCTGATCATGGCCCACGCATCGGTCCGGCCGATCTGCAACGTGCTGGTCTGGGGCCGCTCGCCGGAGAAGGCGGC
>JAOUCL010000064.1 GCA_029859805.1 Rhodospirillales bacterium | reverse complement strand
CGCGGAATCCCTGATTGAGGCCGCCGCCGCGCCGGCCTCGATCAGGGATTCCGCGATGTCCTTGGGCTCGCGGAAAGGCCCGACCGCGTAGACGCCGGGCCGGCTGGTGTGCACCGGGTCGAACTGCAGGGTCCGGCAGAAGCCGTGATCGTCGAGCTCGAGCCCCAGCTTGCGGCCGAGGTCGCGCACGCCCTCGGATACCTCCATGCCGACGGAGAGCACGACCATGTCGAAGGCCTCGTCGCGCACCTCGGATCGGGCAGGCACCCCCTCGCCGCCGGACGACGGCGGGGTGCGGTCGACGTAGCGCAGCATCAGGTCGCCGGTCGCGGGATCCTCCTTGAGCGACGAGATGCGGCAGCGCGTGTACTCGATGCCGTACTTGTCGCGGGCGCGCCGGTAATAGGCCTCGTAGCCCTTGCTGAAGGCGCGTACGTCCATCATGAACACCTGGGCCTGCGTCTCGGGCTCGTGCTCGATGGCCATGATGGCCTGCTTGGTCCCGTACATGCAGCAGACCGCCGAGCAGTAATCGTGCGTCTGGTCGCGCGAGCCGACGCATTGCAGGAACGCGATCTTCTTCGGCGTCCGATCGTCCGAGGGGCGCTTCACGTGGCCGTTGGTCGGCCCGGACGCGCTCAACAGCCGCTCGAATTGCAGCGAGGTGACGACATTCGGATAGCGGCCCAGGCCGAATTCCTCGGACAGCTCGGCGCGGTACGGCTGGAAGCCGGGGGCGAGAATGGCGGCGCCCACGTGAATCCGGCGCGTCGACTCCTCCATCTCGTGGTCGATGGCGTCGACGCCGCAGGCCTCGACGCAGGTCAGGCACTCCGAACAGATGCCGCAGGACAGGCAGCGCTCGGCCTCGGCCATGGCCTGTTGCTCGCTGTAGCCGAGCTCGATCTCCGTGAAATTGCCCGCGCGGTCAGCGACCGCGATCTCGGGCATCGGCGTTTGCGGCGCGTAGCCGATCTCGCCCTTCAGCAGGCGGGCGTCGATCTCCTTTTGCGAGAGCTCCGCGACCGGCGGCCCGGCGGGCCGCGCCGTCTTCATGGCTTCGCCGCGCAGATGACGATGGATCGCACCGGCGACCCGATGGCCCCCGGCCACGGCCTCGATGACGAAGGCGGTGCCGCTGATGCTGTCGCCGGCGGCGAAGATGCCGGGGCGGTCGGTCATGAAGGTATCGGGGTCGACGGCGATGGTCCGTGCGCGCGTGACGCCCACGCCGGCATCGTCCGGGATGAAAGCCAGACCGACCCGCTGGCCGACGGAGAAGACGATCACGTCGGCGGCCATCACGTGCTCCGAGTCCGGGACGGTCAGGGGCACGGCACGTCCGGTCTCGTCGGTCTCGAAGCGCTCGACGCGCTGGCACTCGAGGCCGGCGGCGCGCCCGTGTCCGTCGTCGACGACGCGGAGGAAGTTCAGGCCGACGTGCATGCGGATGCCCTCTTCGCGCGCGCGCGCGATCTCGGACTCCTTCGCCGGCATCTTCCCGCCGCTGCCGCGCACCGCCATCTGCACGTCGCCGGCGCCGAGCCGGACGGCCGTCCGCGCGACGTCGACCGCGACGTCCCCGCCGCCGACCACCAGGACGCGCTTGCCCTCGATGTCCGGCCGCGGGTCCCGCGCGCCCTCGGCGCCGAGCTCCGCCAGGCGCACGTCGCGCAGGAACCGGGTGTTGATGAGAATCCCGTCGAGGTCGCCGCCGGGGATCGGCAGGCGGATCCCCTCGTGGGCGCCGACGGCCATGAGCACCGCGGCGTAGCCCTCGTCCAGCAGGTCGTCGAGGCTTTCGACCGGCGTGCCGAGCCTGAGGTCGACGCCGAGATCGACGATATCCTGGACCTCGCGGTCGACGATGGCGGCGGGCAGCCGAAAGTCGGGAACGCCGAAGCGCAGCATGCCGCCGGCGACCGGCAGCGCCTCGAAGACCGTGACGGGATAGCCCTCGAGACAGAGGTCCTGCGCGACCGTCAGCCCGCAGGGGCCGGCGCCGATGATGGCGATACGCTCGTCGTAGCGGCGGGGCGCCGGCTCGGGCTTGGCGCGCGGCTTCGCGTAGAACGCGTCGGCGATGAAGCGCTTGAGGCCGTGGATGTTGACCGGCTCGTCGACCTTGCCCCGGCTGCACGCGGTCTCGCAGCGGTGGTCGCAGATGCGGCCGCAGATGCCGGGGAAGGGATTGTCCTCCTTGATCGCCCGATAGGCCTCGTCGATCCGCCCCTCACGCAGGAGCGAGATATAGCCCTGGGCACGCTGGCCGGCGGGACAGGCATCACGGCAGGGCGCGACGCCGCGCTTTTCGATCGCGAAGGCGTCGGGGGTCGCCTGGGGGTACAGCTTGTAGGCGGCCCGCCGTTCGCCCAGGCCCTCGTCGAAGGGATTGGGCAGCCGCTCCGGGCAGACCTCCGCGCACTTGCCGCAGCCGTTGCACCTGTCGAGGTCGATATAGCGCGGCCGGGTGCGGACGGTGGCCGTGAAGTCCCCTGCCTTACCTTCGAGGCCAAGGACCTCGCTGTCGGGGAGAAGCTCGATGTTGGGATGGCGCCCGACCTCGACCAGGCGCGGCGAGATCGTGCACATGGCGCAGTCGTTGGTCGGGAAGGTCTTGTCGAGCTTGGCCATGTGGCCGCCGATCGCCGACTTCTTCTCGACCAGGTAGACCTTGTAGCCGCCGTTGGCGAGGTCCAGCGACGCCTGCATGCCGGCGATCCCGCCGCCCAGCACGAGGACCGCCCCGACGGCCTTGGCGTCCCCACTCTGGCCGTCGCCGGTCATTGGCCGGCTCAGCCGTTGGCGAGGGAATTCGATGAAGGGAGTGTGCCCCGCGCTCGGGGTCCGCGCCAGGCGGCCGGAGCCCCAGGACACGCCATCGCCCAGCGGGCGCTCCGCGCGGCACCAAGGAATACCACGGCCATGAGCGCCTCTCGCTTCCCCGTTACGGACAGCCTGTATCAGACCACCAAAAGACCGATTTTGTCTTTGACATAGGTCAATTGCTGTCGCCGGCTGGACCGTCGGCGTCAAAACGGAGCGGGGTCTCGAGACCGGAAATCGCTAACGAATAAAGACGCCGGATTTCACCGCTCGATGCCGTAGCGCTTCATCTTTTCCCACAGGTTCTTGCGGGAAATCGCCAGGACCTCGGCGGCCTTGGTGATCGACCAGTCCGAACGCGTGAGCGCGGAGCGGATGGCCGCGCGTTCGGTCAGAGCCACGGCTTCCTTGAGGGAGGGCGGCCCTGCCCCGACCTCGGCTTCCTCCGACTCCAGGACAAAGAGATCATGCTCCTGCAGCTGGGGACCGGCGCAGAGGGCGACCGCCCTTTCCAGAAGGTTCTTCAGCTCCCGGACATTGCCCGGGAAAGGCATGTTCAGCAGGCGCGCCTCAGCCTGCCTCGAAAGCCCCGTAACCTGCTTTTCCATCGCGCGCGCGTGCTCCGTGACGAACTTCCGCGATAGAAAGACGATGTCCTCGCTGCGCTCCCGCAACGGCGGAATGGCAATGTGAATGACGTTCAAGCGCCAATAGAGATCGGACCGGAAGCGGCCGTTCTGCATCGCCTCGTCGAGATCGACCTGGGTGGCCGCAATCACACGTACGTCGAGGGGTATGGGGACGCTCCCGCCGACCCGCTCGATATTCCGTTCCTGGAGGACCCGCAGCAGCTTGACCTGGACCTCCGGCGGAATTTCCGCGATCTCGTCCAGGAACAGGGTCCCCCCTTCGGCCAGTTCGAATCGGCCTATGCGGCGCTGGTCGGCGCCCGTGAAGGCCCCGCGCTCGTGGCCGAAAAGCTCGCTCTCTACAAGTTCGCCAGGAACAGCAGCGCAGTTGATCGCGACGAAGGGCCCGCCGGCGCGGCGGCTGTTGTGGTGAACCAGTCGAGCGACCACTTCCTTGCCCGCGCCCGATTCGCCGGTGAGCAGCAACGAGCTGTCGACATCGCGCAGCCGCGCCACCACGTCTTCGATCCGGCGCATGGCGGGGCTTTTTCCG
Organism: Rhodospirillales bacterium; assembly: GCA_029859805.1. Lineage (GTDB taxonomy): Bacteria > Pseudomonadota > Alphaproteobacteria > Kiloniellales > JAKSDN01 > CAMYKD01. Next base: position 15,378 of record JAOUCL010000064.1, on the reverse strand, counting down.
AGCGCGCCACTGCCGGCCCGGAATTTCAACCCATCCATGTCCGTGAGTTCCGCCTGATGGGCGTCGGAAACCCTCGAGAGCGTCCGCTCGACCAGGCTTATGAAGGCCTCGATGTCGAACGGCTTCGTTATGTAGTCGACGGCGCCGGCCTTGATCAGCGCCACGGCCTGCGGCACCGACACAAAGGCGGTTATGAGAATCACCGGCGTCCCCGGGTGTTGCCGGCACACCTCCTCGAACAAGGTCCGGCCGGATCCATCGGGCAACCGGACGTCGGTCACCACGAGGTCCAGACCACCCTTCGCCAGTTCGCGCCGCGCCCCCGCCAGGTCGGGGACGCTGGTGGCCGGGATCCCCTCCATGCGCAGCCGGTCATCCAACGACAGGCGCATGATCTCGTCGTCTTCGACCAGGAGAACCCGTGGTGCAGAGGGGGCAGATTTGCCGGTCGCCGTCACTGGACCTTCTCCGCCACCGCGTCGCTTTCGAGCGGCAGGCGCACGCGGAACAGGCTGCCCTGCCCGGGTTCGCTTTCCACCTGGATGGTTCCGTGCATTCTCTGGACCAGCTGGTATGTCACCCACAGTCCCAATCCGGTCCCGTTGGGCCGGCTGGTGAAGAACGGATCGAACAGGTGCCGCCTGTGTTCCTTGGGGATGCCGACCCCGCTGTCTTCCACTTCCATCACCAGGGAATTGTTCTCGCGGCAGGAGCGGAAGGCCAGGGTTCCGCCTTCCGGCATGGCCCTGATGCTGTTGTTCATGAGGTTCAGGAGGACCTGCTGGAGGTTGGGACAAGAGCAGCCGAGGCAGGTCTCGCCGGGCACGCCATTGTCCCAGCGGAGCGCGATCTTCCGGTCGCCGATCTCGGCGGCAACCAACTCCTTCAGGTCCGAAAGACAGGCGAGGTCGCAGGGCGCCGGCTCGCCTTCGTTCTGCAGCTCGACCAGAAGCCCCTGAACGGTCGCGCCGATACGGTTGAGTCCCTTCTCCAAGAGCGGCAGATAGCGCCGCAGCAGCGCGGGATCCTCCGGATGCATCTTCAAGGTGTTGATGCAGTTGAGCATTCCTCCCAGGGGGTTGTTGACCTCATGCGCGACGCCGGCAACGATCTGCCCCAGGCTCGCCAGCTTCTCGCTCAGGGCCAGCTTCTCCTCTAGCCGCTTCTTCTCCGCAAGCTCTGCCGCCATGTCGTTGAACCTCGCGACCAGCTGGCCGATCTCGTCGCGATTGGCGGCGGCGAGCGGCCGAACTTGCGACACCTCGCCGCGGCCGACCGTTTCCATGCCCTCGGCCAAGGCCTTCAGCCGGCGCCCCATGCGCGACGAGATCACCGCTCCCAGAAGGCTGCCCGCCGCGGCGAGGCCCAGGGTCAGAACCAGGACGGTGAGACCCGCCCGCCAAATCTTCCCCTGCAACTCCGCCATCGACACGCGAATGCGGACTACCCCGAGGCGCTTTTGGTCGAAGGTTATGGGAACTACGCTTTCGATGAAGTCGCTGCCGCCGCCGCTGCCCGTGACGATGCTGGGCGTCACGGTTCGCAGAGCGTCGTCGAGCAGCCGCCGCTCGGCCTCCTCCGCCGGGTCCAAGGCGAGGCCGAGAGGGTGGTTCATCGGATCGATGTGCGCGAGCACCTGGCCGTCCATGTCGAGCACCATGCCCGACAGGAGGCGCGGCTCGCCGATCCGGGCCGGCATGTGCGACGCTGTTCGCCTGAGCGTATTGTAAAGGGTCCAGTAATCGTTCCGCAGGATGGCCTCGGGGGCAGCGGTGGCGACGTCGCGGGCCAGGAGAAGCGCTTTCTCCTCCAGCTCCTCGCGGAACTGCACCCAGGCCTGAGCCACGACCACGACGCCTATGGTGAGCGCCACCCCGACGATCATCACGCTGTGGATGACGGGAATCTTGACCGACAGGCTCCAGGATTGCGGCCGGTACCAGCTCATTCGGAGTCCCCGATAATGCGGACGGCCCGGGCCGGCGGCGGCGCGACCAGCGGCACCTGACGCAGGCTGTCCGCCGTCTCTCGAATCGAGTCGAAGAGGCTCTCCGGGAACGTGCCGAAACGGTCCAACGCGAACGCGTCAAGCAGTTCGCGCCCCTCGGGCTCCGCGGTCATGCCGACCAGCACCGCGGCCATGGCGTCGCGCAACTCGGGATCGATCCCCAGACGGGACACGAGCGGCGGGAATCCGAACGTATCGGAGCGCACGATGATCCGGGTTTGCGCGGTCAGATCCGGCTGGGTCCTATTCAGATACTCCCAAACATAGGAATCGACTGCGCCGCCGTCGGCCAGTCCTTCGGCGACCGCTTCGATCGTTTCGGCATGGCTGTAGGTGAAGAAATTGAGGCGAAAGAAGCTGTCCGGCCTGTGCCCCATCCGGGCCAGCATCGCCTGCGGCACCAAGTAGCCGGAATTGGAGTCCGGGTCGGACAAGGCGAACACCCGGCCCTCCAGATCGGCCAAGGCGGCAAAGGCGCTGTCGCGGGGCACGATGATGTAGGAGCGGTAGAGCGGCGCCCCCTCGAAGACCGGAACGGCGAGGAGCTCGAGAAATTCCGGATCGCGCTTTTGCACGAAGGGATAGCCGCAGATCCAGCCGAAATCGAGCCCACCGGCTTCCAGGAGACCCATGATCTCGCGGTAGGACCGCGCCTGAACGAAATGGACGGGACGGCCGACATGCTTGCTCAGATAGGCGGACCAACGGTCGTAGAGCTGCAGGTTCTCCCGGACCACGACCGCCGTCAATCCGAACCGCACCGCGGTCGGTTCGGCCGCCCGCGCGGAACCGAGCGCCACGGCGAGTACAAGCAGCTGAAGGACGGCGCGAAACATGCGAGCCTCCACCCGGGGTCAAGGCAACGCCGGCTCCGCCTTGTCTGATGTGCCGTCGCGCAAGCCAGCAGCCACCATTGGACCGGGATCCGATCGATCGATCGAGCGAGCCCGCACGTCGCGAGCATCGTCCCGCTCAGTTCTTTTGTCTTGAAGTATAGCACCTTTGCCCGCAGGTGGGGAACGATACTGAAATCCCTCGCCGGACGCGCGCTCAAGGGTTCTTCAAGCTTTTCAGATACCCGATGATTTCCTGCGCCTCCGTCTCACCGATCACCGAAGCCGCGCCATTGCGATGGCGCATGGTATCGATGATCGCGACCATCTCCTCGGGCCGGCGCCGCGAGAGGTCGGCGAGCGCATGGCAGGCCGAGCACCGCGCCTCGTAAAGCTCCTTCGGCGTGCGCGGAATGCCGGCCCACCACCAGGCGCCCGCGGAAACAACCAGCAACGCGGTGACCACGACCACCACCCGCATCCTCGTCCTCCAGTACCGCCGACCATCCCTCGCCATTCCCCCGCCCATTCTGGCACAGGGCGCAGAACGTATCCGAGATTTCTTCCGGGGCGGGGCCTGCCTGCGGGTTCCGCAGCCGGGCCCCGCCCCGGCGTCGGGCCAAACGCGCGTTCCGGCGGCTTTCAACTGCCGGTTCGAAGCTCGGGTCGCCCGTCATGTGCCTCCGGTGACCGGGAGACGGGCCGCCAGCCAACCGCGGAAGCCGCCTTCGAGAGCCACCACGTTTCGAGGCAGCCTTGCGCCGACCGCCTTCTTCAGGCGGCCGATGTCGAGTTCGGCCTCGTCGTAGAAAATGACCGGCAGGCCATCGAGGAAAAGCAGTCGATCCGCGGCCAGGCGCTCGTAGGGGATGTTGATCGCACCAGGCAGGTGCCGGTTGGAAAAGGCCTCGTCCGGACGCAGGTCGACCAGGTTGAAGGTCTTTCCGGCCTTGCCCTTTTCGAGATAGTCCGCGAGGTCCCCCGGCGCGATGGTCTGCGCCGCGGGTGAGCAGAAAGAGAGCAGCGCGACCAGCAGGGCGGCGCCGAGACACCGCGCCCTCACCGCTAGGCGCCGCTGGTTGCATTGGCGCATGACCACCCGTTCTCCTTAGGAATAAGGACTCTACCTCACACAGGCGTCAGCGCAACAAGACCGCCCGACTCCCCAGACAAGCCCAGGTGTCGTTATCTCGCCAACATGCGGACGTAGGAGGCGACATCGGCAATTTCGCTGTCGCTGAGGATCCCTTTCCAAGACGGCATGTAATCTCCACTACCGTCCCGGACGAAAACTATGAGATCCTCATCGCTTAGCTTCTTCATATTCTCAGATTTCGTGAAATCCATCATGGAAATGCCAATCTGGTGCGCAAGAAGGCCTTTTCCCTCGCCAATCGTGCCATGGCAAGCTGCACAGGCCCTTTTGAAAATAGCCCGTCCGCGTCGCGTGTCCCCTCTGAACCTGAGATCTTTCTGGGTCATGACGGTGATGTATGCCGCGATATCGAGCAGGTCCGCCCGGGTCAGCACCATGCTCCAGTTCGGCATGTTCGACTCTTCCCGCCTGCGGTAACCCCCGATCAGCGTGGCCAGGTTCTCTACTTTTGTCTTCTGGTATCGCTCGGAGGAAAGATCGGCGGGGTCGAGGTCCAGGTTCTTTGCGATAGGCCCTCCGCTCCCGCCGTCCACCCCATGGCAGACGAAGCAGTAGGAGCGATAAAGATGGCTTCCGATCAAGGGGTTCGGTTCATCTTGCGCGTATGTGCCCGTGGTCAGCAGGATCGCCGAGAAGAGGGCTGCAAGCCATAGCGATGGTTTCATCTCACATCTCCCAAGTTACATACGCGCAGCTTCGAAACCCGGCGTGAAATGTCCTCGAGGCCTCTCGACCCCGCGGTCAGTCGGGGAAGCCTCTTCCGTTGCCTGTACCGCTGTTGAAGGCTTGCAGGCTCTTGCCCTCGTATTCGAGGAAGCCTTTCGTCACCTCCGCGAACCCCTGATAGAAGGGATGTTCGGAGTGTTCGATGACCTTGTCGCAAAAGCGGGAGATCCAGAGGGAAAGATGTTCGTCGAGGAACCGCTCCTCGATTTTCAGGATGTTCGTGGCGAACTCTTCGTTCCGCTCTTCCCAGGCCTCCGCTTCCTTCGTCGCGAGCCGCTGCATGAACTCCAGCTCCGCGCTCACGTGGTCGGGCATGCCGTCGAACAATTCGTCGTATGCCAGTCCGGCGGCCTCGATGAACTTCTTCACCTTCACGGTTTGCGGGCCCCACAAGGTTCCTTCCATCGGGTTCTCGAATTCGATGTTCGTGGATTCGTGGGGAGAAATTCGAGGGCCTGGACCGATGAACAATCTCGTATATTCAACGGCCAGGCCCTCGACAAGTTGGTCACAGGGAGTGTCTTGGAAGTCGTCGCCCAGTGAGAGATCCAGCGACTCGAGGACGTTCGCGAACTCAGAAGACTTGACCTGAGCCAGGAACGCGGCGGAGGGTTCCGCCCGGAAGACCGCGGCCAGGAGGCCGTACACGTTGCTCCGTGAAGCGGCCGTCTCGGCCATGTCCTTCCGGGCGGTTGCCATGCTTCATCCTCCTTTCGTGTGGTCTTCCCTCTTGGCTCAGGCCTTCTCCACCCTCACGACGGTGTCCATCCATCTCTGCTGGCCGCTGATCTCATCCGGCGAGCTGGCAATGATGGCGTTCGGATGAACCCCGTGCTTGTCCCACCACTTGTTGTTGAAATCCGGATCGTCGGCCACGCCCGGAATCGGGGACGGACTGCCCGAGCCGTAACGGCCCGAGTGTTCACGACCCACATGGTAGGAAATGGCGATGACGCCGGGGATGATCCCCTCTGTCACATGGACATTGGTGGTGATCCCGCCGAGCTTGTTGTGCACCCGGATCACGTCACCGTCCTTGAGTCCGCGTTCTGCCGCAGTCTTCGGATTCATCCATCCCGGATTGTCGTGATAGATCTCGGACAGCCATTTGCAGTGGGACGTCCGCGAATGGGTATGCACAGCAACCTTGTAGGTAGTGAGATGGAGCTCGTCCGGAGCCATCTCCACGTGCTCGGGGATCGGCGTATAGGTGGGGAAGACCGGCATGCCCTTGGCCTTCATGAGCTCGGAGTAGAACTCGAGGAAACCGGACTTGTTGACCGCATCCGGCTTGAAGCCGCGATAGACCTCGCCGTCGACCTCCTGGCCCACGAAACCCTTGTAGGACTTCGGCGTGTTCTGGTAGCCGACCGTCTTGGCCTCGGCCTCGGTCTTGGCCTTGGACTCGTGCCAGTTCCAGTAGACGCCCGAGGCCTCGTCGAAGATCACGCCGTCCGCCTCGAGGGCCGACGCCGGGATCCTGGTCTCGAAGGCGAGGTAGTCCGGGTTGGCGTTCTTGTCATGCCAGACTCCGTGCTTCTTCATGTACTCGAAGCCGCCGGCCTCCTTGACGCCCGGTGTCATCTCGCAGGACTGACGGACGAAGTCCTCCTTGTCCTTCCAGGCCAGCTCGATGCCGAGCCTCTTCGCCAACCCAACACACATGTCGCCGAAATCCCTCGATTCGCCCAAAGGCTTAATAAGGGGCTGGCGGAAATAGTACTCGGCCACCTGGGTCGGCGACACCATGTCCTCCCAGTCCCACCGCTCCAGATAGGTGACGTCGGGGACAATGATGTCCGCGAGCGACGAGGATTCGTCGTATACGATGGTCGAGCATACCAGGAAGGGCATGATGCTCTCGTCCATCATGATCTCGCGGTTCTCGTTGACCTCGCCGTTGACGTAGACCGGGTTGTAGCAAGCCCACATGTAGACCTCCGGCCGGCCGTTTCTGCCGTCCTTGATCATCTTCAGGACCTGGTTGCTGACCTTGTGGGTCGGGTAGGCCACCTGGCCGGGGAAGCCGTGGTTGATGTCCAGAGCCCGGGCCTTAGGATGCTTGGACTTCGGGGACTTCCAACCCGCACCGACACCCTGGCAACGACCGCCGGGGCTGTTGACGTTGCCGGTGACGGCCGCCAGCAGCATCATGGCCCGCTCCTGATCGGCGCCGTGCTGGTGCGCGATGGTTCCGCGATAGCTGACCACGACACCCGATTTCGACTTGGCGAACCTCCGGGCAAGATCGCGGATCTTGCCGGCCGGGACCATGCTCTCCTTCTCGGCGAACTCCGGCGTGAACTTGGCCACCTGTTCCTTGACGGCGGCAATCTTCTCATCCATCGAGGCCTTTCGGTCGGCGGAAACCTTCATGAACTTGAAGAGGTCTTTCTTATAGAGACCCTCGTTCATGATGACGTTGACCATGGAGAGCGCCACCAGGCCGTCCTTGCCGACATTGATTGGGATCCACTCGTCGGCATGGGCCGCGGTGTTGGTCAGCCGCACGTCGAACACGTACACCGGCACCTTCCGGCCCACGTGGGCCTCGATGAGCTTCTGAGCGACCGGAATGTGATTGGTATGAGTGTTCAGCATGTTGCTGCCGAAGATCAGCACGAAGTCGGTCTTGTCGAAGTCCCAGTTGTCGTAGTGACCGCCCCACATGAGCTCCTGGCTGGTCCACTTGCCGCCTTCGCAAATCGACGTGTGGTTGCCGATGGTCTTGGTTCCATAGGCCGCCATGAAGTCGGACATGACCTTGGACTGACTGGCCTTCATGCGACCATACTGGAACATGAACTTCTCGGGCGTACCGGCGTCGCGAAGCGGCTTCAGGCGTGCCGCGATCTCGTCCAGGGCCTCGTCCCAGCTGATCCTCTTCCACTTGTGCTCGCCGCGCTTGCCGACGCGCCGCAAGGGATGAAGGATGCGGTCCGGGAAGTAGACCTGGTTGACGCCCGCCTGGCCCTTGGCACAGATCACGCCGTTGGTCCGGATCGATTCGGGATGTCCCTCGAGCTTGACGAGGCGTCCGTCCTCGACGAATCCGATCAGGGAATCGCGGGTCACGCATTGCCAACAGGCGGTCGGAATCGCTTTCCTCTCCCGGCCCGTGACGGGTGAGAAATCCCTACCCCCCTTGGCGAAGGTGACGCTTCCGGCCAAAGCGGGTCGGCTATCGACGGCCCCGGCCGCTAGGACAGCACCACTGGCCGCAGACAGGCTCATGAAGTTACGTCTGTTAAGGCTCTTCATTTCCAATGTCCTCCTATGTCCTGATGGGGCCTTAGCCATCCAGGGTGTCGACGTAGTGATCCAGCTTGCCCTTCTCCCGCTGCCGGTAGGCCGTTTTCAGCAGGTTGTCCGGATCTATGTAGAATACGTGCGGATTCGTCTTTTCTTCTGGCAGCAGGACGCTCTTCTCGAGGTTATGTTCCTTGACGAGCTTTGCGACCTCGCTTTCCGGATCGTTGAGATCGCCGAAGATTCTCGCGCGCCCCTGACAGGTGTTGACGCACGCAGGCTCGACACCGTTGTCGATCCTGTGCTTGCAGAAGTCGCACTTGTCCACGGCCTGTTTCTCGGGCTTCTTGCCGGCCTTCGTGAAGGGGTCGAAGGACCTGACCCCGTAGGGACAGCCATCGATGCATTTGCCGCAGCCGATGCATTTCTCGACGTCGACGAGGATCAACCCATCGGGTCGCCTGTAGGTCGCCCCGCCGCGATAACGGATCTTCTTGCCTTCCGGCGTTACGTAGGTCTGCCTCTCGCCCGGATACTCCGGGCAGATCTTCACGCAGGGCGGAACCTTGGCACTCGCGTCTTCCTTGTTGCTCGTGCAGTGATTGCACATCAGCGGCAGGTTGACCTTCGTGACGTTGGGGAAGGTCCCGATCATCTTGTGCTGGATGACGGTCCTGAAGCGGCCGAGAGAGACATTGTTCTCCGCCTTGCAGGCGACCGTGCAGGCGCTGCAACCGATGCACCGGCGCAGGTCCATGACCATGGCCCAGCGAGGCACTTTCTTGGCCGCCTCGGCTTGCTTGACCGGCGTCGCGAGGGCCGCCGTCCCGGCAGCCACCACGCCGGCGCCTTTGAGCACTTGGCGCCGTCCGATCGTTGACTTTGTCATTTCAGTCATGTCCAATTCTCCCTTTCATTTCGTAGCACTCCATAGTGCATTGATTGAAAAGACAAATGTTTCTTCTTTATTCAGTTCTCACTATCCAATAAATCGATCGTGTCTTCGAAGTTTGTGATCGCTTCATCCAGAATCATGATCGAGTACTTCTTGTTGTGGACGCCGTTGCCAATCTGGACCACGTTGAAGAGCTCCTGGCCCACGGCGATCATCTCCCTGGCCTCTTCCAACTTCGCGGCATCCAGCTTGCCCTCTGCCGCGGCCAGCGCCTCGAGGGCTTCGGTTTCCGTTTCCTTGACAAACCCGACCTCCCGTTCGAGCACGTCCTTCCAGTCGTCGAGCATCTTGTCATGTTCCGGCGTATGGCATTTCACACAGGTCTCGCCGGAACCGGTCTTCACCAATTGACCCTTGCTGTGTTTGGGCTTGGTGTGACAGCCGGCGCAGTTGGTCGTGACGGCATCCATGAGGGCGGGGGTCGGTGACACGTTTTCGCTGACCCTTGCGCCCGCCAGCAGCATGTTCTGGAAGCGATGCTGATCCTGGTGGCACTCGGCGCAAGCAGTGCGGATGCCGGTCAGATAGTCCTTCCTGGCGCCGTGTTGAGACGGCTGATGGCACTCGACGCAGTCGGCCCGTCGGCCGGCCACGTGCTCGTCGTGCATCAGTTTCCCGTCGCGGCCCTTCGAAGACAGCTCCTTCGAGGCACTGTGGCAATTGAGGCACTCGTCCGTCTTGATCCGGTCCGAGGCCGCGACTTGGTGCCGATGGCAGCTCTCGCACGGCACCTTGGCCTTTTCGAGGGTCTCGTGGGTGATGGGCTTCTTGCTCTTGTCGTCGGCGGACAGTTGTTGTTGCAGGGACTTGGTCGGAATCTTGTGGCAGAGGGCGCATTTGTTGGCCCCCTCGTTGAAGCCGACAGACGCTCCATACTTGACGCCGTTGTCGGCGCCCTTGTTGGCGCCCTTGTTGGCGCCATTACTGAGGTCTTCCGTCGCGCCCGGATCGAGACTGGCCTTGACGAGCTGCGGCTGGTCGGCGATCTGCTCATTCTCCTGGGGATCCGCCGGCCTCAAGTGACAGGTGAAGCAAACGGCCTTCGGGGTCTCGAAATGCTTTTCCGCCGAATGCTTGACGTGGCAGGTGTCGCAGAAGAGCTTCTGGCCCTTCAGGGTCTCTTTCTCGAAGTGCGCCTTGTGCTTGAAGGTGCTTTTTTCGCCGTACTCGACCTCCTCGTCCTGGAATTTCTCTATCGCGTGGCAACCCGACCGCAGGCAGGCGCCGTCCTTGACGACGGGGCGGATCGGCAGGTGCGCGTCCCGGTCGTAGAGGTACGCGGCGAGATGCCTGATCCCCTCCATCTTTCCCTTGAACGACCCATGCCCACCGGGAAGGAAGTGGCAATCGATACAGCTGGCCTGCTTCTCCGCTTCGACCTTCGGCGCATGGTGCCCCGACTTCTTCCAGGCCTGGTACTGCTCCTCCATGACGTGGCAAACGCCGCCACAGAAGGAGCTTCGCGAGGAGTAGTATTCAGCCCCCGCATACGAACCCGCCAAGACCGCGATCAAGGCGACCGATGCGATGGCAAGTCCACTCCAACCGAAAGAAAAGCTAATTTTCACGCCCCGTGTTCGCTTTCCTGTTTAGCGTTTGGTCTCCTGGCCGTTTGCCCGGCCTTTCGCCCCGCTAATTCCACTTTTGCTTCTGCCAAAGCATTTTTCGTGCCAAAGGCAGAGATTCCTTGTGAAACAGCGGGTTACCCTCGCCCGTCGCGCCGCGGCAGGTACCATCCGCGGGAAATGCGTCACCAAACGGTAACCACCCGCCGACACGGCATGCCGACGCCGAAATGCGCAAGGAACACAACCGCTTATTCGGTCGGAGACGAGAGGGTGATGTTACCGATCGGTAACCGTCGAGACCGCGTCAAGGGCGCCGCCGAGACTCCGCCTGGTGTCACGCCGCCCCTGCGGCCGAGGGTGTGCTCACTGCTGGGAAACCCGAGGCTATCCCTCCGACGATTTCCGGCCTCGGCCGGCGGGCGATATCCTGTTACGTGCCGGAAGGCCGGTTCGGCAGGGACAGGTCGATCACGCGCTTGAAGTCCGCAGCGGGCCGTTCGAGGCCGAGGATGGCCTGCGCGATCTCCTGCGCGCGGGCCTCGCCGACGGCAGGCGCCGCGTATTCGTGGAACTTGGCGACAACCTCCGCCCTGGGCAGCGGGTCCTCCGCGCCGCCGCGCGCGTTGGTCTCGCCCGACTCGAGGCGGCGGCCGTCTTTCAGCACCAGTGTGACGTCGCCCCAGCGGCCCTTGTCCGGGAAGCGGGCGTTGTACTTCGCCTCCTCGCGGACCGTGGTCGCGGCGACCAGGCGGGCGATCTCCGGATCACGGAGCCCGTCCCCGGTCACTTCCTCCAGACCGACCTTTCCGCGGGCGATCGCCGCCGCGACCGGGAAGGGCAGGCTGTACTGGGCCCGCGGGCTGGTGTCCGGCATGCCTCCGGCGAGCCTCGCCGACTCGTGAAAGGTGGCGATCTCGACCGCCGCCACATCGGCCGGCATCAGTCCGTGCTCGCGGCGAAGCTCGAGCGCGGCGTCGATCAAGGCATGGGCCCAGCGGCAGATCGGGTAGGGCTTGATGAACTGCTGGTCCGTCTCCCAGCGCGATCCGAGATCGGCCCAGTTGTGCGCGATCTCCGGCGCCTCTACGGTGAGCGCCGGCGCCCCCGTGAACCCATGCTCGGCGAGAAACGCCGCGGTCACGCCGGCGAGCGCGCCCCAGCCCGAGCCGTCGTGCAGCATCGAGGGGTTGTCGATCTCCCGCATCATCTGGCTGCGCGGGCCGTGATACTCCGCGATGCCGAGCCCCTGGCGGAGCCGCTCGGCATCGTGTCCCCTGAGGCGCGCGCCGATGGCCGCGACGGCCAGGGCGTTCCAGGCGCCCGAGGTGTGATAGTCCGAAACCGTGGAATGCAGCACGACGCCCGCGCGCGCGCCGATCTCGTAGCCGAGCACCATGCAGACGAGCGCCTCGCGCCCCGAGACGGCGGGCAGCGTGTCGGCGAAGGCCGCAAGGGCGGGCAGGGCCACGACGCCGATGTGCCCCTTGGCCGGCTGGTAGCCGTCGTGGGCGTCGAGATTGTCGATCTGCGTCGCGCCGGCGTAGGCCGCCCCCGCAGGGCTCACCCGGCGCGTGTCGAACAGCATCCGGGCCGAGGGCGCATCCGCGCCGGCCGCGAAGAGCATTGCCGCCGTGTCGCGCGCGATCTCTGCCGCCTGCATCCGCGTCGCCGCCGCCGCCACGCCCATGGTGTCGAGCGTGAGCAGGGTCGCCATCTCGACGGTTGCGGGCGGGATCTCATCGAACCGCAAGGCCAAGGTGAAGTCGGTGATCATCTGAAGTGCCGTACGGGCGGGCGTGTCCATGACTGTGTCAGTTCCACGGGTTGGGGCGTTGGTTTTACCCGGAAGTACTCGTCTCACTTACGCGTCTCCGGTCACTTACGCGTCTCCGGGCCGTTCCACAATGCCTGAGATTGTCTCGCTGCCGCTCCGCGGCGGCCCGGTCCCTGGCTCGGTCGCTATCGCCTTTGCATTGGTTGCTCCGATCGGGCGAGCGTTTGCCGTGGCCGTCCTTGGTCTCAGGTTGCGTTGGCGATAATCCAACCCGATCCCGGGAACCGCGATGGCCGCCCGCCGTGGATAACCGGTCTGCCTTGGCCAGACCCTTGCTGGTCGCTACGCCAAGCCGGCTAGCCACAGCTCCTGCTCCACGCCGGGGGGACATGACCTTGACGAACTCGCTGGTTTGATATTGCCTTTGATAAGGAGGTGCCGAAGACGCCCCTTTTCAGGCAAGTCCGGTCTTCAGGACGGACCGGTCGAAGGGGCGGATACGCGGGGCGCAGCCGATTCTGGGTGAGCTACGTTTGCACTAACAGGGGCCCAAGAAAGAACCATATGATCAAGGGAGATTATCCATGTCACCAATGCACCGACCGCTTTCGGCCACTTTGTTAGCCGCGGCCGTCGTTTTTTCTGCGTTCGTACCGAGGCCGGGCCTCGCCGGCTCCGCTGCGGAAATCGACCGTGACAGCACGCAGGCGCTCGCAACCCTCGAAAGCCACTCTTCCGAAGCCAAGGCGCTTGCGGCAAGGGCGAAGGGCATTCTGGTGTTCCCGAAGATTATCAAGGGCGGCCTGATTATCGGAGCGCAGGCCGGCGAGGGCGCGCTGCGCGTGAACGGAAAGACGGCGGGTTACTACAACACCGTAGCCTTATCCTATGGCTTGCAGGCGGGGGTCCAGTGGTTCGGATACGCGATGTACTTCATGAACGATCCGGCGCTCAAGTACCTCGACAAGAGCGACGGTTGGGAGATCGGCACCGGACCGAGCATCGTCGTGATAGATAAGGGCGCCGCCGGTGGGTTCACGACCACGTCGGCAAAGGATGACATCTATGTCTTCTTTTTCGAACAGGAAGGCTTGATGGCAGGCCTTGGCCTGCAGGGGACGAAGATTACGAAGATCAAGCCAGATTAGTAGGCTTGGCCGCGGCGCGCCGGCGCACCAAGGATACCTGAAGGAATGATCTCTGACGGACGATTGACGGCTGGTGCGAGCGGCGCGGGCTCTCTGGATCGACAAAGGCCGACCAGAGTGCGAAAAGCCGCCGAGATGCCAAGCTTCCGAATGCTCTCGCTTATATTAGCCTTGGGCCTCCTCTCTGGCTGCGAGAGCTTCGGAAAGGGCGTGACCAAGGCGATACTCGAACAAGCCGAAGACGAAGACACCCGCGCCTGCCATATCGAGGGGCCTGCGTCCGATGGTCTGGAAAGCCTGTTGCGCGAGCAGGAGAACGAACGCCGGAACGGAGTTTCGGGACATCAGTTGAAGCTGCTCATGGTGCACGGTATCGGCAAGCACCTGCCGGGCTATTCGGGCCGCTTCACGGAGCATCTCATGCGTGAGTTCCGTCTCGATGTTCGCGAGCTGAACTACAAGGAGATCGTTCTTCGCGACCCGAGCGTTACGGAGGATCGGCTCGGCCAGCTGAGAATCAGCCGCTACACGAACAAGGAACGGACGCGCGAGCTCCTGTTCTACGAGCTCACCTGGTCGGAGATTACCGAGGCGGAAAAAGCCATCATAGAGTTCGATGATTCCGCTGAGTTCGCCTTCCGCCGGGCGTCTCTCAACGCGCTGCTCAAGAAGTTCCTAAACAGCCATGTGCCTGACTCCCTCGTGTTTCTCGGAGAGCCGCATGTTCCAATCTTGACTTCGGTTCGAGAGTCGCTCTGCTGGATGACCCATGGCGACTGGAACGACTATGCCAGCTTCGCGGATGTGCCGTGCGATCATCTTAGAAGCGAGCGCGTGAAACAAGTCCAAGAGGATGATTTCGTCGTCGTGACACACAGCCTGGGCAGCCGGATCGTCTTGGACTCGCTGCAATATTTCGGGAACCTGTCAAGGACCGCAGATGCCCCCCGGCTTGTCGGCGGCCGGGAGGCCACGCAGGCGATGAAATTTCGCGTCTATATGCTTGCGAACCAGCTGCCGCTGCTGGAGATGGGCCAAAAGCGCGCGGAAGTGCGGGGCCAAATCGGCAGCTATTGCCAGCCGGGGGGAGAGCATTTTGACCAGAGAATCTTCCGCAGGCTTTCGATTTATGCCTTCAGCGACCCGAACGATATTCTGAGCTATCCCATCCCCCCGAAGTTCGCTGCCGAATACATCGATTCCAGGCTTTGCCCGAGCCCGACCAACATCACGATTAACGTGGCGAAACCGATTTCTCTCTTCGGCCTTGGTGAGTTCGCCGATCCCGGTGAGGCGCACGGAGGATACGACCGCGACGAGCGGGTCATCTCGCTGATTGCGCATGGTGTTGGCAACGACGACACGGCTGAGATCGTCAAGGAACGCTGTACCTGGTTGGAGACGACGGAGGACGGTTTCTAAGTTCATTTGTTAAGTCGTAAAACGCCGCTCTGGACGGTCTGGAGTTGCTCCCATCTATGTTTACGAGACGTGAGATCACATCACGGATGGCCCTAAACCAAACTCTTGGTCTGGACTCGGTGCGGCATTTCGGGCTCTCTGAAACCTGGGTGGAGAGCGCCACGAAGAGCAATCGGCATTCGGACATGCAGAAAGCCCTTGCGCGGCGGCAGGCAGGGAGCGGGAGCCCATGAAAACCTTGTCTCGACGGCTTGGCGCCGGTCTGATCGGTCTGCTGGTGGCCGGAGCGGCCATCTGGGGAGGGCTGGCGCTTTGGTTTACCTTGCCCGTCGCCGACGGGATCCGCGTTACGCTTGCACTGGGATTTGTGGTGCTCGGCGCGGGCGGCCTGTTGACCGCCCTTCTCCGCCGGCGGCTTATCGTGCCCCTGCTGCCCTTTGCGGGCGCCTTTGTAGCGCTGCTCGGTTGGTGGTCGACTTTGGGGGCAAGCAACGACCGCGTTTGGCAGCCCGATGTCGCCATGTTGCCGTCGGCCGAGA
>JAOUCL010000292.1 GCA_029859805.1 Rhodospirillales bacterium | reverse complement strand
TCGACACGGTCGCGCTGAATCCCCAGGCGATCGATAATACCCTCGGCGTGCTGCTCAAGTACCAAGACGACATTACCAGGGTGCGCGGTAACGAGGCGGCGCGCATGCTCGAGAAGGTCGCGCAGGGCGCCGCGACCGCCGGCCGGGCGGACGACCGCGAGAACGGCCCTACTGGCCCCCGAAGACCTTGATCTCCACGTCGGTGATGTTGCGGTTGATCATGTCCAGGACATCCCGGTTCTCGGCCAGGCCGATGGTCACGAAGATCTGCGTTACCGCGCCGAAATTCAGGGCCGAAACAGCTATGTAGCTGTCCCAATCCGGGTTCTGACAGGCAACGAACCCCTGTTTTAGGGCAAAGGTATCGTTGGCCTCCTGGCGGGTCTGTCCGGAGGCCGACTTGCCCTCGCAGATGGTCTGGAACATGCCGAAGACTTCGTTGAGGATAACCGCGGTCTGCCGTTCCCCCGAAGCTTCCTCCCAATAGATGCCGACCCCGGTGCCATCGATTACGAACATGTAGTCGGCGAAGCCGTACTCCTTGGCCGCCAACGAAGTGGCCGCGAGCCCGCCGGACGCCGCCCTGATGATCCGCTCGAAGCCTTCGAATGTGAGCTTGGGCACACCGAGTTTCCAAGGCAGCACCCCGCCGTCCGACCGTTGCCAGTCGTCGGCCTCGGTCGATTTCACTGGCACCATGCGGGCAGCGTCCGGACGCCCGGTGCCTTGGATGTCCTCACCGACGGCCCCAGCGGCCCCTGCGGCGGGGCCGATGCTCAAACAAAGAAACAACATGCCCACCACGGCCAGCCGCACGCCCAAATGCGCGCGCAAGGCCGCCGGGCCGATACCCAGCCTTTCCATACCCCGTACCTCCTACCGGACATTCAAGACAAATTGGGAAGATCCGTCAAGGAAGGGCTTGTAATTACGTGATTTTCTAGGATCGCCGGCGTGGATGCCCGGATCGATGGGCCGCGCCGCGACGATCTGGCAAATCCCGGGCCGGGCAAAACCATCCCCCCGTAATCCTGCCCCGACTGCCGGAGAAATGTCGGAGCATTCTTAACCGGTGGTCGCCCGGCCCGGAAACTCGATGATCAGTTCTTCTTCTTTTGCCCCGGAGGCGTGGAGCCATGGCCCGGCGGCGGGTCAACGACGTGTTTCAATTGACCCGGCGGCACGTGCCAGTGCGCATGGCAGGCCGAAAGCAGAAACGAGAGCGCCGTCAAGGCAAGGACGGTGACTGCGGATCGGCGCACTGTCATGAGAATGATCCTCCTGACATCCAAGACCGGCAACCCGTCATCCGGTCCAGTTGATCCTCGCGGCCGTAGCCGAAAATCCCTGGACCGACGAAGAGATCCAGCGCCGAACAGTAGCCGTCCTTGCCTTAAGCGGAAGTTAATGGGTCTCAGGAGGCGAATCTCGGGCATCCGAGTCGCGCTCCGCCCGTAGACGGTCGCCAGGACGGCGCGGCGCTTTGGGTCGGTGCTTCGAAAGACGGCGCGTGACCGACCCTAGTCGTCCTCGTCGGCCGCGTCTTCGGTGGATACTTCGTAGCTCGTCTTATCCGTGTCCGCCTCGACCCCGACTAGTCCGACCTCATAGCCCCACAGGCGCCGGATGTGCTTCAACACTTCGTCGCGGCTGCGTTCGCTGAGCGGCACGCCGTCGCGCATCGTGTGCTGCAACCGTAGCTTGCGGTCGCCGCGCAGGTCGACGTCAACGATCTGTATGTCGGGCTCGATGGCTCCGAGATCATAGGAGCGGGCCAAGGCGCGGCGCACGTTCCGGAAACCGCGTTCGTCATGAATGTCGGTCACGGTGAAATGGGTGTCCGTGGAATCGTCCGCCAGCAGGAAGAGCTTCATCTTGCGAATCACATTGGGGCTCAAGTATTGCTGGATGAAGGACTCGTCGCGGTAGTTCGCCCAGGCGTCCTTGAGCGTTCCACGCCAATCGCCGCTGCCGGCAATCTCCGGGAACCACTCCTCGTCCTCCGGCGTCGGCTCGACGCAGATTCGCTTGATGTCCTCCATCATCGCCAGGCCGAGGGCATAGGGATTGATGCCGCTGTAGCGTTTATCGTTGAAATCCGGCTGGAAGATCACGCTCGAATGGGAATGCAGCGCCTCCAGCATCGCCCCCTCGGGCAGCAAACCCTTATCGTAGAGCTGGTTCATGATGTAGAGGTGCACGAAGGTGGCACAGCCCTCGTTCATGACCTTGGTCTGCTTCTGCGGGTAGAAGTACTGCCCGATATTGCGGACGATGTGCAGGAGTTCCCTTTGCCACGGCTCGAGGACGGGGCTGTTCTTCTCCAGGAAGTAGAGCAGGTTCTCCTCGGGCAGCTTCAGGCGCGTCTTGCGCTCCTCGATTTCGACGTCCGCCTGCTCCGGCTGCATGTCGGCGCCGTTACGCGGCAAGGTGCGCCAGAGGTCGTTGAAGGTCCGCTCCTGATACTGCCGCCGTTCGCGTTCGCGTTCGGCCTGTTCGCGCAGGTTGAGCTTGGGGCGTCGCCGATAGCGGAACACGCCGTGGTCCATGAGGGCGTGGGCGGCGTCGAGGATCTCCTCCACCGCCGCGGTGCTGTGGCGCTCCTCGCACTTGGCAACGTATCTCTTCGCGAATTCCAGATAATCGAGGATGCCCTCGGCGTCGGTCCACTGCTGGAACAGGTAGTTGTTCTTGAAGAAGTGATTGTGGCCGAAGGCCGCGTGCGCCATCACCAGGGCCTGCATGGCCATGGTGCTGTCTTCCATGTTGTAGCTGATGCAGGGGTTGGAGTTGATGACGATCTCGTAGGCGAGCCCGGCATAGCCCTTTTGGTACATCTGCGCCTCGCGCACGAAACGCTTGCCGTAGGACCAGTGCTGGTAAATCAGCGGCATGCCGATCGAGGAATAGGCGTCCAACATCTGCTCCGACGAAATGATCTCGATCTGGTTCGGATAGACGTCGAGGCCGAGATCGTTCAACGCGATCTCCTGGATCGCGTCGTAGGTCCGCCCCATGGTATCGAAGGTCCAGTTCGATCCTTCGAACAGATGGCGGCTCTCCGGCTCCGCTACCCCACCGGATTCCATTTCCGGCGCACGCTTTGCGGCTGCCTCAGCCATCGGCGGCCTGCTTGGCGAAGAGCTCGCGGAACACCGGGTAGATGTCGCCCGGTCCGGCGATGCGTTTGGTCTCGAAGTTGGGCCAGGAGGCGCCGACGGCCCGGTAGGCCTGCCACAGCGCCGTTCCTTTTTCCGGATCCTGGAACAGCTCCATTTCGCGTTCGTCGAGGATCTCGACATAGGCGTAGTACTGGCAGAGCGGCATCAGAGCGGTATCGAGCAGCTCGATGCATTTCTCGGCGTCGCCGGAGAAATTATCGCCATCGGAGGCCTGGGCCGTATAGATGTTCCATTCGCCGGGCGGATAGCGGTCGTGCACGATCTCGAGCATTTCCTTCAGCGCCGAGCTGACGACCGTCCCGCCCGTCTCCCGGCTGTAGAAGAACGTTTCCTCGTCGACCTCCTGGGCTTCATGGGTATGGCGGACGAAGACCACCTCGATGCGCTCGTAGCGGCGCTTCAGGAACATGTGCAGGATCATGAAGAACCGCTTGGCCAGGTCCTTCTCGCGCTCGCCCATCGAACCCGAGACGTCCATGAGGCAGAACATGACGGCGTTGGTGTTCGGCTCGGGGTGGTTTTCGTACCGGTTGTAGCGGAGATCGAAGGGGTCGACGTAGGGAATGGCCCGCCGCCGGCATTTCAACTCCTCGAGCTGCTTGTGCAGTTCGGCCATCCATAGCCGTTCGTCCGGCGTCAGGTCAGACCTGGCTTCCAGGTCCAGTATCCTCTGGGTAAGCCCATCTTCGTCGCCGGAGGTCGGCCGCTTGAGCGCTATACGCCGGCCGAAACTGTTGCGCATGGTTCTGAGGACGTTGATGTTGGTCGGCGAGCCCGAGCTCGCAAAACCGGCCCTGTGCGGCTTGTAGCTGCAGACCTCCTTGAGGCTGGTCTTCACCAGGTCGGGAAGCTCGAGATCCTCGAAGAACATGTCGAGGAACTCCTCGCGCGACAGCACGAACTGAAACTCGTCCTCGCCCTCGCCCCGATCGGTCGCCTTCTTGCCGCCCTCTCCCTGGCCACCCTCTGCCGGCTTCGGGATACGGTCGCCGGCGTTGAATTCCTTGTTGCCGGTAAAGATGCGGTCGCGCCGGCCGCCGGTCGGGGCGTGGTGAAAGCGCGGTTCCCCGATCCCCTTGGTCGGGATCGAGATCGTCTCGCCATTGGAAATGTCGGAAACGTTGCGCTCTCGTATGGACTTGTTGACCACTTCCTTGATCTGGGCACGCGCCCGCCTCATGAAGCGCTGGCGGTTCCCGAGGCTCTTCTGCTTCGGGTTCAGGCGGCGGTCTATGAAATGAGGCATAGCCATCGCCGTTCTCCGTTCAACCGGCCTTGTTTACCCGCATGTACCATTCGACCAGCCGCCGGACCTGCCGATCGGTGTAGCCGCGTTCGGTCATGCGATCGACGAACTCCTTGTGCTGCTGGTCCGTCGTGGTGTCCTTCTTGGTGCCGAAGCTGATCACCGGCAGCAGGTCCTCGACCTGGCTGAACATGCGCTTCTCGATCACTTCTCGAAGCTTCTCGTAGCCGGTCCAGGCCGGATTCTTACCGTCGTTGTTGGCGCGGGTCCTGAGCGCGAACTTGACCACCTCGTTGCGGAAGTCCTTCGGGTTCGCGATGCCCGCCGGCTTTTCGATCTTGGACAGCTCGGCATCGAGGATCTCGCGGTTGAAGATCTGGCCGGTATCCGGATCCTTGTAGTCCTGCTCCTCGATCCAGGCGTCGGCATAGGCGATATAGCGGTCGAACAGGTTTTGGCCGTATTCGGTGTAAGATTCGAGGTAGGCCTTCTGAATCTCGTGGCCGATGAACTCCGCATAGCGGGGGGCGAGTTCCGACTTGATGAATTCCAGGTAGGTGCTCTCGGTGTCGTCGGGGAACTGCTCGCGCTTGATCGCCTTTTCCAGCACGTACATGAGGTGAACCGGGTCCGCGGCGATCTCGGAGGTGTCGAAGTTGAAGGTCTCGGACAGGACCTTGAAGGCGAAACGGGTGCTGACCCCGTTCATGCCCTCGTCGACGCCCGCGGCCTCTCGGTACTCCTGCATCGAGCGCGCCTTGGGATCGGTGTCCTTGAGGTTTTCGCCGTCATAGACACGCAATTTCGAGTAGAGCGCCGAGTTCTCATGCTCGCGCAGGCGGGTCAAGGTGGTGAAGCGGCTCAGCATGATCAAGGTCTCGGGCGCGCAGCGCGCATCGACCAGTTCGCTCTCGCGCAGCAGCTTGTCGTAGATCCGCGCCTCTTCCGTGACGCGCAGGCAATAGGGCACCTTGATGACGCAGATCCGGTCGAGGAAGGCCTCGTTGTTCTTGTTGCTCTTGAACTGCTGCCACTCCGCCTCGTTGGAGTGGGCCAGCACGGTGCCTTGGAAGGGAAAGGCGCCGAAGTACTCGGTGCCGAGGTAGTTGTGCTCCTGGGTCGCGGTCAGGAGCGGGTGCAAGACCTTGATCGGCGCCTTGAACATCTCGACGAACTCGAGCAGCCCCTGGGTCGTGCGGTTGAGTCCGCCGGAGTAGCTGTAGGCGTCGGGATCGTTCTGGCTGTAATGCTCGAGCTTGCGGATGTCGACCTTGCCGACCAGGGCGGAAATGTCCTGGTTGTTCTCGTCGCCGGGCTCGGTCTTGGCGATGCCGACCTGCCTCAGCTTGGACGGCATGAGCTTGACGACGTTGAACTTCGAGATATCGCCGCCGAACTCGTCCAGGCGCTTGACCGCCCAGGGCGACAGAAGGCCCGTCAGGCGGCGCCGGGCGATGCCGTATTTGTCCTCGAGCAGGTCGCCCATCTCGATCGGGTTGAACAGGCCGAGCGGCGATTCGAACAGCGGGCTGATCTGATCGCCGGCCTTGAGTACGAAGATCGGCTCTTTTTCCATCAGCGCCTTGAGCCGTTCCGCCAAGGACGACTTGCCGCCGCCGACCGGGCCCAGCAGGTAGAGGATCTGTTTCCTTTCCTCCAGGCCCTGTGCGGCATATTGGAAGTAGCCG
>JAOUCL010000291.1 GCA_029859805.1 Rhodospirillales bacterium | reverse complement strand
GAGAATTTTGCAAGCAGCTCAGTATACTTAATTCAGCCCACGTCTGGGGCTGTCGAATTAAGTATACTGTCCCTTTTTTTACCGGGATCCGGTCCGGCTCGGCACGTCGCATCTCGAAGGATGCATCCGGCCGAATTTTCCGGCATCTTTAGGACGTCACGGCCCGAGAGACGCCGGAGCCGACGGAACAGGACAGAGCCGAGGAGCAGTCCCATGAGCAAGAAGGAAGCCTACGAGCGGAAGCTTCAGGCACAGCTGGACGAGTGGAGCGCCGAGATCGACAAGCTCAAGGCGAAAGCGGACAAGGCCCAGGCGAATGCCCAGCTGGCCTACCACAAGCAGATCGATACCCTGCGCGAGCAGCAGCAGGCCGCCCACGCCAAGCTGAGCGAGCTGCGGCAGAGCAGCGAGGACGCCTGGGAGGATCTCAGGGAGGGCATCGAAGGCGCGTGGGGTCGATTGGGCGAAGCCGTCAAATCCGCCGCCTCGCGGTTCAAGTGACGAGTCGCCCCCGCGTATCCCGGGCGCCTGGACTCCGGATCGCGATCGCGTTCACTCTGCCCCGGCCCGACGCCGCTGCTTCCGGTCCAGGCGTTTCAGCGCCCTCCGCTCCCGGCGGTTGAGGGCGGGGGCCGGCCCGGGCGGTGGCTCGGGCACGCCGGCGCCCGCCGCCTTCGGGGCGGCCGCGGCCTCCGGCACCGCGTCCCTCTCGGCGCCCAGCTTCATCATGTGCTCGAGCTCGGCCGTGAAGGCGCTGCCGCGGGCGAGCTGCTGCTTGGTCGCGTGGGCCTCCTGGCGCCAGGCCTGGCGCTCGGCGGCCTCGCGCTCCTTTCGCCGTGCGTCCCTGAGGTGCGCCAGGGTCGAGAGCTGGCGGCTGGTCAGCGCCATCATCTGGGTCGCGAAGCGCTGGGCGCGGTGGCGGACGGGCTCGCCCAGGACGGGCGAGTTGGCCGAGGCCTGCCAGTGCATGGCGGCGGCGTGGGAGCAGAGGAACTGGACGGCCTGGAGGCGCTCGCCGAGCCAGGCGCTGGCGGGGGCCAGCTGCTCGAGCGCGGCCTTGGCGCCGGCCAGGAGGAACTCGCGGCGGTCTTCCGATTCACCTGCCTGCGCGGAGCCGGAGCTCCGCTTCGGCGAAGGCAGGTTCTCGGGCAGACGCAGACCCGCCGACAGCGTGACGCCCAACCAGCCCGCGATCAGCGCCTCGCCGCCCTCGGCGATCACCTGATAGGGGTCCATGGAGCCCTCCCTGAAATTCTTATGATAGGAACTATAGCGTATTAAATGGCGTTTATCAAGAACATATTAGGAACTGAGTCGCTTTCCGAAACAACGAAGGGTCACCACAAAGGCACGAAGACACAAAGAAGGTCTTGTTTGCGCGCTGCGCGCGCGATAACCGAAGTTGTTCCTTCGTGCCTTTGTGTCTTCGTGGTAAAGCCCTTTTGTTTCAATGGCTTACGGGACAGTACGCCCTTCCGGCCGCCCCACAACCCATTGAAAACAAACGCATATTTACTGTGCATGGGCTCGTTTGCTCACGTTTCGCGCCACCCGCCGGGCCGCCGCTTCACGCCTCTTCCAGCGCCGCCTGGGCCTGGAGCCAAGCCTCCTCGGCCTCGGCGATGGCCTGCTTGAGGGCGCCGTGCGCGAGCTGGAGGTCCTGGAGCGCGGCGGTCGGGCCGTCGTAGACCTCGGGCCGGGCCAGCTCGGCCTCGAGGGCCTGCTTCTTGCGGGCGAGCTTCTCCAGGCGCGCCTCGGCGTCGCGCGCGGCCTTGCGCAGGTGGGCGACGGCGTTGCGGGCCTCGGCGGCGGCCCGGCGCTTGTCCTTGCGGCTGACGGTTTCGGTCTTCTCGGGCCGTTCCGCGCGCGCCTTTTGGCGCTCGGCCCGGCGCTGCTCCAGCAGCAGCTTGCGATAGTCCTCGAGGTCGCCGTCGTAGGGCCGGACCGTGCCGCCGGCGACCAGCCAGAGGCGGTCTGCGATCAGCTCGATCAGGTGCGGGTCGTGGCTGACCAGCACCACGGCGCCGGCGTAGTCGTTGAGCGCCTGGATGAGCGCCTGGCGCGCGTCGACGTCGAGGTGGTTGGTCGGCTCGTCGAGCAGCAGGATCTGCGGCGCCTCGCGGCTCATCAGCGCGAACAGAAGGCGCGCCTTCTCGCCGCCCGAGAGCTTGCCGACCGCGACCTCCGCCTTGTCCTGGCCGAACCCGAAGCGGCCGAGCTGGCCGCGCAGCTTCTGCGGCGTCGCGTCGGGCATAAGGCGCGCCATGTGGTCGAGGGGCGTGGCCGTCAGGTCGAGCTCCTCGGCCTGGTCCTGGGCGAAATAGCCGACCCTCAGCTTGGACGGGCGGACCAGGCGGCCGTCCGCGGGCGTCAGGCGCCCGGCCAGGAGCTTCACGAAGGTCGACTTGCCGTTGCCGTTGGCGCCCAGCAGCGCGATCCGGTCGTCCATGTCGAGGCGCAGGTCGAGGCCGCTCAGCACCGGCTTGCCGGGCGCGTAGCCGGCCGCCGCGCCGTCCAGGGTGACCAAAGGCGGCGGCAGGGCCTTGGGCGCGGGGAAGGCGAAGGTGACGGTCTGCGCCTCCATGACGCCGGCGATCGGCTCCATGCGTTCCAGCGCCTTGATGCGCGACTGAGCCTGGCGCGCCTTGCTGGCCTTGTAGCGGAAGCGGTCGATGAAGGCCTGGATATGGCGGCGCTCGGCCTGCTGCTTGGCGTTCAGCGCGGCCTGGCGGGCCAGGTGCTCGCGCCGGGTGCGCTCGAAGCGGTCGTAGTTGCCGGCATAGGCGGTGATCCGCCGGGCCTCGAGGTGGAGGATGCGCTCGGGCACCCGGTTCAGCAGGTCGCGGTCGTGGGAGACCAGGACCAGCGTGCCCGGATAGCCCTTGAGGTAGCCCTCGAGCCAGAGGGTCGCCTCCAGGTCCAGATGGTTCGTCGGCTCGTCGAGCAGCAGCAGGTCGGGCTCGGAGAAGAGGAGCGCGGCCAGGGCGACCCGCATGCGCCAGCCACCCGAGAGCGCCTTGCAGGCGCCCGCCTGGGCCGCCTCGTCGAAGCCCAGGCCCGCCAGGATGCGCGCCGCGCGGGCCGGGGCGCTGTCGGCGCGGATCGCCGCCAGGCGCTCGTGGACCTCGGCGATGCGCACGGGCTCGTGCGCCATCTCGGCCTCGGCGAGCAGCCGCACGCGTTCCTGGTCGGCGGCCAGCACGGTGTCGAGCAGGCTCTCGGGGCCCGCGGGGGCCTCCTGCGCCACCTTGCCGACCCGGATACCGCGCGGCAGCGAGATCTCGCCGGCGTCGGCCGCGAGCTCGCCCGAGATCAGCTTCAGGAGCGTCGTCTTGCCGGTGCCGTTGCGCCCGACCAGGGCGGCCCGCTCGCCCTTGTCGACCGCGAAGCTCGCGCGCTCGAGAAGCGGCCGCCCGGCGACCCGGTAGTTGAGCTCGTTGACGTGCAGCATGGCGGGGAGATAGCACGGGCTGGGGTGGGGCGGAAAGCGGCGGGTGTCTTCCCCGGCCCCCCGAATGCCGCGTTGCCGCAGGGAGCAGAGGATTCACCTCCTCCCCCCTTGCGGGGGAGCAGATTCACACATCTCCTGGCTCGGGGTTTGAATGGGTTTGTCACCCCCACCCCAGCCCTCCCCCGTCAAGGGGGAGGGAGCAGAGCATTGAAGCCCCTCGCTTTTCGTCCCCTCCCCCCTTGCGGGGGAGGGCCAGGGTGGGGGGGTGAAACTTGGCGCGGCGGACCGTTCCTCGGCCCCCGGTGACCATCTTCGCGACCCGCACACCACGGACATTGCCCCGATCGACACCATGTCCCTGATATCGCTGCAAAAGATGTGTGCACACGGTAGCCGCGTTGGTGGAGGACCGAGGAGGGGGGTGTTGGGCCTTTCCGGTCGAAAGCACAAGGCTGAGAGCGGTGCCGGCGCTGTTACCCCCCCATCCGAACCTTCGCGCGTCGAGGGGAAGGCTTACTGACCTCGAGCGACCGCCGCCAATTACTGTCCATTGCCGGCCATTGCCGCCATTGCCGCATTGCGGCAAAGCCGCTATAAGGCCGCCCGCAACTCGGTTTATTGGGGGACCCATGCCATGGCCGTCGAGAGGACGCTGTCGATCATCAAGCCGGACGCGACGCGCCGGAACATCACCGGCAAGGTCAACGCCATGCTGGAGGCGGCCGGCCTGAGGATCGTCGCCCAGAAGCGCGTTCGGCTCACCCGCGAGCAGGCCGAAGGCTTCTACGAGGTGCATCGCGAACGGCCGTTCTACGCCGACCTCTGCGCCTTCATGACCTCCGGCCCCGTGGTGGTGCAGGTGCTGGAGAGCGAGAAGGCGGTCGAGAGGAACCGCGAGGTCATGGGCGCGACCAACCCGGCCGAGGCGGCGCCGGGCACGATCCGCGCCGAGTTCGCCGAGTCGATCGAGGCCAACTCGGTGCACGGCTCGGACTCGCCCGAGAACGCCGCGATCGAGATCGCCTTCTTCTTCCCGGACGACGAAATCGTCGGCTGACCCTGCGGCGGGCGGTGCGAAACGCAGGAGGGAAACAGGGACTGGCTCCTTGCCGCGCAGCGGCATGGTGCCTGTCCCCGTTTTCGCTCGCATCGCGGCCCCGCACGCCACCTCACCCTGAGCGTGTCGAAGGGGCGTGCGAAGCCGAAGGCGCGAAGGCGCCCGCCCGGCGTCCGACGGGCTACGAAAGACTCGCGCTTAGAGCAGAAAGAACGCCATGAGGACCAGGGTGACGATGACGGCGGCGGTCGAGTAGGTGATCAGCTTGACGAAGCCGTGCCAAGTCTTCTGGTGCTCGTGCAGCATCTGGTCGTCGGGCATGCGTTCCTCTTCCCCTGACTGCAAACCGGCATTCTAATTAGCGGCTGCGGCTGCGCACTGCAAGTCTCACTCCGTCTCACTCCGGCGCCGGGTTGATCAGCGGTGCCCCCGGCGGGCCGAGGCCGTCGATCTCGGTGGCCTCGCCGGCGACCCGCACCCGGCCCTCGGCGACCAGACGCAGGCAGAAGGGGAACAGCCGGTGCTCGGCCTCGAGCACGCGCGCGGCCAGGGCGCCTTCCGTGTCGCCGGGCAGGACCGGCACCGCCGCCTGGCCGACGATCGGCCCGTGGTCGACCTCGGCGCGCACGAAGTGGACCGTGCAGCCGGCCAGCTTGACCCCTGCGGCGAGCGCCCGGGCGTGGGTGTCGAGCCCCGGAAAGGCCGGCAGCAGCGAGGGGTGGATGTTGATCAGGCGGTCGTGCCACTGCGCGATGAAGCCCTCGGTCACGATGCGCATGAAGCCGGCCAGGCAGACCAGCTCGACGCCGGCCTGCTCCAGGGTCCGGGTGAGCGCTTCCTCGAAGGGCTGGCGGCCCGCGAAGTTGCGGTGGTCGACGGTCTCGGCCGGAATTCCCGCCTGCTCGGCGCGCGCCAGGCCGTCGGCGCCGGGCACATTGGAGACGACCAGCACGATCTCGGCCGGATAGGCGGGGTCGCGCGCGGCCTCGATCAGGGCCTGCAGGTTGCTGCCCCGGCCCGAGATCACGACGCCGACCTTCAGGCGGGCCTTCACGTGGGCCATGACGGGTCCTCCGGCTCGAAGACGACCTGCGGCCCGCCCTCCGCGCGAGCCTCGATTTGGCCGATGCGGTATACGGTCTCGCCCGCCCCGGCGAGCGCCTGCTCGACCTCGGCGGCGCGGGCGGCCTCGGCGACCACGGCCATACCGATGCCGCAATTGAAGGTTCGTATCATCTCGCTGGCCGGCACGCCGCCGTCGCGGGCCAGCCAGGAGAACACCGCGGGCACCGGCCAGGCGCGGCCGTCGATCGCCGCCGCCGCGCCCTCGGGCAGCACCCGCGGCAGGTTCTCGACCAGGCCGCCGCCGGTGATGTGGGCGAGCGCCCGGACCGCGCCGGTCTCCAGCGCCGCGAGGCAGGCCTTGACGTAGATCCGGGTCGGCGTCAGCAGGGCCTCGCCCAGCGTCGCCTCCGGGGCGAAGGGCGCCGGCGCCGAATAGTCGAGGCCGAGGTCGGCGACGACCCGGCGCAGCAAGGAGAAGCCGTTGGAATGCAGTCCGCTCGAAGCCAGTCCCAGCACCAGGTCGCCCGGCGCGACCGCCGCGCCGGTC
>JAOUCL010000290.1 GCA_029859805.1 Rhodospirillales bacterium | reverse complement strand
GAGCAGGGGGCAACCACCATGCCATCGGTCTTGAATGAACCGCTGGATATGGACGCCGCTTGATTACCGATGTTGTGCACCTCGTCAGCCAAGCCCTCCACATACTTTGTGGTGTGCGGGGTCTCGATCTCGATATTCATCCTTGCGAAGCGGCTCATCACCAGGTGCGTTTCCACGCCGCCCATGATCTTGAGCACCTCCAGCATGCGGATCCCGTAGATCACTCCACTGGAGCCCGAAATGCCCACAATCAGTCTTTTCATAACGCTTCACCCATTCTCTTGGCCGGATCTGAGCCGACGACGGGACCACCTTTGGAAGGTGGAAATGGTCCCCACATTCCAGACACCCTCTTGATCTGGATTGCGAGCGACGATGGAAGTGTGTCCAATAAACATACGACCGGCCTATTTGAGCTCTAAGGTCAGCGCATCGCCATCGTTGATGCCCAGCGCGTCGCGAACCCCAACCGCGGCAATGATCTCGATCTGGTTTGGCGAATAGTCCGCGACCTCGGGCAGGACGATTGCCGCGTCCACTTGGCCTTCGATCGAGACCCGGTAGCAGCGGGCGTTGCAATCGTTTGGACCGCTGTTGGGATTATCGATCCTCACTCCGGGCGTATCCTTGATCCGGTCCCAAAGAGACATCGATTCGAGTTCATCGATCATCAGGTTCACCGTGCCTGGGAACGGGTCGATGCCGAGCTTGTCGACAAACTGCTGACGCGCCCAATCGACTCGCGTGAAGTGTCTCCCCTGGCCAGCCCCTGAGGTGAGGCGACCGCGGATTTTTTCACCCTGCTGGCCTTCCGTCCCTGTCCACTGCAAGAAGGTGATCGGTACGCCGTCCGGATCGCGGATCTGGAAGAGACGCGCGCCCCAGGATACGGCCTGCGTGGGCGGAGCCTCGATCTCGATCCGATGCCTCGCGTCCTCGATGTCCTTGACCTCGACGACGACGTGGAACCGGTCGGCCGGCTCGCCGAGGGTCAGCGAGTTCCGCTCCCGATCGTTGTCGAGTATCTCCAGCCGCATGCCGCCGATATCGAACCGCCGTCCACGACCGTTGGGACGATCCCACTGCTCGACAACTGGAAAGCCTAAGAGCTCGCCATAGAACGAAGTGACCTCCTCGAACCGGTCCGTGGCCAAGGCGACATAGCTCACAGCGCAGCCCTCAGTTCTGCTCCCGGTAAGGCGGGCCCACGTCTCTGGACGAGCGGAAGGACTTCGTCCATCAACAGCCGCAAGCTCCGCTCCCAGGGCTGGAGCTCGGTCGTCGCGTCGTAGGAAACGATCAGCAGGTAGCCGAAGCCGCCGGTCCGATCCTGGAGGTCGAGGATGCGGTCGGCCACCGTCTTGGGCGAGCCGACAAACCACAGGTTGTCAGCCAGGTACTCGAGGTCGACCGCCTCGTCGGGCATCGAGGGATCACGCTTCAGGAACGGTCCGAGCCCCAGATCGAGATAGATCGGTAGGAGGAACTCACGCCAGCAGCGGCCCATGATGCCGTTGATTGCAAGATCACGCGCCTCGGCGTCGGTCGGCGCGACGTAGACATCGCGGATGATCCGCCAATCGTTGCGGTCGGGACTGCGGCCGGTTCGAGCCGCACCTTCGACCACCGCATCCCAGTGTCTTGCCGTGACCGAAGCGTCGGGATCGATGCCCAGGCTGACCGGGATGTAACCCTTTTCGCCGGCCAGCTTGTGGTTCGAGGACCCGGGCGTCAGTCCGGCGATTGCGATCGGTGGGTGCGGCTTCTGATAGGGACCAAGATGATATGCCAGGCCGGGCAACTCGCTGCGCGGTTCGCCCATTGACCAGAACTCGCCCTGGAAGTCGCTTGCACCATCGGCCCAGAGCCGCGTCATCATGTCGATCGCTTCAAACGTCATCCGGCGGTTCCGGCCGTCGCTGACATCGAGGCCGAAAAGCTGGTGATCGGTCGGCAGCGCACTGATGCCGACGCCGAGTTGGTACCGACCCTCAGCCATGTGATCGAGGTACGCGACCCGATGCGCCAGCTCGACCGGATTGTGATACGGGAGCAGGTGGCCCAGCGGTCCGAGCCGGATCCGCTTCGTCGTCAAGAGCGCCTGGGCGATTAGTAGATCAGGAGCCGGACAAGGCTCCCAGGTCGCGCTGAAGTGCTCACCGATCCACGCCTCCTCGAAGCCGAGCGTGTCGAGCCGTTGCAGATCGGCGAGGTCCCAGCGTTGCCCGTCCCGGATGGAACGCTCCGGCGGATGCGACGGCATCAGCAGAGCACCGAGCTTCATGCCGCATTCCTCCCTGCCACTTTTGTCTCCTCCTCGTCTTCTTTATGCGAGGAGTTCCTTGGCTCTTATCCCACGGAGAGACATATAATCGCATAAATTCTGTCACTGGTTCCTGAAATGCAAAGCCCATTTGGTGCCGTTGGATATCCATTTTGCGCCAGTCGCCAAGCGCGCAAGAAGCATGACTCTGCCAAAACACTGAAAGTCGGTTGTTGGGAAAATGTGCGATCACCGGGCGATCAGGCATTGCGAGCCTGCCATTGCACCATGAAGACGGTGCAATCAAGGTCTAGGATGGAAGCGGTTTGTTCAGCCCTTGCTGCGTGCGTATGGGCCTCAGTTTGGCTTCTGCTGCTTGTGAAATTCGCGATGCTCGCCCGGGGTGAGCCCGGACCAGTGACGGAATGAGCGAATTAAATGAGATGCCCGTGAATAGGAGAGCTCGTGCGCGATCTCGCGCGCGGTCATGTCGGTTTCGGCGAACATCTTGCACGCCATCTTGTAACGGACCTGTCCTACGAGATCGCGGTATTTGAGACCTTCCTTCGCAAGTTCTCGCTGCAGCTTGCGCTTCGAGACGCCTACAACTTCGCTGACTGTCTCGATATCGGCATACCGCTCTCGCAGAAGACTCTCGACAATCTGCCGCAGCGATCCCACAAAATCGTCCCCGGGCGATATCTTCATCAAAGTGCTCTCAGATGCGGCGCTTTCGAAACCGGGGCCCGGCTTCAGTGGTGCGCTCAAGAATGCCTTGGGTATCGCAAGCGCGGTGCACGGCTGGCCGAAGCGGGTCTTCGCATCGGCGAGGATCTCGAGCTGCTCAAAGGCGCGCGAGCGCGGTGCGCTGACATAAACTTCCCTCGGTTGCCATTCGTTCCGCGAAGCCATTTTCACAAGG
This sequence comes from Rhodospirillales bacterium, assembly GCA_029859805.1. Taxonomy (GTDB): domain Bacteria; phylum Pseudomonadota; class Alphaproteobacteria; order Kiloniellales; family JAKSDN01; genus CAMYKD01. The sequence continues at coordinate 2,962 of JAOUCL010000290.1, read as the reverse complement.
CCAATCATGTGACTGAGCACGTATTGCTCCATCTGCCACGATGGTGTCCGGGCTCGGCAAAGCCAAATCGCGTCCGGCGACTCGGCAATCCAGAAATGAGTGGTTGAGTTGAGTTGTTTGCCCTGGCGAACCACCGTCCGGCAGGCGCTGAAGAGCGAAACAGACTGGGTCACGATCCTGCCAAACGTGCCGAAGTCCATCGGAAACTCTTCCCCCACGGTCATCCCGAAGGTCGAATCGCCGACGGTCTCATACCCGGCCGTTAGCGCCCTCAGCAGGTCCGAGTAAGGGATCCAGTCGTCGGCTGGTCCAAGATGCCAATTGGGAATGCCCGCGCCGGCCAAGACCCGTTTGGCGCTGAACCCGAGACGTTCGAGCGTCCCCGTGCAGTGGAGAAACACGCTGCGCCTGATGATTGGGATCGGATCCATGCGTTCACTCTCGTAACAATGGCAGCGAGTATCACGGTCTTGTCCACATCATATATCATTATATGCAATTTTGTCCGCCGAGCGTCGAGCCGACGTCATCTGGCACAATTGGGCCAGATGTCTGCAATGGGTGTGCGCCGTGGTAAGGCGGCGCTTTTCCAGTGGGTGCAAGCCCCACCCGGCGAACGCTCCAGCCGGAAGCAACCGGAGCAGTCATGGAGGTGACGAAATGGCTGAAGCCTTCGGGTAGCGTGTCACGAATAGGTGACAGCGCGCGTGTGCAGGCCGCAACGCGAGTGAATGCCGAGCAAGCCTCGAAAAGGACGATGTGCAGGCCGACCCGACGACCCTTTCGGGGAAGGCTGATATGTCTGGGTGAAATGAGTGAAGACGACGCCCAGGCGCTGCACCGGAGTAGTGGCAGCAGCATGTACACAAGGAAAGCGCGGGCAACACGGGAAGCCCCAAGGAGTGGTCGGGGATGACCAACCGGACGCCCGCGAGGGACAGGCCGGGCCCCCTGGGGTGGCGGAGAGGTTCGTAGTACCGCTGAGGCCGGGTAACGCCGGCGGAGGGAAGGGGCCTCAGTTCAAGACAGACGCAAGACGCGGTGAGGGACCAGGAGATTGGGCAACCTATCAACTCCGAAGAGGGTTCAGAAGCTGCAGATGGCGTTGCACGCGAAAGCGAAGGCAGAAGCCGGCTATCGCTTCTACGCCCTGTACGACAAGATCAGCCGTGAGGACATCCTGGCTCATGCCTATGCCCAGTGCCGCTCCAACAAGGGTGCACCGGATGTATTCGGCGAGAACCGGCCAGGCGCGCCTGGGATACCGGCCATCGAAGAAGAGCATCAAGCGCATGGTCGAGAAGATCCATGTGCTGACCGAACGAAAGGGAACTTGGCAAGAGACCACAGAGCTGGTGGGCAAGCTGAACCGCTCGCTGCGCGGATGGGCGAACTACTTCGAAGTAGGGACCGTCAACAAAGCGTATCGGGCGCTCGACAACTACACAGCTGTGCGGTTGCGCCGGTGGTTGCGCGCCAAGCACAAGGTCAGGCGACGCAAGGGCGGGAGCTATCCATCCTCGCACCTTTACGGGCACTTCGGGCTCGTACGCCTGACCCGGCTTGGGCACGACGTGCCGTGGGTGAAGGCGTGAAGTCTTGTCCGAGAGCCGGATGCGGGAAATCTGCACGTCCGGTTCGATGAGAGGGGTGTGGAAACGGAGTAACCGGCTCGGCTAATGAGGCACCGCCAGACGAAAGGGGCGGAAACAGATAGGCCGATCCTACCGCCACCGCGCCACATCCCGACTCTACCCTTGCCGTGCCAATCACCCTTGGCGCAGATCCGCAGTCAGAGGCGAAGCTGAAGCGGCGGCCAAGAAAGCCGACATTTGTGTTTGCGGTTCGGGTGTCGGGGGCGTTCCCTCCACGGCTGGCTGCGATCGGCAGGGACGAGGGCTGCGCAACGGTCATGTGGACCGTCTGGACGAGAACCGAGGCTGCCTAGCGGTTCTACGAACAGCTGGGCGCTGTCCCCCTCGCAGACGAACGGGTGATGAAGTGGCCTATCTCGCCGTCACGGCCTCGTGACTCGGGTTGATTTGGTGGAAGGCGCCCCCGCCATGATCTGCAAAGGGCGGCGGCGCCTGGAACGGAGCCCGGCCGCGCGACGCGGAACCGGGGTGCGAGGAGGGGCCACACACGGCCAGGAGCAACCGGCGCTGGGCGCCCATCACGAGCGGCTCGCCGACTTCCTGAACGGCGCGATCATCCAGAACATCAACCTGGCCGACCGCAAGGCGGGGATCATCTTCACCCTGGTGGTCGCCGCCGGGCTGTTCCTGCTGCAGCGCGCGCCCGAGGCGATCGCCGCGCTCCTCGCCGGGCCCGAGCCGAAGGCCCTGCTCTGGGCGCTGATCATGCTGGCGCTGGTGGGTGCGGCGGTCAGCGCCTTTTCGGTCATCTTCCCGCGCATCCGCCGGCAACCGGGCGGCATCCTGTTCTGGGGCGACATCACCGGCTATGCGGAGCGCCGGGACTATCTCGCGCGGGTCGCCCGCGAGCGGCCGGACGAGCTCGCCGAGACCAAGCTCGGCTACTGCCACGACCTCTCGGGCATCTGCGCCGCCAAGTTCCGCATGCTGCGCCTGTCGATGACCCTGGCCGCCGCCGGCCTGGTCCTGTTCCTGGTTCATACGGCGCTGGGGTGAGCTCGGCCGCTCAGCCGAACATCCAGCTGGCCGGGCGGGGGTGCGCCTCGGCCCGCGCCAGATAGCGCAGGCCCCGGGCGCAGCGGATGACCAGCCAGAACGGCAGCAGCGCCAGCAGGACGACGCCCACCACCGCAAGCGACGCGACGCCGCCGACCGCGGCCAGCAGCAGCCCGATCCAGAAAGTGCGGATCTGGAAGCGGTAATGGCTGTCCATCCAGGACGCGCCGTCGCCGCGGTTGACGTAGGCCATGACCACGCCGGTCAGCACCGGGAGGAAGCAGAGCAAGGCGGCCACGGCGGCGAGGATG
>JAOUCL010000289.1 GCA_029859805.1 Rhodospirillales bacterium | reverse complement strand
CTCAAACCGCCGAGGCGCCCGGCGATCGCCTTGAATGCCTCCTCCCAGGAGGCCGCCTCGAGCCGGCCTTCGGCATTTCGCACATAAGGGCGGTCCAGACGCCGGCGGTGCAGGCCGTCACAGGCACAGCGCGTCTTGTCGGCGATCCACTCCTCGTTGATATCCTCGTGCAGGCGCGGCAACACGCGCATGACCTCGCGCCCGCGGCAATCCAGCCGGATGTTGGAGCCGACGGCGTCCAGCACGTCCACGCTGTCCGTCTTGCGCAGCTCCCAGGACCGCGCAGAGAAGGCATAGGGCTTGGAGGTCAGCGCGCCGACCGGGCAAACATCGACCAAGTTGCCCGAAAGCTCCGATTCGACGGCCTTTTCGAGGGTCGTGATCTCCACGTGCCCGCCGCGGCCGAGCAAACCCATCTCCTCGATGCCCGCGACCTCCGTACTGAAGCGTACACAACGCGTGCAGTGGATGCACCGGGTCATGATCGTCTGGATCAACGGGCCCATGTACTTGTCCGGTACTGCGCGCTTGTTCTCCTCGTAGCGTCCGCGATCGAAACCGTAGGCCATGGCCTGGTCCTGCAGGTCGCACTCGCCACCCTGATCGCAGATGGGGCAGTCGAGGGGATGATTGATCAGCAGGAACTCCATGACCCCCTTGCGCGCCTTCTGAACGGCAGGGGTATCGGTGCGGATCACCATGCCGTCGGCGACCGGCATGGCGCAGGACGCGATCAGCTTGGGCGAGCGCTCCATCTCGACCAGGCACATGCGGCAGTTGCCGGCCACCGAGAGGCGCTCGTGATAGCAGAAACGGGGAATCTCGATGCCGGCCAGCTCGCAGGCCTGAATCACCGTCAGGCCGCTGGCCGCCTCGATCTCCCGGCCGTCTATGGTCAGCTTCGGCATGCTCCGCCCCCTACTCCGCCGCCGCCCGGCCGGTTTCCTTGTACGTCTTGATGCGCCGCTCCAACTCGGGCCTGAAGTGCCGGATCAGGCCCTGGATCGGCCAGGCGGCCGCATCGCCGAGGGCGCAGATGGTATGGCCCTCGACCTGCCGGGACACGTCCAGCAGCACGTCGATCTCTTCCGGCTCGGCCCGGCCCGTCATCATGCGGGTCAGCACGCGCCACATCCAGCCGGTGCCCTCGCGGCAGGGCGTGCACTGGCCGCAGCTTTCGTGCATGTAGAAGTGTGCCAGACGTTGGATCGCCGCGACGATGTCGGTCGACTTGTCCATGACGATGATCGCCGCGGTGCCGAGGCCCGACTTCACGTCCTGGAGCGAATCGAAATCCATCAACACGGTGTCGCAGATCGACCGTGGGATACAGGGAACCGAAGAGCCGCCGGGGATGACCGCCAGCAGGTTGTCCCAGCCGCCCCGTATCCCGCCAGCGTGTTTTTCGATCAGCTCCTTGAGCGGAATGCCCATCACCTCTTCAACGTTGCACGGCTTTTCGACGTGTCCCGAGATACTGAAGATCTTGGTCCCCGTGTTTCGGGGTCGGCCGAGCGAAGTCCACCAGGTGACACCCCGGCGCAAGATCTCGGGCACCACGGCAATGGTCTCGACGTTGTTGACCGTGGTCGGATAGCCGTAGAGGCCGCAGGCCGCCGGGAAGGGCGGTTTAAGGCGCGGCTGGCCTTTCTTGCCTTCCAGACTCTCCAGGAGAGCGGTCTCCTCGCCGCAGATGTAGGCGCCGGCGCCGCGATGCAGATAGATGTCGTAGTCCCAACCCGAGCCGCAGGCGTTCTTGCCGATCAATCCGGCCTCGTAGGCCTCGTCGATGGCCTGCTGGACATGCGAGGCCTCGCTGAAAAACTCGCCCCGGATGTAGATGTAGCAAGCGGTGGCGCCCATGGCGAAGCCGGAGACCACGCAGCCCTCGAGCAACCGCTGCGGATCGTACCGCAGGATCTCGCGGTCCTTGCAGGTGCCGGGTTCCGACTCGTCCGCGTTGACCACCAGGTAGGCCGGACGGCCTTCGTTCTCCTTCGGCATGAAAGACCACTTGAGGCCGGCCGGAAAACCGGCCCCGCCACGCCCGCGCAGCTCCGAGGCCTTGATCTGGTTGATAATTTCGTCCCGGCCCAGGTCGAGTACCTTCTTGGTGCCATCCCACACGCCGCGGCGGCGCGCACCGTCCAGGCGCCAGTCGTCCTGGCCGTAGAGGTTCGTGAAGATGCGGTCCTGGTCCTGAAGCATCAGGCCTCCTTGTCGGTCGCGCGCGGGGCCGTCGCGGCCGTGTCCTCGTCGGCCGCCACCTCCGGCGCATCGACAGCGGCATCTTTTTCGGCAGGCGAGTCGGCCGTGACCATGCCCGAGTCCACGCCGCTAGGCTCGTCAGCACCGGCCACGCCCTCTTCGGCAGCCGCGTCGGTCGGCAGCGCATCGTCGCCCGCCGCCGCGGCTTCCTCCGCAGCCGGCTCGGCGCCATCGTCGGCCACGGCGGCGTCTGCCACTGCCAGGGCCGCTTCGGCGCCGTCGTCCTCGCTGACCACAAGCGCCTCCTCGACAACCGCCGCGACGCCGGCAGCCGCCGCGCCGTTCGGCGACGAGCCTTGGCGGCCGGTCTGTGACCCCAGGGGGATTTCCTTGCCGTCCTTCAGGTCGTCGATTATCCCAGCCATGCGCTCGGGGGTCAGGTCCTCGTAATAGAGATCGTTGATCTGCACCATGGGCGCATTGGCGCAGGCCCCCAGGCACTCGACCTCGACCACCGTGAACAGGCCGTCATCGCTGGTCTCGCCCAGCTTGGTCCCGAGCTTGCTCAGGCAGGTCCCGGTCAGGTCGTCGGAGCCGCGCAGCCAACAGGGCGTCGTGCGGCACACCTGGATGAAGTGTTTGCCGACCGGCTTCTGGTTGAACATCGTGTAGAAGGAGACGACCTCGTGCACCCGGATGGGTGCCATGTCCAGCTTGTTGGCCACGTATTCTATGGCCTCGGCGGACAGCCAGTTGCCGTTCTGGCGCTGGGCCAGGTCGAGCAGCGCGATCACCGCGCTTGCCTGCCGTCCCTCGGGATAGCGGGCAATGATCTGCCCGGCTCGCGCCTCGTTCTCGGCCGTGAACGCGAAGCTGCCGGCTTCGCCCGCGGGATGGCTAGTCACCTTCATCGATCGACCTCGCCGAACACGACATCCAGGGCCCCCATGATCGCGACGCTGTCCGCCAGCATGTGTCCGCGGCACAGGCGGTCCATGGCCGAAAGGTGGACAAAGGCGGGCGTTCGGATCTTGCATCTGTAGGGCCGGTTCGTGCCGTCGGAGACGAGGTAGACGCCAATCTCGCCTTTGGGCGCCTCGATCGCCGTGTAGGTCTCGCCCGGCGGCACGTGAAAGCCCTCGGTATATAGCTTGAAGTGTTGAATCAAGGCCTCCATGGAGCGCTTCATCTCGCCGCGCTTCGGCGGCGTGACCTTGTGGTTCGGCACCTGCACCGGCCCCTCAGGCATGCGCTCGATGCACTGCTCGATGATCTTCACGCTCTGGCGCATCTCCGCCATGCGTACCATGTAGCGGTCGAAACAATCGCCGTTCTTTCCGACCGGAATCTGGAAATCGAGCTCGTCGTAACACTCGTAGCTCTGCGCCCGGCGCAGGTCCCAGGCCACCCCGGAGGCGCGCAGCATAGGGCCCGAGAACCCCAGGTCGAAGGCTTCTTCGGCGCCGACCACGCCGATATCGACGGTCCGCTGCCGAAAGATCCGGTTGTCGGTGAGAAGCGTTTCGATATCGTCGATGACCTTGGGAAAGCTCTCGCAGAACCGCCCGATGTCCTCCAGCAGACCAGCCGGCAGATCCTGATGCACCCCGCCGGGGCGGAAATAGGCCGTGTGCATGCGCGCGCCGGACGCCCGCTCGTAAAACTCCAGCAGCTTCTCGCGCTGCTCGAAGCCCCAGAGCAAGGGCGTCATCGCACCAACGTCGATGGCGAAGGCGGTGACGTTCAGGAGGTGGTTCATCAACCGGGTGATCTCGCTGTACAGCACCCGGATATACTGGGCGCGCTTGGGCACCGCGATCCCCATGAGCTTCTCGATGGCGAGCAGGAAGGGGTGCACCTGGACCATCGGCGCCGTGTAGTCGAGCCGGTCGAAATAGGGTACCGCCTGAAGATAGGTCTTGTACTCGATCAGCTTCTCCGTACCGCGATGCAACAGGCCGATGTGCGGATCGGCCCGCTCGATGACCTCGCCGTCCATTTCCAGAACGAGGCGCAGCACGCCGTGGGCCGCCGGGTGCTGGGGCCCGAAGTTCAGAGTGAGCGGCTTGATTTGCGCTTCGGCCATCAGGCTTCGTCTCCCTCGTCCGCCTCTTGCGCCTTCTCGTCGCCCGGCAGATGCAGCATGCCCTCCCACGGGCTCGTGAAGTCGAAGCTGCGGAATTCCTGGGCCAGCTTCACCGGCTCGTAGACCACGCGCTTGCTGTCCTCGTCGTAGCGAACCTCGACGTAGCCGGTCAGCGGGAAGTCCTTGCGCAAAGGATGGCCTTCGAAGCCGTAGTCCGTCAGGATGCGGCGCAGGTCCGGGTGGTCGGAGAAGAACAGGCCGTACATGTCCCAGACCTCGCGCTCGTACCAGAGGGCCGAGCTGAAGATCGTCGTGACGGAGGGAACCTGGGTCTGCTCGTCGGCCGCCAGCTTCACGCGGATGCGCTGATTGTGCTTGAGCGAGAGTAGATTGTAGACCACCTCGAAGCGTTTCTCGCGCCCGGGATAGTCGACCGCGGTGAGGTCGACGAGCTCCTTGAACTGGCAGTTCTGGTCATCTCTAAGAAAGGTCAGGACCTTTATGACCGACCCCGGCTCCGTCCAAACCGCCAGCTCGTCCAGGGCGACCCGCGGGTCCGATACGTCCTCCGGCAGGGCGGCGGCGACATATTCGCCGAGGTCGATCAAGGCCTGGTTCATCTCGGTAGGCTGTTCCAAACCGTCCGCGGGACGGGGTTTACGGGGCGAGACCGGCGCTGCGCCGGATCTTCTTTTGAAGCTGGATGATGCCGTAGAGCAGCGCTTCGGCGGTTGGTGGACAGCCCGGCACGTAGATATCGACCGGCACGATGCGGTCGCAGCCCCGGACCACGGAATAGGAATAGTGATAGTAGCCGCCCCCGTTCGCGCAGGAGCCCATGGAGATGACCCACCTCGGCTCGGCCATCTGGTCGTAGACCTTGCGAAACGCGGGTGCCATCTTGTTGGTGAGGGTACCGGCCACGAGAATCACGTCGGCTTGCCGCGGGCTCGGCCGGAACACGATCCCGAAGCGGTCCAGGTCGTAGCGGCTGCACGCGGAGTGCATCATCTCGATCGCGCAACAGGCCAGCCCGAAGGTCATCGGCCAGAGCGAGCCGGTCTGCGCCCAGGCGGCCAGCTTGTCCATCGAGGCGACGATGAAGCCTTTGTCCTCCAGTTCGCCGGTCACGCGTCGCAGAATCGCGTCCTGCTCGGGCCCGGCCGAAACCGGCGCGTGGCTCTGGCTATCGCTGGGCGCCCCTACTCCCATTCCAGGGCTCCTTTTCTCCATTCGTAGATGAAGCCGATGGTCAGGATGGCCAGAAAGATCACCATCGACCAGAACCCGAACAACCCTATTTCGCCGAGCGAAACCGCCCAGGGAAACAGGAAGGCCACCTCGAGATCGAAGATGATGAAGAGGATCGATACCAGATAGAATCGGACGTCGAACTTGCTGCGCGCGTCGTCGAAGGCCTCGAATCCGCATTCATAGGCCGATTCCTTCTCCGAATTCGGACGCTGCCGCGCGATCACGTAGGATGCGGCAACCATGGCGCCCGCCATCGCGATGGCGATGGCGAGGAACATCAGGATTGGAAGGTATTCCCGCAAGAGCGCGTCCATGTACCCGACCCCCTGGACTCCTTACCCTGACTCACGTTGGCAAGCAAATGTTATTGCACTGCAGCAACCGTACCGGCCGACGCGGCTTCGCGCACCGTCAGCCCGGAATATCCAGAATATAAAACCATCGCTCGACCGGGGAAAGCAACAAACGTCGTGCCTGCCTCGGACGGTCTCATTCCCAGCCCCGATTATTGCGCAACGCAAAATCGGTCGAAGAACGGTCGAAAGTGGTGGCGGGAGTGACGGGACTTGAACCCGCGGCCTCTGGCGTGACAGGCATAAGGCA
>JAOUCL010000063.1 GCA_029859805.1 Rhodospirillales bacterium | reverse complement strand
GCTGGTCGCGGCCGTCGATCACGGGCCGCAGGCGCCCTCCATCGCCGCGGCACGGATGGCGGTGACCTGCGGGCTCGGCCTCAACGGCGCACTGGCCTCGGCCGTCAATATGCTCGACGATGTGCACGGCGGCGCGGGCGAGCAGGCGGTGGAGCTCTACGGCTGGATCGATAAGGCCGTGCGGGACGGCGCCACGCTCGAAGAGGCGTCCCCCCGGATGATCGACCGCTGGCAAGCGGAGCGGACGACGTTCGTCCCGGGTTTCGGCCATCGCTTCCATAAGCCGGTCGACCCTCGCGCCCCGCGCCTTCTCGGCCTCGTCGACGAGGCCGCGGCCGAGGGGACCGTCTCGGGCCGCTTCGCGGCGATCGGCCGTGCCGTCCAACGGACGCTGAACGCCCTCAAGAAAAAGCCCGTGCCGATGAATATAGATGGTGCGACCGCGGTCGTTTATGCTGAACTCGGATTTCCGCCGCCGCTGGCGCGCGGGTTGTTCTGCCTCTCGCGCTCCGTGGGCGTCCTCGCCCATGCCTGGGAGCAGATCCAACAGGGCGGACGGAACAAGGGCCCGACCCCGCCTCGATACCGATGGACTTACGAGGGTCCGAATCCGATCAACTGAAGTTGGTCCGAACAAGGGAGGGATGGAATGAAATCTTCTGACAAGACGCGGGGAGGCCTTCTGGCCGCCGGTCTCGCGCTCGGCTTGCTCGCGGCGCCGGCAAGCGCGGCCGACATCGAGTCCGTTCACTTTCTCATTCCTGGCGGCGCCGGCGGCGGCTGGGACGGCACCGCGCGCGGCACCGGCGAGGCGCTGACCAAGGCGGGCATCGTCGGCACCGCCTCCTACGAGAACATGTCCGGCGGCGGCGGGGGCAAGGCCATCGCCCACTTGATCGAGACGGCCAAGAAACAGCAGGGCACGCTGATGGTCAACTCGACGCCGATCGTGATCCGCTCGCTGCAGAAGGTCTTCCCGCAGTCGTTCCGCGACCTGACGCCCGTCGCCGGCGTCATCGGCGACTATGCGGCGCTGGTGGTCAACACGGACTCGCCGCTCCAGAGCTTCGGCGAGCTGGTCACGGCCTACAAGGCCGACCCCAAGAACGTGTCCATCGGCGGCGGCTCGGTGGCCGGTGGCATGGACCACATCGTGGCGGCGCTCATCATGAAGGGCGCCGGGGCCAAGCCGACCGCGGTCAAGTACGTCCCCTACGACGCCGGCGGCAAGGCCATGGCGGGACTCTTGTCCGGCGAGATCAAGGCGCTCTCGACCGGCTTCGGCGAGGCCATCGACATGGCCAAGCAGGACCAGGTGCGGATCCTCTGCGTCACCTCCAAGGCTCGGCTCGACGCCGCGCCCGAGGTGGCGACCTGCGCCGAGGCGGGGGCCAAGGGCGTCGAGTTCGTCAACTGGCGTGGATTCTTCGGCCCGCCGGGCCTGCCCGAGGCCAAGGAGGCGGCCTATATCGCCGCGCTCGAGAAGATGTACAAGACGCCGGAATGGGAGACGGTCCGGGCCCGCAACGGCTGGGTCGACATCTTCAATCCCGGCGACAAGTTCGTGTCCTTCCTCGAGGGCCAGGAGAAGGAGATCGGCGACCTGATGCGGGAGCTCGGCTTCCTCTGATCGCGTTGTTCCCGTGGCGGGGCGGCTCCGGATCGGTGCCGCCCCGCACACGACCTGTCCGGAGTGGGCTCCCGTGTTGACCCGCGATCGCATCGGCGCGCTCTTGCTGCTCGCCTTCTCGATCTTCTACGGCGTTCGGACGCTCTACATCCCGCTGCTGCCGTTTCAGGCCGAGGCGGCCTTCACGGCGCGCTCGATGCCCTGGGCGCTGAGCGTACTGGGCGTCGTGCTGTCGCTGGTGCTGCTGGTGCGGCGCGGCACGGGCGCGCGGGTCGAGGCGGCCGGGTTCCAGTGGCGCCGGGCGGCCGTGCTCTGCGCCCTGATGGTCGCCTACGGGCTGACGGTGCGGCCGGCGGGCTTTCTGATCTCCACCAGCCTGTTCCTGATCGGCGGCTTCGTCATCCTGGGCGAACGGCGGATCTGGCTGATCCTCGCGGCCTCGATCCCGATCGTGGTCTTCTTCTGGGTCCTGATGACCCAGTTCCTGGGCGTGTTCATCGAGGCCTGGCCCGAGTTCTTGAAAGGCTGAATGAGTTCATGCTGGACGGCATCTTGACCGGGCTTTCGACCGCCGCCTCGCCGATCAACCTCCTGATGGTCGCGGTCGGTTGCTTCGTGGGCACCTTCATCGGCATGCTGCCGGGGCTGGGGCCGATCTCGGCGATCGCGCTGATGATCCCGATCACCTACGGCTTCGACCCGGCGACCGGGCTGATCCTCATGGCCGGTGTTTACTACGGGGCGATCTTCGGCGGCTCGACCTCGTCGATACTGATCAACGCGCCGGGCGTGGCGGGCACGGTCGCGACCGCCTTCGACGGCTATCCCATGGCGCGCAAGGGCATGGCGGGCAAGGCGCTCGCGATCGCCGCCTATTCGTCTTTCTCCGGGGGGACCATCGCCGCCGTCTTCCTGCTGATCGCCGCGCCGTCGCTGGCCGTCGTCTCGCTCGCCTTCCAGTCGACGGACTACTTCGCGCTGATGGTCCTCGGCCTCACCGCGGTGGCCGCCTTCGCCGGCAAGGGAAACGTGGTCAAGGCGCTCCTGATGACGGTCCTGGGGCTGATGCTCTCGACCGTCGGCACCGACCAGACCCAGGGCGTTCAGCGCTTCACTCTCGGCATGATGGACCTGACCGACGGCGTCTCCTTCCTGCTGCTGGCTATGGCGACCTTCGCGCTCTCCGAGGCGCTGATGTCGGTGCTGAGGCCGAAGTCCGACGCCGACCGCGCGCGCGAGCTGGAGGCGCAGAAGAACCTCGGCTCCATGAAGCTCGGCAAGGAGGAGGTCAAGGAGATGGTACCGGTGATCGGCCGCTCTTCGGTGCTCGGCTTCTTCATCGGCGTGCTGCCGGGCGCCGGCGCGACGATCGCCTCCTTCCTCGCCTACGGCATGGAGCAGCGCCTGGCCGGGGCCGAGAAGGGCGCCCTGTTCGGCCAGGGTTCGGTGCGCGGCCTGGCCGCGCCCGAGACGGCCAACAACGCCGCCTGCTCGGGCTCCTTCGTGCCGCTGCTGACACTCGGCATCCCGGGCTCGGGCACGACGGCGATCATGCTGGGCGCGCTGATCTCCTACGGCATCCAGCCGGGGCCGCGCCTCTTCGTCGACAACCCGTCGGTGTTCTGGGCGGTCATCATCTCGATGTACATCGGCAACGTGATCCTGCTGATCCTCAACCTGCCGCTCATCCCTTACATCGCGCGGATCCTGGCGATCCCCTCGACGATCCTGGTCCCCATGATCGTCTTCTTCTCGTTGATCGGGGTCTACTTCGTCTCCTTCAACACCTTCGACATCCACCTGATGGTGATCTTCGCGGTCGCCGCCGTGGCGTTGCGCCTGCTCGACTTCCCCATGGCGCCGATGCTGCTCGGCTTCATCCTCGGCGGCATGATGGAGGAGAACCTGCGCCGCGCGCTGATCATCAACGACGACTCCTGGTCCTTCCTCTGGGAGCGCCCGCTGACCTTCTCGATCCTGCTGATCGCGGCGCTGACGCTCGTCGTGCCGATGGTCGCGCCGGTCGTCGGCCGCGCCCTTGCCAGGCGGCGCGAGGCGGCCGGCGAAGGCGGCTGAGCGTCCCTGCGAGAGGGACAACGACGGTCCTTGGTGTAGCGATCCTCACGCATCCGATATCCCTTTCGAGGAGCACCCGTGGATCATTTGGTCTGGACTTAAGTGCGCGGCTGAACTTGAGCTAGTGGTCAAAACCAAACGTTTGAGTCCGCGTTAAACTCCGGATTTCCGGCCATTTCGGCGCCTGGCTGGGGTTCCAAGTGTCTGATTCGATCCACTAGTATCTGTTTGCAGCGATACGAGGACGGGGGGCGATCCGATATGACCAGGGCGCTGGCGCCTATAGCCGCTTTGTTGCTGAGCGTCGCGCTCCTGCTCATGGGCAATGGCCTTCAGGGCACGCTGCTGCCTGTCCGCGCGCAGCTGGAGCTCTTCTCGACGCTCGACATCGGCATCCTCGGGTCGTCCTATTTCCTGGGCTTTGCCGCCGGGTGCTACCTGGGGGCCTATGTCGTGCGGCGGGCCGGGCACATCCGCACCTTCACGGCCATGGTCTCGCTTGCCTCGGCCGTCGCTCTCGCGCACGCGCTACTGCTCCATCCGCTCCTGTGGTGGCTGTTCAGGGCGCTGACCGGGTTCTGCTTTGCCGTCCTCTACATGGTGATCGAAAGCTGGCTCAACGAGAAATCGACAAACGAGAACCGCGGTCTCGTCTTCTCCATCTACACGATCATCAACCTGACCGTCGTGACGATCGGGCAGATGATGCTGACCTTGGGGAGTCCGACGGCCTTTCCGCTGTTCGCGGTGGCCTCGATCCTCGTCTCCCTTGCCGCCGTGCCCGTGGCGCTGACCAAGGCCCCGGCCCCGGCACCAATAGCCACGGTACACATTCGGGTTCGTCATCTTTACAAGCTGTCGCCCGTTGGCTTTGTCGGCGCGCTTGCCGTGGGCCTGGCCAACGGCTCGTTCTGGTCGCTCGCCCCGGTCTTCGCCCAGAGCAAGCTCCTTGCCGTGGGAACGGCGGGCATCGCCTTGTTCATGAGCCTTGCCGTCATTGCCGGGGCCGCCGGTCAGTGGCCGCTCGGTCGTGTCTCGGACAGGATGGACCGGCGAAAGGTCATAGTGATCGTCTGTGTCGGCGCGGCCTTGGCCGGAATTTCAATGGGCGCATTCGGGGCGAAGTGGGATGTCGCGATCTTCGTCTTCTCGTTTCTCTTCGGGCTCTTCGCGTTCCCGCTCTACTCCTTGAGCGCGGCTCACATGAACGATTCGGTGGAAACCGGCGGCTTTGTCGAGGCCTCGAGCGGCCTGCTCCTGCTTTACGCCGCCGGCGCCATTGTTGGCCCCCTGTTCGCCTCCGTGGCGATGCGGCTCAGCGGACCCGAGGGACTGTTCTTCTATACCTCGGCGGTGCATGTCCTTATGGCCATGTTTGCCGTATACCGAATGCGTCGGCGCGCGCGGCCCAGCGAGGAAGAGCGCGAACCCTTCGTGGATTCGATCCGGGTCGCCCAAACAGTCGCTACGATCGACCCCCTCGCCAAACCCGGGGACGACGGAATCTCCGATCAGAGGCCTTCGTCTCCGGCTTCGTAGTGCCGTGGCGGCCTATGTTTGGGATCGCAGCGGGAAGCCGGAAATTGGAAGGCGAGAAACCTAAGGCCGGCCGTGCCGGCGCCAACCCGCCAGCCGTGCCTCGTCGTCACTGCAAAACATCCGTTCGCCCCTCGACACATCGACCTGAGCCGAATCGTATCGCTTGTCCACGGGGGTGTAGAAGATCCGCTGGCCCTTGTCGTCGATAATCCCCTTGATGTCGCAGACCTGTGCCGCCTCACCTGGCTCGGCGGGCAGCCGCTTGCCCTCCTTCCACTCCTGGGGAAGCACGAAATTGCCCCGCCATATGCCGAGAACAGCCCTGCGGGCCGCGGCCTCGGCGGCAATGTAGCGAGGTCCGGCTCCGCGCCGGGCGACCGCATAGCCTTTCTGCAGTTGAATCGCGGATAGGTCGTTTCCGCGCACAGTACAAACCGCCAATTCGGGCACGACCGCCGTCGACACGCTATGGCATCGCACGGGATCTGCGGCAACGAGCTTTTTCAATGCGACGGCGGACTCAAAGCCGCAGCGCCATCTCCGCTTGTTGTTGAGGCAGATCTGACCAAGCTCCGGAGCGTCGATCCCGTCCAGCTGGATCAGTCGGCCGTCGACTTCAATGGTGTCGCCGTCCACGACTTGCGCGACCCCGCCGAACTCGGTGGCTAGTTCCGTGCCGCGTGTCTGGGTCGCGGTGCCGGCGGCCAGGATCGCGATGACCATAAAGAGGCCAAGTGGCGTCATGGCGAGGCCCTGTTCGGAGGGCGGTGGCCAGGTCGGCGGAATGCGTCTCAAAGCCTGTGTCCGTGTCGAACTGTCGGCAATCGAAACCGAGCGATTAAACCGCATATGCGGCCGGGACGAGGGTACAATAGCTTGTGCAGGGCTGAATTCCGAGAGATTCCGCAACGGCCCGTCCGCCTATGCGTCAGCCGTGACAGCCGCTGCGCCGAGTTTGGTCTCATGAGGAATCAGATTGGAACGAGCGGAGGTAGGATGCGTCATGACGGCTAATCGGCGCAGCCCCGCGCCGGAAAAGAGACGGACCGTGCAGCGAAAGCGGCGGACGCCCCCCGGGGCGTCGCCGGGCACCCTCATCGCAGATCCCGCGGCGGTCCAGCCGGTGGTCCGCCTCATCGGCTATGGCCCCGACGACCTCGAGGAGCGCGGGGTGGCGGTGGGCGAAGACCTGAGAGCGCTGACCGGCAGGTGGCCGGTCACGTGGATCAATGTCGACGGCTTGGCCGATCTGGAGCTGATCCAAAGCCTCGGGGAGATGTTCGGGCTGCACAGGCTCGCCCTCGAGGACGTCGTCAATGTCCATCAGCGGCCCAAGGTCGAGGACTACGAGGATCACGCCTTCATCGTCACGCGCATGATCCACGGCGAGCTTCCGCCCGCCACCGAGCAGGTCTCCCTGTTTCTTGGCGGGAATTTCCTGCTGACGTTTCAGGAGCGGCCGGGCGATTGCTTCGATCTCGTCCGTGACCGCATCCGGCGCCGTCGTGGACATATCCGGGAGCGGGGGGCGGACTACCTCGCCTATGCCCTCCTCGATGCGGTGATCGACGGCTACTTCCCGGTGCTCGAGGCCTGCGGCGAGCGCTTGGAGAGCCTCGAGGACACGGTACTGGACCAGCCGTCCGCCGAGCACAGCGTCCAGATCCATGACATGAAGCGCGATCTCCTGACGCTCCGGCGGGCGATCTGGCCGCAAAGGGAGATGATCAACGCCTTGGCGCGCGATACCCTGGCCCAGGTATCCGACCAGACGCGCGTCTACCTGCGCGACTGCTACGACCATACGGTCCAGCTCATGGACATCGTCGAGACCTATCGCGAGATCGCTTCGGGTCTCGTGGACGTCTACCTCTCGAGCGTCAGCGCCCGGATGAACGAGATCATGAAGCTGTTGACCATCATCGCCACGATCTTCATACCGCTCGGCTTCATCGCGGGCCTCTACGGCATGAATTTCGACACCAGGATATCGCCCTGGAACATGCCCGAACTGTCATGGCGCTGGGGGTATCCCTTTGCCCTTGGGCTGATGGCGGCGGTGGCGATCGGTCTCTTGCTGTTCTTCCGAAAAAGAGGTTGGATCGGCGGCAGGATTCACGGCAGACGGGGTCAGCCGCACACGTCGCGGACTGGCCGGGCCGACACGGCGCGGCCAATTCCGCCGGAGAGCTCTTGACGTCGAGCTACCTCGGAGCCCTGTAGGACGATCGCCATGAACATCAGATTTCCCCTTGCCACTTTAGTTATCGCCGTGATGCTTCCGTCGGCGGTCGCGGCGCAGGTAGTTACCGATGGCAAAAGCCTCAGGCAACGTTGTGCCACTGTTCAATGGACCAGCCCCTCCGCCGGCCTGGCCTGCCGGGGCTATATCGGCGCCGTGGCCGACATCCTTACCGATGGCAATAAGGTTTATGGCCAGCGGGCCTGCCCGCCGCCGGGCGCAAAGCGCGAGGCCTTGGTCAAGGCGGTAAGGGACTGGCTCGGGCGGCACCCCGATCTCCTGCAACAAAAGGCGTCGGTCGTCACCGCCCAGGCCCTTGCCGAAATGTATCCTTGCGAGAACTAGCATGTCTTGGGGCTTGGGCTGGTTCTCGTTGGCCCTTGAATGGTCTCGTGCCGCCGGTCTTTCAAGAAAACAGCGCACGGCGCGCCGACGTCCGCCGCTATCACGTTGGCCCAGCCAATCCTCAGCCAATCCCTTGAGGCCGGGGCATCAGGCATCTTCTTTCGTCTCCCCGGCGTGGTCGCTGTCCGGGCGCTCCCGCCTCGGCCAACCCTGCATTATCCAGCCGATTCCGACTCCTATGGCGAGAACGATGAACAGCAGGAGCGCCCGTCGCGTTTGAAACGACCAGAACAGGAACTCGACGTCCACGGCCTCGGTATTCTGTATGACGAAGATCAAGAACAAGGCGAGCCCCGCGAGGCTAAGCACCATCTTGAGGTTTCTCATGGGCGACTCCATCCGTCCAGGAACGATGTTGGGGTGATCTTGTCGAGCGCGCGGCGGGCAACGCGATCGGCAGTGTTCTCCTTGCTATCCTGTCAGTAATCCCACTTGAACTTTATGCCGACGTTGCTCTCGCCGGTCTGGTCCACCTCGGTGTCGATGAAGATGTGGGGCGAGACCTCGACCTCGACCTCCACGGTTCCGGATTCCGCCGCCGTGCCCTGGGTTGCCCCGACGTAGATCTCCTCGGTTACGTAAGTGCCGGCGGTGATTCCCGTTGACGCGGCGTCCCCTTCGCCCACGGTCTCGATGCGCAGCACGTCGACGTGCAGCAGCTTGCGCAGGCCCTCCAACATGCCGCCGCTGACACCGCCGCCCGACAGCTCAGCTGCTGTCGTGGCCAATTGCGCGGCCTCGAAGGCGCTCAACTGGGTCGTGGTCTTGCCGAACAGCAGACGCGAAATGATCTCGTCCTGGGGCAGGTCGGGGCTCGAGCCGAAGGAGATGCTCGGATCGCTCGCCCGGCCGCTGACCTGGACGGTGACCGACAGATCCTTGCCGGCATGCTCCGCCTTCATATCCAGCACCGGATCGATGGTGTCGCCGCCCACGAAGTCGACGATGCCGCGCTCGAACTTGAAGGTCTTGCCGAGCGCGGCGATCTGGCCACGGACCATCTCGAGCTTGCCCTTGACCTCGGGCTGCTCGACCGTTCCCGCGACCGCCAACGTTCCGGCCCACTCCGAATCCAGCCCGCGCCCGCGCAGGAAGACGCGGCGGGGCATCTCGACCGTCAGGTCCAGCGGCAGCTGGAAGCGGCGATCCTTGGCGACACCCGGCGGCAGTGCGGCAGCGGCGGCCGGGCCTGCGCCCTCTTCGACCGCTTCGAGATCGACGATCTCGGCCGGCAAACGGTCCGGAATGCGCACCTCGACCACATCGGTCTCGAACCGCCCGGTCAACTTGGCGCTCCGAGTCGTGCCTTGGAGCTGGAGGCGGCCACTTGTCGAGGCGGTGACATCGTCCCGGCGCAGAAGATGGAACGTCTTGAACTCGGCCGTCAGCTCCGTGGGAAAGCCCTGCTCCGGCAGCAGATCGATCGCGCCGCTCGCCGAGAGCGAGCCCGATCCGCCGTCGCGCGCCGTCAACTTGGTCAGCGTCGCCCGCTGACCTTCCAGGCCTATCAGCAGCTCGAGATCGCGCAGCAGCGTACCCATCTCGAAATTCTCGTACTCGCCCTCTTGAATCGCCAGCCGCCCGATCACCTCGGGCCGCTCGAGCGTGCCGGATAGCTCGACCTGGAGCGTGGCTGCGCCGGCGAGCGTCTGTCCCGTGATCGGCACCAAGGCCCAGATCGGCTCTACCGGTCCCTGCCACGTCAGCCGGCCGGAGAGCGCCTCCCTCGGCGGCACGGAGGGTGTCAAGGTGGCGGCGTCGAGCCTCAGAGGGAGGGCCGCGGACAGCACCGCATCCTCCTCAGCCAGGCCGCTTAGCCGGCCGGCAACGGCCAGCCGGCCTGTCTGCCAGTCCCCCTTTAGGGTCAGTTCAAGAACCGGCCCATCCTCCAGCGCCGCGAGCCTGAGCTTGGTGGCGTTGAGCGTCATGCGCCCGGTGAGCGCTGCTGGCGGGCCGTCGATCTGGATGCTCGCGTCCACTAGGCCCGTAGCGGACTGCGCGCCCAGGAACGGCTCGAGCGCCTCGATAGGAAAATGCGCGGCCGAGAGGTCGGCCAAGACGCGCTGGGTCCCGAGCCGCGCCGCGCCGCTCAGCCGGGCCGCGCCGTAGGCCAAATCGAGGTCCGCGACCTCCCACGCCTTTGCGCTGCGGGTGATATGCAGCGGCCGCTGGAGCCTCGTTGTTTCGCCGAGCGCCCTGCCGTCAAGCCGTGAAACCTGGAGCGACAGCGTATCCTCCGAGACCGACATCTGGCCCTCGGTCTGCAGCTGCAGCTCGCCGTACCATTTGCCCGCGACCGAGAGGTTCACCGTACCGCCCGCGGGCCCGCCTGCCGCTTCGGCCTTGATCGTCCGCAGGGCAAGCTCGTCGAGGGCGAAATCCCGCGCGGTGAGCGCGGCGGTGGCGCGGCGCGCGCCCAGCAGATCCTCGCTTTTCAGTTCCGCTTCGAGCCTGGAAATGCGCAAGCTCGCGCCGTCTTCCAACCGTATCGCCAGGTCGTCGAACGCGCCCTCCAGCGCAGCCGCCTGGCGCGACCCGACGGCCGTCAGCGTCACCTGCGCCCGACCCCGGCCCGCCGCCGCCAACCCGGCCATCGCCAGCCACGGCTCGAGCGTTTCCGCCTGGACGGAAATCTCGGCCGCGACGGGACCGCCGGCGACCGGAATCCGGGCGCGGCCCCGCACCTGTGTCCGGTTGCCCTCGAGCGACAGCCCGCTCAGGTCGAGAGCGGTTCCGTCGAAGAGGTAGCGCGTCTTCGCGCTGAACTCGCCCAAGGGGCCGCTGAGCGTCGCGTCGAGGCGGCCGGCCGGTTGCCGCGGCACGTCCCGGGTCAGGTAGTCGAGGTTGAGCTCGCCCAGGCGCCGCCCGTCGAGCGCGGCCTGCGCGACCGTCAGCCTGCCCGACAGGCCGAGGCTGTCGAGCGCGCCCTCCGCGCGGCCCTCGACCCTGGCGGACCCGGAAAGTGGTCGGCCGAGCGCAGCGCCCAGGCCGCTGAGGTCTTTCACCTCCGCCCTATAGTTGGCCTCGAGCCGCCGAAAATCCGGACTGAGCAGCGCGTCGCCCGTGACCGCCGCTGCGCCGGTCGCCACGGCCAGCTTGCGCAGGCGGAGTCCCTCGGCCGGTTCGAGCGACAACTCCGCATCGAAGTGGGCCCGGCCGGCGAGCAGGGCCTGGGCCACGGGTTCCCCCAGCACGAGATCCTGGAGTTCGCCCGACAGTTCCGCGCTCAGGGTTTCGCCGAAGCCGCCGACGGTCACCGATGCCGCCAGCTGCGCGTGGCCCGCCGCCTCGGTCTCGAGCAGTGCAGCGAGTGTTCCCAGGTCGGGATAGGTGGCCTGGAGGGCGGCCCAGGCCGAGCCCGTTTCCAGGGCATAGCGCCCGGAGCCGGTCACCTGCAGGACCTCCGTTGCGATCGAAATCCGCTTGGCCGTGAGCTCGCCGGCGCCCAGATCGACTTGGCCGTCGAGCCGCCAGGCGAGCCGCTGTCCCAGCGCCGGCTGCCAATCCGATGCCACCTCGATCCGGACCGGCTCGGCCGCGCCGGAAGCGGTGATGCGGCCCGAGAGCGGCGCCCGGTCCAGCGGTGCCTCGGGAGCGAACTCAACCTCGGCGGTGACCCGCTCGGCGGACGCGCCTGCCGTCTCGAGCCGCGCGACCTCGACGGCCAGCCGCAGGTCCGGCTGGAGCAGCGGGCCGCTCGTCTCCACTGTAAGAGCGAGCTCGCCGGCTTCGGCTTCGGGTAGGCGCAGCCTTGCCGCCCCGGCGCGCAAGCGGAGCGCCGGCGCCGCAAGCGATCCCTGCGCCACGGCCGTGGCGCTCAAGTCATGCAGCTCAGCCCCGGCGACCAGCGAGGCGAGAACCGTATGGTCCTTGACCCGCGCGCGCGCCTCGGCCTCCAGATCGAGGGACTCTGTGTCCAAGCGGCCGGCAAGGCTGAGATCGACGGCCGCGCTTTCGAGCCGGGCCTGGTCGATCACGAGGGTGGCGGGCTGGAACCAGCGGCCGTCGACGCCGAAGGTCGTGCCGCCCGAGACAAGCAGCCACGGCAGCTCCTCGAAGGGCCGCTCGCTGTTCGCCCGGCCCGAGATCCGAAACCCGACATCGGTGCCGAGGACCAGCTCCAAGTCGGCCTCGAGCCGCGCCAGGCCGGCCAGGGCGAGCGTCAGGCGGCCGTCCCAGGCGTCCAACGGCCCGTCGCCTGTCAGGTTGAGATCGACCGCGGGGAACCCCGCGATGTCGAGCGCCCGGGCAATCAGCCCGCCGGCTGGCTCGCTCGCCTCCAGATTGAGCGCCAAACGGTGGTCGGACAGGCTATAGCGGGCTTCGGCTTCGATCCGGCCTGGCACGCCGTCGCTGCGCGTGACCTGGAGCGTGGCGCTCAGGTCCCCGCTGTCCTCGGTCGCCGCCACGCCCTCGATCCGGAAGGCCGCGGGCGTGCCGAGCACGGCTTCGCCCAGCGCGACCTCGGTCACGGTCAGGCGTTCGACCTTCAGCTCGACGGGCAGCGGGCCCAGGCTGACCGCGCCGGACTCGTCCTCCGTCCCAGGGGGGCTTTCGGGCGACCGCTCGATTCCGAGACGTTGGACCTCGAAGCGGCTCACGTGCAGCGTTCCCATGAAAAGGGCCAGAGGATGCCAGTCCAGCTCGAGGTTGCGGGCGCTCAGCCAGGTGCCGTGCGGGTCACGGACGCGCAGCTCGGAAATGCGCGGCGCCTGCGGCAGCCGGCCGGTCAGTCCCTCTATGGCAACCTCGATCCTGCCCGGCTCGGACAGCAGCTGCGCGAGGCGCTCTGCGATCCAGGTCCGCCCCTCTGTGCTCTGGGCGTAGGCGTAAGCCAAGCCGAGCGCCATGGCTGTGATCGCGATCAGTCCAGCGAACCCGAGACCGACCCACTTGGCTATGCGCTTTGCCCGCGCCATGTCAGAACGCCTGTCCGAAGCTAACGTAGAACTGGAATGTGTCGTCTACGTCGCGGCCGTTGAGCGGAAAGGCGAAGTCCACCCGCACCGGACCGACGGCGGTAAAATACCGCAGTCCGATGCCCGCCGCCCAGCGCAGGGTCTCGTCGAAGTCCGGGTAGGCGGAGTCGAAGACGGTGCCGCCGTCGACGAAGGGCACGAGGCCGATCTCGTCGGTGATCCTGGTGCGCACCTCGGCGCTCAGCTCCACGAGGGAGCGCCCGCCCAGCGGATCGTCGCTGGAGTCCAGCGGACCCACGGTCTGAAACTCGTAGCCGCGGATCGACCCGCCGCCTCCGGCATAGAAGCGCTTGTTGGCGGGCAGGTCCCCGGTCGACTCGCCGACCAGTGCGCCAACCCGGGCGCGCCCGGCGAGGACGAAGCGGCTATCGGCATCGAACGCGTAGTAGGCCGATCCGCCGGCCAGGCTGGTCAGGAATAGAACCGTGCTGTCACCGGTCCCGTAGTAGGGCGTCATGGTGAGGTTCAAACGCGTACCGCGCGTCGGGTTCAGGCGATCGTCGGTGGCGTCGCGCGATGCGTACAGCGGCACGCCGACCAGGGTGAACTGCTCCTTTCCGTCGTCGTCATCGAGATCGCTGTACTCCGGGGCCACGCCGGCCGACGCGCGCCAGTGTTCGGACAGCACGAACTCCATGCCGGCGAAGGCGCTGAGGCTGTTCTCGTCGAAGGCGTCGGTGCGGGCCCGCTTCAATGTCAGGTTGCTCAGCAGGGCCTGGTCTCGGGCCAGGAAATCGGGCTTGCGAAATCTCGCCGCCGCGCTCTGCTCGATTTCGGCCGCGGCGAGGTCGAGGCGCAGCTGTTCGCCGCGTCGGAACAGGTTGCGATGGGCCCAGAATACCTCGCCGCCGATCCCAAGATCCGTGGACCAGTTGGCGCCGAAGCCGATCGTGTGATGGGCTCTCTCCATGAGTTGCAGCGCGAGCGGCAGGCTGCCGTCAGGGCTCGTGGTCTCGGCCGGAGCGATCGTAACAGAGGCGAACAGATTGCTGGCCGAAAGCCGACGCCGCGCCTCTTCGACCTTGCGGCTGTCGTAAACTTCGCCCTCCTGCCAGGGCAGCATGCCTCGGACGTGATCCTCCCGGACGCGCTCCAGCCCGGCGACCGAGACCGGCCCGAAGCGCGCCTCGGGGCCGGATTCGACCATCAGTGCAACCTTGAGCGCCTTCTCCTCCCGATTGGTCACGGCCTTGCGCTCGATCACCTTGGCCAGCGGATAGCCGCGTTGCGCCATGATCGTGGTCCACTGGCGCTGGGCGGCGACGATGGCGGGGGCTTTTGCCGGCTGCCCCAGCTCGATGCCCAGCGCTTCCAGGCTTGGGCGCAGGTCCTCCGGCGGCGGGCTTGCGCCGCGGTAGCCGACGTCGAAGGCAGCAAGCCGATAGCGCGGTCCCGTCTCGATCTCGATCGTGACCTCGGCCGGGCTTTTGTTGTCGTCGATCTGCGTGCGCAGCTCCGCCTCATAGTAGCCCTCGGACCGCAAGGCCGTGTCCAGCCGGGCCAAGTCTTCCTTGGCGCGCTGGCGCAGGCGCGCGAAGGTTGCCGGCGGACGATCCTGGAGCGCCTTCAATTGGGACGCGGCGCGCAGCAGGTCAAGGAGCGCGCCGTCCTCGACGCCGCTTATGGTGGCCACATAGGGAACCTCGGCGGGCGCGCCTTCGCCTGGCGCCGATGGGGCGACCGGGGCCTCGTCCTCATACGGCTCGCGGACGTCCCCGGCGTCCGCCGGTGCCGCCGCCATGAGCAGGGCACAGAGCAGCGCCGGCGCGAGCATGGCGAATACCCGGCGTGGTCCATCCTCGAGGCGCGCTCGGTCCGGTTCGCTGCCCGACCATGTTGCGGTCTGTGCCGGCGCTGTCATGTCTCCTCGCTGCAATCATATACGCGCGAGCCTGCCGTCTTCTCCCCCGGACCGGATGGCGTGTTCGGTTCGGCATCGTGACGCGCGGCTAGCCGGCAGCCCCGGTTACGATCGGCACCGACTCGGCCGAGCGGATATGCAGATCCCGCTGCGGGAAGGGGATCTCGATGCCGTGCGCGTGGAACTTGTCCCAAACCAGCAGCAGGACTTGGCTCTTGACGTTCGAGACGCCGTTTTGCGGGTCGTCGATCCAGAGTCGCAGCTCCAGATCCACGGAGCTGTCGCCGAAGCCCTTGAGCAGGCAAACGCTCTTGGGTTCCCGGATGACCCGCTCGACCTCCGCCGCCGCCTCGAGACAGAGCTCGATCGCCTTGCGGACGTCGGACTTGTAGGAGATCCCGATCGGGATCTTCAGGCGTACCGCGTTGTTGCTGTACGACCAGTTCACCACCTGCTGGGTAATGATGTCCTCGTTCGGGATCAGGTACTCGGTGCCGTCGCGCGTCACGACCGAGGCGTAGCGCGCGCCCAGGGTATTGACCCAGCCGTAGGTCTCGCCCAAGCTGATCACGTCGCCCGGCTTCACCGACTTGTCCATCAGCAGGATGACGCCGCTGATCAGGTTGGAGACGACCTTCTGCAGGCCAAAGCCGATGCCCACGCCGACCGCCCCGCCGAACACCGCGAAGGCGGTCAGATCGATCCCCACCGTGCTGACCGCCGCGACGATCGCCACCGTGATGAGCACGATCTTGAGCAGCTTGGCGAACAGAACCTGGACCGACGGCGTCAGGTTGGGAAGCGCGTTTATGCGCCGCTCCATAATGCTGGAGAGACCGGTCGCGAGCCACAGCAGGACGGCCAAGGCCAGCACGCCCTTGATGACGGTCAGCGCCGAGATGCGCAGCTCGCCAAGCTGCAGGGCCAAACCGTCCAGCAAGACGACGGTGTCGTCCAGCAGATCGACGATGTTCAACGCGGCCACCGTCCAGGCGGTGATCGCGATCAGCTTCGACAAGGTCGGATCGCGCACCAGCTGCGAGGCGAAGTGGATCACGACCCAGGCGGTCAGCAGGCTTACGGTGATTTGGATCAGCTGATGCGGCCAGCCGGCCTGGCTCGCCACGAGCACCGAAATCCACTGAAGGGTCAACCAGGCGATCGGCAGCGCCAGGGGCACGAGCACCCTTGCGGCATGCTTGCCACCCCTTTCCAACCACTTCGTGTTAGCCAGGCGTTGAGTCCAGGACCGCAACGCGGGTGCGATGAATAGAGCCACCAGGAAGGCGACCGCGACGACGACCGCCTGGCCCAGGGTGCCAAGGACCAGCACGTCGTCGACGAACCACTGGGCAACGTTCCGGTAGTGGGTTTCCAGTGCTTGGAGATCGAACACCTTTTCCATGCGATGCTCCTTCGGGTCAGACCCGATAATGGCCTGCTCAGATCCACTTCAAACGGCGCAGCAGAACGATCTCCACCACCGCGAGAACGAGGAGCGCCGCAACGACCGCCACGAAAGCCCAGGCGTTCTCGACCCCCGGCATCCCGCCCACGTTGATGCCGAAGAGCCCGGTGATCAGGCTGGGTGGCAGGAGAATCGCAGCCACGACGGTCAGCACGTACATTGTCCTGTTCATTTGGTCGCTGAGCCGGCTGTTGAGTTCATCCTGGGTGACGGCTGCCCGCTCGCGGGCCGAATCGAGATCTTCCACGTAGCGCAAGGTGCGATCGGCGATCTCGCGCAGGTAGGCTTTGTGGGTCGGCTCCAGCCAGCCGATCTGCTCCGCTGGCAGCCGCGACATGACGTCGCGCTGCGGCGCGAGGTAGCGGCGCAAGGCGATCGCCTCGCGGCGAATCTCGCCGAGCTTGGCGCGGAGCTCGCCGCTCTGGGCCGTCAGCACCTCGTCCTCGAGTGCGTCGACCCGGTCATCGAGTTCGCCAACGACGGGTCCCAACCGGTCGATGAGACCATCGGCCAGCCGATAGAGAAACTCGCCCGGCCCCTTCGGCCCGACCTTGGCCGCCAGCGCCTCGCGCAGGTCGTTCACCGCCATGAGGCGCCGATACCGCAGTGTGACGATGCGGTCGCGCTCCAGCCAGACGCGGACGCCCACCATGTCTTCCGGATCGGCGCCCGGGTTGAGGTTGACCCCGCGGAGGATGACCAGCATGGCCTCTCCGACCGTCAGGACGCGCGGCCGCACCTCTTCCTGCAGCAGCGTCTGACAAATCACCGGGTCGATCCCGCTTCGTTGCTCAAGCCACTCCTGTGCCGCGGTGCCGGTCCGGTCGAGGTGTACCCAAAGGATGCCCTGGTCGGCGCTCCAGCTTTCGATTTCCGGCCAGCCGATCTCGCGGCCGCCCCCCTTGCCGTCTAGGATGACGGCACAAATCAGACCATCTTGTTCGCTCATGAGGTTACTCCCCGGACTCGCTTTCCATTGCCTCTGGTTCTTCGGCCCCTTGGGCCGTTGCCGCGCTGCGCTCGTGCGCGCGCCAGCTCTGCGCCTCGATGAACACGCGGGTCACTTCCGGAAAGACGGCCTTGATCGCGGATTCCATTTCGCTGATGGCGTGCTCGACCTGACCGGCCGACAATCGGTCGTCGAAGTCCAGGCTCAGCGTCAGCAGAACGTCCCGGGGCCCGAGATGCATGGTCAGCAGCTCGTTGACCCGTTCGATGCCCGTCTTCTCCGAAACGATCCGCTGGATGCCGTCGATCACCGCGGGCCGCGCGCCCTCGCCAATCAGCAGGCCCTTGCTCTCGTAGGCGAGCAGCACGGCCGTGCCGCCCAGGATCAGGCCGATCACGATGGAGGCGGCGCCGTCCAGCGCCGGCATGCCGAGCTGATCGCTGAGCAGGATTCCGACGAAGGCCGCGATCAGCCCCAGCATGGCGGCGCTGTCCTCGAACAGCACCGTGAACACCGTGGGATCCTTGCTGTGATGGACGGCCGCGAGAAAGCCCAGGCCGCCTTTCGAGCGACGGAACTCCCTGTAGGCGACCCACCAGGCGGCCGCCTCGAACACCATGGCGATCGCCAGCACAGCGTAATTCACATAGGGACTGCGCACCGGGTGGGGTTCGAGCAGCTTGGCGATCCCTTCGTAGATCGAGATCCCGGCGCCCACGGCGAAGATCAGGATCGCCACGACGAAGGTCCAGAAATAGAGCTCCATGCCGTAGCCGAAGGGATGGGTCTGGTCGGCCGGCCGGTCGGCCCGCTTGAGGCCGTAGAGCAGCAGCACCTGGTTGCCCGTATCGACCACGGAGTGGACTGCTTCGCTCAGCATGGCCGAGCTGCCGGTGATCGCCGCGGCGCCGAACTTGGTCACCGCGATCAGGCTGTTTCCGGCCAGGGCGGCGTAGATCACCTTCTTGGACCCCTGCGTGGCCATTGCGTCGTACTCCGAATTGCTCGAGAGGCAGTTCTAACTGCCTCGGTCAAGAGCAGTCATGCGTTTGTCCTCGAGATGCGCCCGACCCTTCCTACCAGGGTGTCAAGCATCTTCCTTCGTCTCCCTGGCGTGGTCGCTGTCCGGGCGCTCCCGCTTCGGCCAACTGTGCATTATCCAGCCGATTCCGACTCCTATGGCGAGAACGATGAACAGCAGGAGCGCCCGTCGCGTTTGAAACGACCAGAACAGGAACTCGACGTCCACGGCTTCGGTATTCTGTATGACGAAGATCAAGAACAAGGCGAGCCCCGCGAGGCTAAGCACCATCTTGAGGTGTCTCATGGGTCAACTCCATCCTTCCAAGAACGTCGCGGTGTCCTGTCGGCCGTCCGACCGGACACGGCTCACGTCAGAAGAGGTTCATCCGCGAGTTCGGCGGTCAGGCCCTCGGCATACTCTTCCTCGGGCAGAAACGCGTCGAGAGTCTCGGCGGCGACTTGCGTACCCTCCACGCGAACGATGTGGAACAGGGCGTCGCCCTCGTGAACCACGGGCAGGTTGGTCCGCCCGATGACGATGCCGTCGGTCGGCGAGGAAATATCCACCTCGTTCTCGCCGAAGGGATCGGAGATCGCGCCCAGGCTTGCGCCCGCCCGCACCTGCAGCCCAAGCGCGCCGCTGGCGCGCAGGATACCGCTTGCCGGCGCGCGCACCCAGGTGCTCGAGCGGGCCAAGAGAGGCTCCATGGGGCTGCCGCGGCTTTTCTTCGCCGGCAGCATGCCGAGCGCGCGCATAACGCGGGCCACGCCCTTGACGCCGGCACGGATCGAGAACTCGTCGAAGCGGAGAGCCTCACCCGCTTCGTACACGATGACCGAAACCCCGTGCGCCGCAGCCGCCTGGCGCAGGCTGCCGTCGCGCAGGCTGGCGTTGATCGCGACCGGAACTCCGAAGCTGCTGGCCATGCGGGACGCCTCGGGATCGTCGAGATTGGCCCGAATCTGCGGATAGTTCGACCGGTGCACCGCGCCGGTATGGAGGTCGATGCCGTGGCTGCACCTCTTGGCGACTTCGTTCAGGAACAGGTCGGCCAGACGGGACGCCATTGATCCCCGGGGCGATCCGGGAAACGAGCGGTTGAGGTCGCGTCTGTCCGGCAGGTAGCGCGACAGCGATACGAAGCCGAAAACGTTCACGATCGGCACCGCAATGAGTATGCCGCGAAGACGCTTGAGGGCGCTCAGCTTCAAGAGGCGCCGGATGATCTCGACACCATTGATCTCGTCACCGTGCACCGCGGCGCTGACGAACAGCGTCGGGCCGCTCCTGCGCCCGCAGATTACCTGTATGGGCATCGCCATCGGCGTGTGCGTGGAAAGGTCGGTGATGCGGAGGTCGATCGTGCGCCGCTCGCCCGGGTGGACCACGACACCGCCGATGGTGATCGGATTTGCCTGCGGGTCAGCCACGGCCGCGCGTCTTTGTTCTGTTCGGCTTGGCATTCTTCTCCAGGAACTCGATGATCTTGCCGGCGATATCGATCCCCGTGGCCT
>JAOUCL010000006.1 GCA_029859805.1 Rhodospirillales bacterium | reverse complement strand
TGTTCCCTTTGGTCCGCGAGCTGAACCAGGGGATGTTCTTATCCCATGAGATCCTTGTCGAACTGGGGAATTGTTTTTACTCTGTGTGTGGGATTGGCTTGCCTGCAACCGCTTAGAGGTCATGCCGTGGCTGACGATCAGGATGGCTATTTCCTCATTTTTCAGGAAATGCAGGGCGGTATCGTCAATAACCCGAAAATCGCCATCGATATTGCCGAATTGGTGGTTGCAAATGTCTATGGCGATAACGAGGTCAAGTTGCAAAGACCCTTTGAGGCATTTGATGAGACCGACAGATGGCGGATTGAGGGGAGCTATAATCGGGATAGGAAAATTGAAGGGCATGGGCCTATCGAGATATGGATCCGCAAACGGGATGCCAAGATAATTGATGTGGTGAACCCAGTCATCATGGAAGTGCCGGAAGAAGTACAAGAAATAATCCGAGAAGAAATGAGCAAGAAAAAGTAATAGAATTCAATTCGAATTCAATTCCGGGGACAGTATACCTAGTTCTCCGTGAAGAATCCGAACCAGGGTCAGCGACTGTGTTGCCGTCAAGCGTGATTTGGGTTCCAGCTTTGGCCTGAACGCACGAGTGCGTTGAGAACCAGGGTCATGGAACCAGGGTCAGGCATGCGTTATTGCGTTGTTGCTGGGTGCGGACCGCGCCCTAACGGGGCCGTGCTTGTATTGTTGTACTATTGACCGGTCGCCCGGCCACGCCGCCGGCCCGGGCGCGGCTCGCTCGCAATTCCGGTGACAGTTTACTTATCTTTTCATCGGAAATTTCCGGCCGCTCGAGATCGATCCCTTCGTGGTCGAGGTCATGGACGAGATCGGCATCGACCTCTCCAAGCACCGCCCCAAGACCTTCGAGGACCTGGAGCAATTCCGGTGACAGTTTACTTATCTCTTCATCGGAAATTTCCGGCAGAAAGAGATCGATACACTGTCCCCGGAATTGGGTCCCCGGAATTGGCGTTTTGCCTGGGCCGGCAGGTGTCGGACTAGCCTCGATTGATCCAAAAGGGACATTGGGTGTCCACGCTCTACAGAGGTGGATGTTCCGAATGCCAGCATTATCCGCACTCAATTTTCCCTACCTCGTTGGCGGTAGCCGCCACAACCGCTCGGCATTCTGGTGTGCCACCGCATGGGCGACGTCTGGAGGCAGTTCACTGAGCGCGCGCCGCCATAACTGGACCTGCTGGACATAGCTGTTTCGCCAGTTCCGCGCGAAGACGTTGTCGAAGCCGAGGACGAAGCGGTCCTTGTGGAGGACCATCAACGCTTTCCAGTGCGAGGCGACGTGATGGCCGACGAACATGTTCGTGAACGCATAGCCCGAACGGGCGAAGTCGGGGGTCGCGTGCGAGGTGATGAAATAGATGTTCGGATGGTCGTCGATCAGCCGCCCCGCTTCTTTGGCCTCCAGTTGTCCCATGTGGATGAGGGCGAACGGATGCGCAATGTTGGCACGGAGCATGTCCTCCAGCTTCGCCATGAACACGCCCTGGTCTGCGCCTGCTTCGGCAAACTCGATATGGGCGACGAATGGCCATTGCCTTTTGAGCGCCAAGGCAAGGGCAGCCCTGACCCTCGGGTCGTCGGGGGGAACCACTTGCAAGGAGTATGATCCCTTGCCGCCGCGTACCTCCTTTTTCGCGTGGTAGAGGAGGACCTCTCCCATCGCGCCGAACCACGGCGAAGTCGCCTGTTTATCGAGGAACTGCTTGTACTTTTCGAGCTTTTTCGACCTGTATATGCCCCCCTTGGTGCGGAGAGCCGGCGTGATCCGGTGCGGATGGCGCTTGGCGAAGGCGGTCAGATCCCTGGGACGCCGTCCGCCCCATGACGACAGAATGGTGCGCGACACCTCGGCCTCATCCATCAGGGCGAGGATTTCTTCAAGTTCGATTTCTTGGTCGGCTTGGCTGTGGGCGTCGATAATCGGTCCGCGATACTGGGCCACAGCCGGGCCCGCAACAAGCCAATCAACAAGCGGCTTCAGCCAGGCATCGCGCGGCTCCTTGAACGCGGCATGCCCCAGTCCCGTGGAGAGGACGATCTCGTTGTACTTCGGCTGCGCGGAAGCCTTCTCGAAGTACCGCGCGCAAGAACCGAAGTCCGGATCGTCTTCATCGCGCAACGAAAGGAACCGTCCTTTCAACTTCGGTGCATAGTTCGAGTCTATGTACGAGATCCGTCTCTTGTAGGCGCCATTCTCGGCGAAGCAGCCGGCTATGATAACGAACTTGACGTCGGGATTGGCGATCAGCCCGGATGCAATCTGAACCATCAGGCCACCGCGCGAGTATCCCGTAACGGCGATATTCGCGGCTGGCACGCCAGCGGCCAACAGGGACGCCACCTGATCTGCTATTTTCCCGGCGTATTTCTCGTGGTCCTCGGGAAACTTGCCGATCATGCCTTCCCGGCGTTCCTCGCTTATCACCGCGAAGCCTTTTTCCGACAATGCCTTCACAACTCTTCGGTAGCCGGCAATGGCCGTGCTGCGCCCACTGTCCACGCCGCGGCCGTGCATGTGCAGCACATACTGGGCGTCAGGTTCGGGTTTTTCCGGCACCGTTGACATCACGGTGCCGGCTGTCGCGGGTAATGGCAGAGCCATCATGACGGTGGCAACGATCCGTAGGATGAAACGCACGATGCGGCCTCCTCCGATCCATATCGTTGACAAACCTGGGTAACGAAGGTCCAGGATAACACCAAGTCATTACGCCTTGTCGACAAGTCGGTCGAACATACAATCAAGGCGCCCAGAGGATGGTAAAACAGGTACCGCTCAATCTGCTTCGCCACCGGCATCCGATGAACCAACTAGCGGTTGCCGGCCAGGACGTCGATGACCGATTGTGGCTAATCTCGAGTGGCTAATCTCGGCCTCAATCACCGCACCGGAACGATGACCGATTTCGGACATTGAGCCGACAGGCGTCTCCGCTTGGCGCTTTGGGCACCGCCAAATCCAAACCGGGCCACCACCCCTTCGGCGAAAGGTTTGTTTCGCGTGGGGGTATTATGTATTATCCGCCGCGCCCGGTGGACGCTTGGCCGTCGGACCCGCTGAAACGCCCTGCAGGCGGGCGGTTTTTTTTGACCCGCGACCAAGGGGAGAGGATGGTAAAAGAAGACCTGCTCGAGTTTCAAGGCACCGTGGTCGAGCTGCTGCCGAACGCGATGTTCCGCGTGAAGCTCGACAACGATCACGAGGTCTTGGCTCACACGTCGGGCAAGATGCGCAAGAACCGCATCCGCGTTCTCGCCGGCGACCGCGTGAACGTCGAAATGACGCCCTACGATCTCTCCAAGGGTCGCATCACCTTCCGCTTCAAGTAACCGGACGGCCGGCGATGGGCGCCGAGACGAGCGCGCCGTCGCAATCGCCCGGCGCGGGCGAGCGCGCCCATGAGCACGCCCGGGGGGCGCTGCCGCCCCTCGTGCTGGCCTCCGCCTCGCCGCGGCGGCTCGCGCTGCTGCGCCAGATCGGTATCGAACCCGACGCCGTGGATCCGGCCGAAATCGACGAGACCCCGCTCAAGGGCGAGCTGCCGCGCGCCCACGTCCAACGTCTGGCCCAGGCCAAGGCCTCTGCGGTGGCGGCGCGCCAGTCCGGCGCCTTCGTCCTGGCGGCCGACACCGTGGTTGCGCTCGGCCGCAGGATCCTGCCCAAGGCCGAGGACGAGGCCACGGCGCGGCGCTGCCTGGAACGGCTCTCGGGCCGGCGCCACAGGGTGCTGGGTGCCGTCGTGCTGGTCGCGCCGGAGGGCCGCACGGCCGCGCGCCTGGTCACCACGGCGGTCCGGCTGAAGCGCCTGACCGGGCCCGAGATCGAGCGCTACCTGGAAAGCGGCGAGTGGCAGGGCAAGGCCGGCGGCTATGCGATCCAAGGCCGGGCCGCGGCCTTCGTCCCGGCGATCAACGGCTCGTATTCCAACGTGGTCGGCCTGCCGCTGGCCGAGACTGCGGCGCTGCTGTCCGGCCTCGGCTACATGCCGTGACCCGGCGGCTGGTCATCTCCGCCCTGCCCGGCGAGACCCGCGCCGCCTGGCTCGAGGACGGCCGGCTGGCCGACCTGGTGGTGCGGCGCGCGGACCGGCCCTCGCACCTGGGCGACCTCTACCACGGGCGGGTCGCCAAGGTGGACAAGGCGCTGGACGCGGCCTTCGTCGAGCTCGGCCTGGCGCGGCCCGGGCTGCTGCCGCTCAGCGAGGGGCCCGGACGGCGGCTGTCCGAGGGCGACGCGGTGGTCGTGCGGGTGCTGCGCGAGGCCGCCGGCGGCAAGGGCCTGCGCCTCAGCGCCCGGATCAAGGACCCGCCGCCGGACCTGGAAGAGAGGGCGCGCGGCGCCCGGCCGCCGGCCCTGCTGTTGAAAGGCGACGACCCCCTGGAACGGGTGCTGGCGGCGCGTGCCCTGCCCGACGAGATCGTGGTCGACGATCCAGGCACCCACGCGGAGATCAAGGCGCGACTAGCAGGGCGGGCGATGTGCCGGCGGAAGGCGTGCGGCTCGACCTGGATCCGGCGCCGCTGTTCGAGCGCGAGGGCCTGGAGGGCGAGATCGAGGCCCTGCTGGAGCCGCGGGTCGAGCTGCCTTCCGGCGGCCATCTGCTGGTCGAGCCGGTGCGCACCCTCATCGCGATCGACGTCAACAGCGGCCGCCACGACGGCCGCGGCACGGCGCCGGAGCAGGCGCTCGCCGTGAACCTCGAGGCGGCGGCGGAGGTGCCGCGCCAGCTCCGGCTGCGCGCTCTCTCCGGCCTGATCGTGATCGACTTCCTGGCGCTGCCCGAGGGCGGGCCGCGGCGGCAGGTCGCGGCGGCGCTGCGCGCCGGCCTGAAGGACGACCCCGAGCCGACGCGGGTCGAGGCCATGGCGGCCTCGGGCCTGGTCGAGCTGACCCGGCGGCGCGGCCGTCCGGCGCTGCACGAGCTCTTGACCGGGCCCTGCGGCATCGGCGGCGGCGGCCGGGTCAAGGACCCGGCGACCCTGGCCTTCGAGGCGCTGCGCGCGGTCCGGCGGGAGGCGGCGGCCCGGCCCGAGGCCGCAGTGACTCTCGGCGCCGCCCCGGCGGTGATCGCCGCGCTCGAGACCGGCCCCGCGGCCGCGGCGCGCCAGGCGCTGGAAGCGCGGCTCGGCCGCCCGCTCGCGCTCGTCAACGAGGTCGCGGCCCCGGGCGAGCCCGCCGAGATCGTCCTGGAGACTTGAGTGGCCAGGGTCTGCGCGCTCCTCCTGCTGCTCCTGCTTCCCGGCGCCTGCGGCCCGTCGGCACCTAAGCTGCCGCCGCTGCCCGAGGACGCGTTGGTCCTGGCGTTCGGCGACAGCCTGACCTTCGGCACGGGCGCCACGGCGGACACCAGCTATCCCGCCGTCCTCGAAGGCCTGATCCGCCGCAAGGTGGTCCGCGCGGGCGTGCCGGGCGAGGTCTCGGCCAGGGGCCTGCAGCGCCTGGCCGGCGCGCTCGAGCAATACCGGCCTGACCTGCTCATCCTGTGCCACGGCGGCAACGACATTCTGCGCCTCAAGGACGACCGGAAGACCGCGGCGAACATCCGCGCCATGGTCGAGCTGGCCAGGGGCCAAGGCGTCGAGGTGGTCCTGATCGGGGTCCCGAAGCCGGGCCTGTTCCTGTCGGACGGGGCCGGGTTCTACGAACGGATCGCCGAGGCGCTCGACGTCCCCTACGCGGGCGAGATCCTGGCCGAGATCCTGGGCAGCCCGTCCCTGAAGAGCGACACGATCCACCCCAACGCCGCCGGCTACCGCAAGCTGGCCGAGGCGGTGGCCGCCCTCCTGCGCAAGAGCGGCGCGATCTGATCAAAAAAGGTATCAGGAACCTTTTTTCGATAGAATATATATAATTGTCAATGTATTAGATGCCAAGGAATTGGCTATAAAAAAGGTTCCTGACACCTTTTTTATCGTTGTCGCCTAAAGATCAACGCGCCGGCCGCCTCCTTGAAAACGCCTTACCCTCACACTGAGCCTCCTCATCCCGGGCCCCCTCATCCCGAGCCTGTCGAGGTGCGAGGGTGAGCGTTCGCACTTTTTCAGCAGCCTGCTAGACTGCCCGCCATGAGCGACGACGACCGCATCGTGCCCCTGCCGCGCAAGCGCAAGACGGCTGCCCTTTGCCCGGTCTGCGGCGCGCCCGCGGTGGCGGCGCGCCAGCCCTTCTGCTCGACACGCTGCGCCGAGGTCGACCTGGGGCGCTGGCTGAAGGGCACCTACCGGATCCCGACCGCGGAGACGCCGCCCGAGGGCGAGGCGCCGGACGAGGACGAGAGCTGATACCATGAACCGAGGGCAGCTCGGGGCCGGTCCGTTCGTGGTTCTGCTAGTGCTGCTGTTAGCCGGTACGCCGGCGCAGGCTTTCGAGGCCGGGGTGCTCGACTCGGTGGTCAGCGTGCTGCCGCTCTGGCCCGGCCATGGCCAGGGTGGCCAGCCGGGCGCCCCACCGGGCAAGGAGCCGGAGGGCACGGCGGTGGCGATCCGCGCCGGCGGCTATCTGGTCACCGCGCTGCACATCGTCGCAAAGGCCGAGGCGATCACGGTGCGGCTCGCCGACGGGCGCTTGAGACCGGCGGAGCTGCTCGGCCGCGACCAGGCGA
The DNA here is from genome assembly GCA_029859805.1 of Rhodospirillales bacterium. Lineage (GTDB taxonomy): Bacteria > Pseudomonadota > Alphaproteobacteria > Kiloniellales > JAKSDN01 > CAMYKD01. Next base: position 40,062 of record JAOUCL010000006.1, on the reverse strand, counting down.
CCGACCTCGCGGTGCTGAAGATCGCCGACGACCTGCCGGTGCCGCGTTTCGGGCCCGAGCCGGCCCTGGGCGCGCCGGTTTGCGCCGTCGGCAACCAGTTCGGACTCGACCTCTCGGTCACCTGCGGCGTGGTCTCGGGCCTCAGGCGCAGCGGCATCGGTTTCAACCCGGTCGAGGACTTCATCCAGACCGACGCGGCGGTCAATCCCGGCGCCTCGGGCGGCGCGCTGGTGGACGGGCAGGGCCGGCTGGTCGGCCTGCTCTCGGCCATCTTCACCAAGGAGGCCGACGCCAACATCGGCGTCAACTTCGCGGTCTCGCTGGCCATGGTGCGCCGGGTCGCCGACGACCTGATCGACCTGGGGCGCGTGGCGCGCGCGGCGCCCGGCATGGCCCTCGAGGAGCTGAGTGAGACCGCGCGCCGGACCAAGGCCGGCGTGCGGGTGGCGGGCCTGCTGCCCGGCGGCGCGGCCGAGCGCGCCGGCATCGCGGTCGGCGACGTGATCACGGCCCTGGCCGGGCGCCCGGTGCGCAAGGTGAGCGCGGCCCTGGCCGCCCTCAACCTCCACCGCCCCGGCGAGACCCTGGAGGTCGCGCTGCTGCGCGACGGCACGCCCCGGACCCTCGCCCTGACCCTGCCGCGCTAGGCTGTGTGCTCATGAAGAAAACGGCGACGTCTTGGCGGCGAATGCCTGTTGTTCCGCAAGCCCCGGCCCAGTCTACCACTGGCCTTCCAAGACGGCTCGTAGCCCCCAGCGGACATGGGCGGAGATCGAAGGGGCCCATATAATGGGGAGTGAGGTGCAACTCAAAACCCTCTCAGAGACGTGATGCCTGATGGCATACTTGATCATACTAATCGTCTGTTTCGTCCTGGTCGCCGGGCTTTCCTGGGCCCTGTTGACGCCACTTGCCGACGAGAAAGTTTGGAAAGGAAAGATCGATGATCTCGACCTGATCCTCTCTGTTCTGATGACAGCCGAATGGGATGAGCCCTATCTGCTCATGAAGGTTCCCAGACGTCTTACTTCGGTGAAGATGACCTACCCCGGCTCCGTGGTCAGGCTGGAAATGCCGCTGGTCACGCATCGCCAGCAAAGCCGGAGAGAAAGCTACCTGGCGATCCTTCGAGACCTCGAGCTGGATGCACAGATATAAAGCCATGGCAGCGACCATGATGTTCTGGAATGGGACGTCGAAGGACCACCCGCCAAGGCTTCGGCAATTATCGCAGCCGTCTCGTCGTCCGGCGGGCTTTGTGCTAACGTTGCCTGTCGGCGGGAATTTCGGACGGGACGAGGAGGAGGGCAGGGGCATGGCAGTGGCGGCTTCCGCGCAGGAGGGCCTGCGGCGCTATCGCATGTACGTCGGCGGCGAGTGGTCGGACGCGGCCTCGGGCGAGACCTTCGAGAGCTTCGACCCCTATACCGCCAAGCCCTGGGCGCTGATCCCGCGCGGCGGCGCCGAGGACGCGGCGCGCGCCGTCGAGGCCGCGCACGAGGCCTTCACGGCGGGCGAGTGGCCCGGGCTCCATGCCTCGGCGCGCGGCGCGCTGCTGCGCCGGCTGGGTGACCTGATCGCCGAGAACGCCGAGCGCCTGGCCGACCTCGAGGTCAGCGACAACGGCAAGCTGATCAGCGAGATGGCCGCGCAGCTGCGCTACGTGCCGCAGTGGTACTACTACTTCGGCGGCCTCGCGGACAAGGTCGAGGGCAGCGTCATCCCGATCGACAAGCCGGCCTTCAACTACACCAAGCACGAGCCGCTCGGCGTCGTCGCGCTGATCACGCCCTGGAACTCGCCGCTGCTGCTGTTGTCGTTCAAGCTGGCGCCGGCGCTGGCGGCAGGCAACACCGTCGTGATCAAGCCCTCGGAGTTCACCTCCGCCTCGACGCTCGCGCTGATGGAGCTGGTCGAGCAGGCGGGATTCCCCAAGGGCGTGGTCAACGTGATCACCGGCTTCGGCCCCGAGGTGGGCCAGCCGCTGGTCGAGCACCCCAAGGTGCGCAAGGTCGCGTTTACCGGCTCGTCGGCGACCGGCGCGCGGGTCTACGAGACGGCGGCCCGGGACATCAAGCGGGTCAGCCTGGAGCTCGGCGGCAAGTCGCCCAACATCGTGTTCGACGACTGCCGGATCGAGGACGCGGTCAAGGGCGCTGTCTCCGGCATCTTCGCCGCGACCGGCCAGACCTGCATCGCCGGCTCGCGTCTGCTGGTGCAGGAGAGCCTCCACGACGAGTTCGTCGACAAGCTGGTGAGCTTCGCCAGCACCGCCAAGATGGGCAATCCCAAGGCGGCGGAGACTCAGGTCGGCCCGGTCACCAACCTGCCGCAGTACGAGAAGGTGCTGAGCTACCTCGACATCGCCAAGGGCGAGGGCGTGGAAACGGTGCTGGGCGGCGGCAAGGCGACGCGCCCGGAGTGCGGCGAGGGCTGGTTCGTCGAGCCGACGGTCTTCACCGGCGTCGAGAACTCGATGCGCATCGCCCAGGAGGAGGTGTTCGGGCCGGTGCTCGCGGTGATCCCCTTCAAGGACGAGGAGGAGGCGATCGAAATCGGCAACGACGTGGTCTTCGGGCTGGCCGCCGGGGTCTGGACCCAGGACATCCGCCGTGCGCTCACCCTCGCCGACCGAATTCAAGCCGGCACGGTCTGGATCAACACCTATAGGGCGGTCAGCTACATGTCGCCCTTCGGCGGCTACAAGCAGAGCGGCATCGGCCGCGAGAACGGCCAGGAGGCGATCCGCGAGTTCATGCAGACCAAGAGCGTCTGGATCTCCACCGCCAGCGAGGTGCCCAACCCCTTCGTCATGCGCTGAGGGGCCAGGGGCCGAGCGCCTGCCCGGGCCGACTTGGCCCAGCAGGTTGCTGAAATGGTGCGAACGCTCACCCTCGCACTGCGTCCCTCGTCCCTCGACAAGCTCGGGATGAGGGGGCTCGGGATGAGAAAGCTCAGTGTGAGGATGAGTGTTTTCAAGGAGTTGACCTCATCCTGAGCTTGTCGAAGGACGAGGGCAACGGGCCGCGGCGGACTTCTTTAGCGACCTCCTAGACATGCCGTTCAACCGGCGCGCTCGACGGCCTCGGCGGCGACCGGCGTGTAGCACCTTCGGTCGGCCAAGGTCGCACAGGAGATCGTCTTGGTGTCGTGCCGGTACCTCACGTTGATCAGGCGCGCATGCGCATTGGATGCGGGGTCGTCGAAGATCCGTTCGACTTGCCACAGCCGCGGAGTCCGGCTGAGCTTGTTGAACTCCGCATATTGCTGGCCTTCGCGCACCTTTGGTCTCTGCGCCATTTTCGAATCCTCCCCTTGTCGCCTGCCGCCGTCACGGTCCACGGGCCGTCTTCGGGCGCTCCCTTTGAAGAAGAGCTCCGGGCCCATCGGCCGATAGTCTGCCAAAGCGCGTGAGCGGCGCGTGTGGGCTTTCGCACAAGGCGGCTCGGCCGGTTGGATCCGCCGAACCTCGGCTCCGCGCATCCGCGGCGTCAGCCGGCGAAGCGGGCGGCCGGCAGGCCAGTGACGCCGGGGGCGACCTTGAACAGGGCGCCGGCCAGGGGCGCGCGGGCCAGGTCCTCCGGGCCGAGCTGCATGCGGGCCGTCGTGATGTAGAGCACGTCGAGCGCCGCGCCGCCGAAGGTGCAGCTGGTCACGTGGGGCACCGGTAGCTCGATGACGCCGTCCTCCCTGCCGTCCGGGCGCAGGCGGGTGACGCGCCAGCCCATCCAGTGGGCGCACCAGAGAAAGCCCTCGGCGTCCACGGTCAGGCCGTCGGGCAGGCCCTGGTCGGCGTCGAAGCGGGCGAAGACCCGCGGGCGCCCGACCGCGCCGTGCGCCGGGTCGTAGTCGAAGGCGAGCACGGTCCGCTCGACGCTGTTGGAAAAATAGAGCGTGCGGCCGTCGGGGCTGAAGGCCGGGCCGTTGCAGACGGCATAGTCGCCGAACAGCCGCCGGGTCGTGCCGTCGGCCTCGAGGACATGGACCGCGCCGGTCGGCTCGACCTCCAGATAGTGCCGGCTGCCGGCGACGAAGCGGCCCGCCGGATCGCACTTGCCGTCGTTGAAGCGGTTGTCGGGAAGGTGCGATTCCGGGTCCACGAGCGTGTCGAGCCGGCCGTCGGTCGGGTCGAGCAAGGCGAAACCTTCGTAGCTCGCCGCCACGAGGCCGCCGCCTTCCCGCGGGGCGATGGAGCCGACCGGGGTTTCGAGCGGCAGCGCCGTGGTCTCGTCTTCTTGTCCGGGTTCCTGCCGGTAGAGCGTCGCGCCTTCGATATCGACCCAGTAGAGGCACTGCGCCCGCTCGTCCCACAGGGGCGATTCGCCGAGCATCGCCTTGGCGTCCCAGGCGACCTCGGCTCGAAGTCCGGTTTTCAACGACACGTGGGGGACTCCCGTGATCAGGCAGAAGGCTCCAGGCTACCCGATCGTGGCGCCCGCCCGGAATCATAATCCACGTCCCGGCCGTTCTAAAGCTTCGCCGGCTTCAAGCGGAAGGCCCGCCAGAGGTGGCCGGCGGCGGGCCGGGCCCCGAGCGCGCGGTCCTTTTCTGGCCGCCGCGCGCCCTACCTTGCCCGGCGCGCCGCCGGGTGCGGTCAGCGGTAGCTCATGTACACGTCCTGCCGGCCGTCGGCCGTGTAGGCGACCACGTCGTAGGGCTCGGGGTCGGGACCGGGCATGCCCGGCGAGCCGCTCGGCATGCCGCCGACGGCGATGCCGGCGATCCTGGGCCGCTCGGTCAGCATCTTCTCGATCGCCTCGACCGGCACGTGCCCCTCGACGAAGTAGCCGTCGATCACGGCGGTATGGCAGGACTCGAGGTTCCCCGGCAGCTTGGCCTGTTGCTTGACCCGGCTGAGGTCGTTCATCTTGAACACCTTGGCCTCGAAGCCGTGCTTGCGAAGGATCTTGGTCCAGGAGCCGCAACACCCGCAGTAGGGGCTCTTGTAGATCGTGATCTCGCGGCTTGGCGCCGCGGCCGCGCGGGCCGCCGGCGACAGCAGGGCGAGCGCGCCGGCCCCGATTAGCCCGAGCGCACTGCGGCGGGGCAAACTCTTCTCAAACACGGGTTTCATCGACATCTCTCCCAGAACAGCGTCAAGTGGACTTGGCCCGGACAACGCGAGGCCGGCGGATCCACTCGCCGCGACCTCGACCGTGATCTCAGCAAGGGAGGCAAATTGCCGCATTGATCCAGGTCAATATTCTTGCGGCCCGGGCGGATCCGGTCCGGCTTGGCCTCAGGCGCCGCCGGGATCGCGTGTTCCCGGCTCCGCCTCCAGACGTGCGGTGAACGTCGCGAGATCGATGACCATTCTCTCGTGGCTCCCGCTGCCGATCTCGCCGGCCTCGTCCCTTGCCCTGATCGTGAAGGTCACGTGCCGGCCCTCGGCCCTCGTCACCTCGGCCTCTCCGACGACCCGCTGGCCGGCGGGCGTCGCGGCCGTGTGGCGCACCTCCACCTGGATCCCCACCGCGCTCTCGCCCGGATCGAGATAGGGCCGCATGGCATCGAGCGCGGCGTTCTCCATGATCATGATCATGACCGGCGTCGCCAGCACCGGCGGCAGCATGGCGTCCTTGAACCGGTTCGCCAGATGCTTCGTTTCGACACGCAGCGCGAAGCTGCCCTTGGCGCCGACCGGTATGGACCGCATGCGATTTCCCTCCGAGCCCGAACCTACTCGACCGACACGGCGTCGTCCGTCACCCGATCCGCCGCCGGGCTCTCGGCCACTTGCCAGTGGAGTGACGCTGACGGTTCCAACGCCATTGTGTCATGGCCGGGCTCATATGTCCGTCTTCGAGTCCGGGGTCGAAGAGTCCGAGATTCGGGGACCACCTCTGAAAAAGCTTCACCCGCGATACATGCTCACCAAACGCGCCACCAGAATGGCCATATAGAAAACACCGGTGGCGGCCTCCAAAGTGGCCCATATTCCGGCCGGCATGCTCGCAGGCGTGATGTCTCCATAACCAAGCGTTGTGATCGTCGTCAGGCTGAAATAGATGAAGTGGTTGAGAGTCAAGTCCGCACCGCCCTCGGCCCCACTGAATGACCCGGGGTTCAGCACGTAAATCAAATCATAACTCACAGCCCAGGTGATCGCGATCAGCAGGTAGGCGGACACGGAGCCGAAGATCACCTCGGACTCGACCTCCTCGGCGGTCACGATACGGCGAAGGATCACGCTGACGCAGTAGAAGCTGAACGCAATGAACAGAAGGTCCGCCAGAATTCGCCAAATTTCCTGCTGAGTTGCGGCTCTCATCAAGGTGATTGCCAACCAAACAGCAGCAAGAACGTAAGCAATAGTGCGGTGCCGATTTTCAGCGGTAACAACCCGGACCGCTGTAATAAGAACGACCGCGAACAGCAGGGAGACGATCACTCCATAAGCGGTGTGAATTTCAATAAACGCAGCCACAACGATCAGCAGCACCAAAGATGCCAGAAGCTCGATTGATCGCGATCGACGCATAGTTTGGAACGAGAACGGCATGGTTTCAGGTTGGAGCACTATCTATTGCCATGTCCAGCAAAACGCGCCGGTGCGTCTGAATCAGGTGTCTGGGCCGGGAGGTATCTTTTTACCAGCAATATCAAAAACCCGCCGAGATCGGGTTATCACTTGGAAGCGGACGTAATGTCTCTGCACGAACCGGCCCTTGACCTACCGGCTTCACTACACCTGGGCTACACGCGCCGAGCGCCTAACGCCAAAAAAGATCGCATAGAGTACCGGCAACAGCACGAGGGTGAGCACGGTTCCGACCGTTAGCCCGGCCATGATGGTGATCGCCATACCGATCCAAAAAACGTCCTGCAGCAATGGGATTACCCCAAGCACGGTCGTCGCTGCGGCCAGAGCGACGGGCCGCATCCTCGATACGGCAGCCTCCACGACGGCGGAATATCGGTCCTTGCCCGCCGCCAGCTGCGCATTGATCTCGTCGAGCAAGACAATGGCATTCTTTATCATCATCCCCGCGAGGCTCATCGCCCCGAGCAGCGCCACGAAGCCGAACGGTATTTGCGTTGCCACCAGCGCGGGCGCGATGCCTATGAAGATAAATGGGATTATGAGGATGATGATCAGCGGTGGCCGGAACGCATTGAAGAGATAGACGATAATGAAGAGTATTATAACTACGGCCGGAACCACGCCTGGAATGAGAGACAGCTGTGCCTCCAGGGTGCTCTTTCGTTCGCCGTCCCAGAACAACTCATACCCAGGCGGCAGCTCGATGCTTTCGAACTTATCCGCGACGGCCGCATATAGACTCGGGAATGTCACGCCGTCGGGTGACGCCTGTACCGTGTTCGCGCGCCGCCGCTGATAGCGGATGATGATGGGATCTTCCCACTTGAACGCCACGTCCTCGACGACGCCGGAGAGCGGGACGCTCTTTATTGAAAGGGAAGACGTGACCTGCAGTACGTCCAGGGTACTGAGATTGTTCCGCTCGTCTTCCGTCAAACGAACCTTGATCGGTATCAGCGTGTCACCTTCGCGGTAAAGACCGACGAGCTGCCCGTCATAGGCGCGCTTGGTTGCGTTCGCGAGATCGGTACGGGTCACGTTCGCCCAACGTCCCCGCGCTTCGTCGTAAGACGGCTCGAGCCGGCGAACGCGGTTGCGCATATCGGTGCGCACCTCCTTCGCCAGCGGGGTCTCGAGCAGAATGGCCTTGCCCTGCTCACCGAGCTCGCGCAGCACGTCCGTGTTCGCTTCTTGGGGGCCCGTGAAGCGGGCTTCGAACTTCCAGGTATCACTTGGCCCAAGCCCATAGAGGCGAACCCGGGTCAAGGCCTGGGGCACGTTCGTGTTCATCCAGGGCTCTACTTTCGACACCACCGGTGTGACGTCATCGCCGCTGCGCGTGTTGACGATGATGTTGGCGTAGGTCGCATAAGGGAACTCGGATTCGACTGGCAGATAAAATCGCGGCGGACCTTGGCCGATGAAGGTGCTCACGCTCACGACACGGTCATCCTCACGCAGTCGCGCTTCAATGGCTTTCAGGTCCTCCGACACCCGCTGGATACTCGTGCCTTCGGGAGCCCAGTAATCGACAAGAAACTGGGGACGGGCCGAGTCCGGGAAGAATTGTTGCGGCAGGGTGGTGAAGCCGATCAAGGCGGCGACGAGTACGCCGATGAGGGTTCCGACGAACGGATACTTGCCCGCGATCGAAAATCCGAGAAAACGCCGGAACCCGTTATAGAATCGCCCGCTATAGGTTTCTTCGCCCTCGCCCTCCTTGGGGTCGGGTATCAGATCCATGCACTGGACGGGCGTATAGGTCATCGACACGACCCAGCTGTAGACCAGCGATATGCCGACGACGACGAAAAGATCGGCGCAGTATTCGCCGGCGTCGTTCACCGAGGCGAAGATCGGGTAGAACGCCAAGATGGCGACGATCGTTGCCCCGAACAGGGGGAAAGCGGGCAGCTTCGCCGATTCGATCGCCGCCTGTTTGCGCTCCATCCCATTTTTCAGGCGAACGACAAAGCCGTCCGCGACCACGATGGAGTTGTCCACCATCATGCCGAGCGCGATGATAAGCGCGCCGAGCGACATGCGATGGAGGTCGATCCCGAATACGGCCATCAGAATGAAGGTGCCGAGGATCGTGAAAATCAGCCCCGATCCGATGATCACTCCCATGCGCCAACCCATGGGAATCGCGAGGACCACGAGGACGATGGCGACGGCCTCCGCCAGGCTGATCATGAAGTCCTTGATCGAGGCGTCGACGATGTCCGATTGCCAGGAGATCCTGTCGACCTCGACCCCAACCGGAATATCCCGCATCAATTCCGCGAGTCGCTTGTCGATCCGTTTTCCGACGTCGACGATGTTGACACCACCGACGTTCGAAAGCGCGATCGCGATGGCGGGCTTACCGTTGTGCCGCATCAGCGTCGATGGCGGTTCAAGATAGCCGGACTCGACGGTTGCGACGTCCTCGAGCGTCACCAAGGACTGAAAAGGCGAAGGCCCTGGCGGGCCGGACCCATCTGTTTGTGCGGCAGATCCGATCACCCGGGTCACTTCGGATGCGATGTTGGCAGCGAACGTAAGCTCGCCGATCTCTTCCGGAGAGGAGAAGGTGCCCGTGGGCGCGATCCGGAACCGCTGGCCCAAGGAGTCGATGCTGCCGGCATCGACCACCATATTCTGCTGGGTCAAGGTCAGCTGCAAATCCGCGGGTGTCAGCCCGAGCGCGGTCAGTTGCTGCTGTGAGATATCCACGTAGACGGCCCGCTGGCGTGCGCCCCAAAGGGACACGCGGGCAACGCCGGGCACGACGCTGAGTTCCTTCTTCAGGTGTTTGGCGTAGCGCTCGAGTTCGGCATCGGAGAAACCGCTGCTCGTTAGAGCCAACAGAAAGCCATATACGAACCCGAAGTCATCCCCGATATCCGGCTCGCCCGCGCCTGGTGGAAGCAGGGGCTTCACGTCCTCGATCTTGCTCCGCATCTCGTCCCAGACCTGCGGCAGTCTTTTCGACGAATATTCCGGTTTTATGTCGACGCGGACGATCGACAGGCCCGCACGGGAAATCGAATACAGCTCCTTGAGCTGCGGCAGCTCCTGTATCGCCTGCTCGATACGGTCGGTGACCTCGAGCTCGACTTCCTCTGCACTGGTACCCGGATAGGGGGTGACGATGGCGGCGGTCTTGACCGTGAACTCGGGATCCTCGAGCCACCCCAACGACATGAAGCTGCCGATCCCGCCTACGAACAAGATCAGAACGGTGAAGTAGGTGACGGCCCGCTTTTCGATGGCCAGCGAAGGCAGGTCCATATTGCTTACCCTGTGATTGACGCCGGCGATCAGTTCATCAGCCGCACTTCTTGACCTTCGCGCAGATACTCGACGCCGGCGGTAACAATGAACTCTCCGGGTGTTACGCCGCCGACCCTAATGCCGCCTGTCGTGATTTCGAACGTCGTGATGGCGCGCTTCGACACCGTCGAAGACGACTGGTCGATCACCCAAACAAACTCCTGATCGTCCTTGTCGTTGTAGATGGCGCTCAGCGGGATCTCGTATCCCTTGACCTTCTGATCTTCCGGAAGATCGAGACGGCCGTGAGTGGCTGTGCCGACCATTCCCGGCAACACGACAAATGACTCGGGCTGCTCCATGATGAGATTTACCGCGTAAGACCGGGTAATCTCCGACGCTTCCTTCTTGATCTCCTTTATCCTGGCGGGCAACAGCGTCCCCTTGAATGCGTCGAACTCGACAGTGATGTCGCGCGCGTAGGGCGCCAGCGAGATCAAGCTTTCCGGGATGCTGACCCAGAACTCGATCTGCGAGGTGTCTACCAGGCGGACGATCGGCTGCTTGGCGATGACCTCCTGATGATTCTCGACGAAGGTTTCCGCGACGACCCCCGAGAAGGGGGCAACGATCGTGGTATAGGAAAGGTCCAATTCCGCCCGCTTCAGGGCGGCGGCCACCGCGACGACATCGGCATTGGCCTGGCGCGACAGCGCTCTGACCACGTCCACCCGCGCCTCGGCGACCCAACCCTTGGTAAGCAGCTCTTCCTGACGGCCCAGCTGCAGGTCGGCGTTCTCGCGGCGTGCCTCGGCCGCGACGAGCTCGGCCTTCTGTCGATCGACCTCCGCCTGATATGTCGATGGGTCGAGAGCCGCAATCAGGTCACCCTTCTCCACCTCCGCACCCACGTCGACAGGCCGCTTGATCAGCTTGCCCGGCACCTGATAAGCGAGATTGATCACCTGCGTTGCGGCTGCCTTGCCCGGAAAATTCCGTTCCATGAAGCCCTCGACGTCCTGCACCTTCGTCGCGCGGACGGGCCTCACGAAGTCGGATTTCGCCGGCTCTTGTTCGCAAGCGGCCAATTGCACCACGAGAAGAGGCAGCAACAAGATCAGAGGCGATTTCAAGGCTTGTCTCAAACTCATGCCGGTACCCTCATTTCAGCATTTCACGCAGAAGGGTAGCAAACTTACCGTAATTGAGAAGCCTGCAATTATGCTTGGCCTCTCTCTACATCCACTTCCTGAACGCCCTGGTCCTCAAGTTCTTCGTCGGTTTCATGATGTTCTGATCCGGGCCGCGCCTGTTCCTCGCGACCCCGGCCGTCTGGGATGTCTGGCTAGGCCCACACCCTGCGGCGCCCCTGTTCACCCGATCGGGCGCAGTTTGTCGCGGTACTGGGGCCAGCGCTGGACGTAGCCGGGGACGGGGCGGGCCATCATCGCGCGGTCCTTGTCGCTCACCTCGCGCACTACCTTGCCCGGCGCGCCAAGCACCACGGAATTGTCGGGGATCTCCTTGCCCTCGGGCAGGAAGGTGTTGGCGCCGATCAGGCAGCCTTTGCCGACCGTGACGCCGTTCAGGATGATCGCGCCGATGCCGACCAGGCTGCCGTCGCCGATCGTGCAGCCGTGCAGCATGACCATGTGGCCGATCGTTACGTCGCGGCCGACGGTAAGCGGAAAGCCCGGATCGACGTGCAGGGTCGAGCCGTCCTGGATGTTGCTGTTCTCGCCGATCGTGATGCGGTCGTTGTCGCCGCGCAGCACCGCGCCCCACCAGACGCTGACGTTCTTGCCCAAGACCACGTCGCCGATGACGGCGGCCGTGGGGGCGGTCCAGTAGGCCTCGCCTTCGGTCCGCGGCGCGAGGTCGCCTAGCGCATAGAGCATGGCCCGTTCCCCCCTCAGGCGCCGGTGAACGCGGGCTTGCGTTTTTCCATGAAGGCGCGCCGGCCCTCGATGTAGTCCTGGCTGTCGAAGCAGGCCTCGACCAGCGCCGCGCAGCGGTCCAGGTCGCGCGCGTCCGGGTCCTTCAGGGTCTCGCCGACGATGAACTTGATCGAATCGACGGTGAGCGGGGCGTTGGCGGTGATGCCGGCCGCGGTCTCCTCGGCCACGGCTGCGACCTCGCCGTCGGGCACCACCCGGTTCACCAGGCCCATGACCTTCGCCTCCTCGGCCGTGAACAGCCGGGCGGTGAAGAAGATCTCCTTGGCGAAGGAGGGACCCACCAGGGCGACCAGACGGTTGACCCCGGCGAAGCCGTAGCCGAGGCCGAGCTTGGCCGCCGGGACGGAGAACCTCGAGCCTTCGCCGCAGATGCGCAGGTCGCAGCACACGGCGAGCGCGACGCCGCCGCCGACGCAGTAGCCGTCGATCTTGGCGATAGTCGGCTTGGGCAAACTCTGGATCTTCTCGTAGACCCGGGCCGTGGTGGCGCTGTAGTGCTTGACCGCCTCCCGGGTCGCGCGCTCGCTCTCGAACTTGGAGATGTCGGCGCCGGAGACGAAGGCCTTGCCGCCGGCGCCGGAGAAGACGACGACCCGCACGGCCGGGTCCGCGGCATAGGCGTCGATCGTCTCTTCCACGGCCTGCCACATCTCCAGCGAGACGGCGTTGCGCCGGTCCGGATTGTTGAAGACCACGTGGCCGGTCGCGCCGTCCACGCGGCTCAGGATCTTGTCGCTGCTCGTCATTCTGCGTCCTTCCCTCGAGCGCCGGTCCCGGCGCGGTGTCAAATTGCGCCGGCCGCGCGCAGGCTCTCGACCTCGGCCTCGCCGTAGCCGAGGTCGGCGAGGATCTCACCGGTGTGCTGGCCCATGGTCGGCGGCGGAGCGGCGAGGGTGCTGGGCGTGCGGCTCATCCTGATCGGCTGGCCGACCAGATCGATCGGCCCGCGCTCGCTCGAGTCGACGCGCTGGGCCATGCCCAGATGGCGCACCTGCGGGTCGGCGAAGACCTTGTCGATCGTGTTGATGTCGCCGGCCGGCACGCCCGCCGCGTTGAACAGCTCGACCCACTCGGCCGTGGTCTTTTCTCTGGTGTGCGCGGCGATCGCGGCGTTGAGCGCGTCGCGGTTCTTCGAGCGGTCCTTCGGCGTCGCGTAGGCCGGGTCCTCGGCCAGGGCCTCGTCGCCGATCGCCGTGCAGAAGCGCAGCCAGATCGGCTGTCCGGCGACAGCGATGTTCATATGCCCGTCGGCGGTTTCGAACACGCCGGTCGGGATGCTGGTCGGGTGGTTGTTGCCGGCCTGCTGCGGCACCTCGTGATCGACCAGCCAGCGCGCGGCCTGGAAATCGAGCATGAAGACCTGCGCCTGCAGCAGCGAGGTCTGCAGCCACTGGCCCTCGCCGGAGACCTCACGCTCCAGCAGGGCGGCCAGGATGCCCTGGGCACAGAACAGGCCGGCGGTGAGGTCGGCGATCGGGATGCCGACGCGGACCGGTCCCTGGCCGGGCAGGCCGGTGATCGACATTAGCCCGCCGATGCCCTGGGCGATCTGATCGAAGCCCGGGCGCTTGCTGTAGGGGCCGTCCTGGCCGAAGCCGGAGATGCTGGCGTAGACCAGCCGGGGGTTGATCGCCTTCAGCGACTCGTAGTCGATGCCGAGCCGGTCCTTGACGTCGGGGCGGTAGTTCTCGACCACGACATCGGCTCTTGCGACCAGCCGCTTGAAGACTTCGAGGCCCTGCGGCGACTTCAGGTTCAGCGTGATGCTCCGCTTGTTGCGGTGCAGGTTCTGAAAGTCGGGGCCGTCGCGCGGGCCGCCCGGCTGGCCGCCCTGGTCGGTGGCCGGCATCTCGATCTTGATGACGTCGGCGCCCCAGTCCGCCAGCTGGCGGACCGCCGTCGGTCCCGCCCGCACGCGGGTCAGATCGAGCACCGTGAACCTGGACAGCGCCTGGCTGGCGGGTTGATGGGTCATGGTCTCCTCACTTCGTTACGGTCGGTCGGGCCCGTTTCGCATCGAGCAGGCGCGCCGTTTGCGTCGGCAAACAGTGTAGTGAGCAAATTGTTGACTGCCAACTGTTGACAGTTTTCTCTCCGCTGCCTACCGTCGGACGCTCCAGGGGTCAAGACGCGCGAGGCACGATGGCGTTGCAAGCGGACAAGCCGTTCCATGCCAGCAACATCCAGACGCTGGCCATGGCGGTGCAGAGGGAGATCGAACGCCAGATCCTCACCGGCGAGCTCAAGGCCGGCGCGCGGTTGAGCGAAAGCGCGACGGCCGAACGGCTCGGAGTCAGCCGGGGCCCCGTGCGCGAGGCGATGCGCGGCCTCAAGGAGGCGGGCCTCGTCGACATCATCGCCAACAAGGGGGTCGTCGTCCGCAAGATCGGGTTCGAGGAGGCGCTCGACCTCTACGATCTGCGCAGCGCGGTGTTCGGACTCGCCTGCGCGACCCTGGCGCGCCGGCGAAGCCGGGCGCAGTGCCGGTCCTTGCAGGAAAACCTGAAAGGGATGCGGGACGCCTGCCTCCAAGGGGATAAGGATGCCTATTACCGCCTGAATGTCGCGTTTCACGCCCAGATCCTCGATTTCTGCGGCAACCGGCGGGCCAAGAGCGTTTACGAGGGCGTGGTCAAGGAGATGCACCTGTTCCGCCGGCGCGGGCTGTCCAGGGTCCCCAACATCGAGGCGTCCCTGCTGGAACACGAGGCCATCCTCGAGGCGGTGGTGGCCGGCGACGCCGAGGCGGCGCAGGCGGCCGGGCGCGCCCACGTCCTGAACGGCAAGGCACGCTTTACCGGCACCCTGGACGAGGCCGCGCAGGACGCGCCCGCCGGGACACGAAAGAGACGCGCCGCGGCCGGCTGAACCAGCGATTCGCAGGGTCCGGCGCGCGAGCCGAAGATACGTAATCCGGCCACCCGAACTTGCGCAGGAGGCGCAGGGTGGACGACAAAACAGGGAGGAGAGCATGACACAGTTTTTCACGCGACAAACCGCCAGGCGTTCCGTGCTGAGCGCCACGCTGGCCGTGGCCGTCGGCGCCGCGGCCTTGGCCGGGCTGGCGCCCGGGGCGGCGGCCGAGGAGTTTCCCGATAAGACGATCAACGTCGTCACCCACGCGGGGGCCGGCGGCGGCACCGACATCACGACCCGGATGATGATGCTGCGCGGGCGGCGCGTCTTCAAGCAGGACATGGCGGTCGTGAGCAAGCGCGGCGGCAGCGGTTCGAAGGCCCTGATGTACGTCAACTCGCAGCCGCGCGACGGCTATACCATCATGACCATCACCCAGTCGCACCTGTTCCAGATCGCGCAGGGCAAGGTGCCCCTGAAGATCGACGACCTCGTCGGCCTCGCGCGGGCCACCGACGACCCGCAGATCGTCTGCGTGCCCGGCAACAGCCCGATCAAGACGCTCGAGGACCTGATCGCCGCCTCGAAAGACAAAGGCAAGGGCGGGCTCAAGTGGGGAACGACCTTCGTCGGAGGTGCCGACCATGTCGCCATCCACGGCTTCGCCAAGGCGGCCGGCGGCATTCCTTTCACCCCCGTGCCATTCAAGGGCGGCGGTGCAATCGTGACCAACCTGGTCGGCGGCAACGTCGAGGCGGCGCTGCTCAACTATAAGGAGGGCGAGGCCCAGTTCGGCACGGGCGAGATCCGGCCGGTCGCCGTGCTGGCCGGGGAACGCATCGAGTCGCTGCCTGATACGCCGACGGCCAAGGAGAAGGGGATCGACTCCATCGCCTCGACGGTGCGCGGGTTCGCGGTGCTGAAGGGCGTGCCCGACGACCGCATGAAGGTGCTCGAGAAGGGGCTGCTCAAGGCCATGAGCTACTCGGTCTATCAGGACTATCTCCAGGGCGGCGGCATGCCGAAGAACAGCGTGGTCGGCATGGACGAGTGGAACAAGATCATTCGCCGCATGTACGACGAAAGCCAGACCTCGCTGAAGGAGCTGGGCCTGCTCTGAGCGGGGCGGGCTTGACGGGACCATGTCCGGGGATATAGGCGACAGGTCGCGGGTGGGGGACGGCTCCGCCGCCCGCCGTCTTCCGCGCGACGTCGTCGTCGGGGCCTGCGTTCTGGTCTCTTGCGCCGTTGCCTACGCGATCACCTTCAGCTTCAAGCAGGCGCCGGCGGCCCTGGCGCAGAACGTGCAGCCGGCCAGCTTTCCGAGGCTGGTTATTTCGGTGATCGCGGTTCTGAGCGCCGGTCAGATGATCCTGTCCTGGCGCCTGCCCGAGAAGGCCCTGAAGCCCATGCCGTGGACGATCGCGATTTCGGCGGCGGTGATGATCGCCTTCGTCATCGCCTTCGACGCGCTCGGGATCGTGCCGGCGATGGTGCTGCTCTGTTTCGGCCTGCCTGTCCTGTGGGGAGAACGGCGCTGGCACCTGATCGTTCCTTACGCGATCCTGTTTCCCGCTGCCATCTACGGGCTCTTCGCCAAGGTTCTGGGCGTCCATTTCGACCCGGGCCTGTTCGGGCCCTGGTAGCAACGAAGGTCGGAGCGCCCGCGATCCATGGACGCCTTTCTCACCGCCGCATCGCTGTTCGCCGATCCTTATCTGATCGGCGTCGTGCTGGCCGGCACGGTCGCCGGCGTGCTGGTCGGGGCCATGCCGGGTCTCAGCTCGACCATGGCCACGGCGCTGCTGCTGCCCTTTACGCTGACCATGGAGCCGATCCCCGCGATCGCGCTCTTGAGCGCGCTCTATTGCGCGGGCACCTATGGCGGCTCGATCACCGCCATCCTGGTCAACGCGCCCGGCGCGCCGCCCGCCGCCGCTACGGCCTTCGACGGCTATCCGCTGGCCCAGAAGGGCCGGGCCGGACAGGCACTCGGCATCGCCTCGGTCAGCAGTGCGATCGGCGGGATCTTCAGCGTCATCGTGCTGATCGTGGCCGCTCCCCTGCTGGCGCGCATCGCGTATGATTTCGGCCCGCCGGAGTATTTCGCGCTGGCCCTGTTCGGCCTGTCGATGCTGGCCTCGATCAGCGGCGAAGCGCCGGTCAAGAATCTGATGGGCGGCGCCTTCGGCGTGCTTCTGGCCACGATCGGCATGGACTTCACCACGGGCGTCGACCGCTTCACCTTCGGATTCTGGGAGCTGTCGGATGGCGTCCATTTCATCCCGGTGATGATCGGGCTCTTCGCCGGCGCCGAGTTCCTGTTGCAGTCGGGCCGGCTCGACCGCGTCGTGGTGCGCGCCGCGGTAGAGGCGGTGAAGCTGCCGAGCTGGCTCGACTTCCGGCACTGCCTGCCGACCATCGCCCGGTCCTGCGGGATCGGCGCCTTCATCGGGGTGCTGCCGGCGGAAGGCGGGACCGTCGCCGCAATGATCGGCTACAACGAGGCCAAGCGCTGGGCCAAGGACAAGTCCAAGTTCGGCCACGG
Source organism: Rhodospirillales bacterium (assembly GCA_029859805.1). GTDB lineage: Bacteria > Pseudomonadota > Alphaproteobacteria > Kiloniellales > JAKSDN01 > CAMYKD01. The sequence continues at coordinate 22,898 of JAOUCL010000006.1, read as the reverse complement.
CGACATTCGGGGCATCGCCGGGCCGGAGACGGCCAACAACGCGGCCACCGGGGCGGCGATGGTGCCGACGCTGGCGCTCGGCATTCCGGGCAGCGCGACGACGGCCGTCATACTGGGCGCGCTGCTGGTCCACGGGCTGCGCCCGGGCCCGCATCTGTTCACCACGACGCCTGTGCTGCTCTACGGCATCTTCACGGCGATGCTCCTGGCCAACATCATCTTCCTCGGGGTCGGCCTGCTCGGGGCCAAGCTCTTCGCCCGGGTGACGCTGATCCCGGTGAAGTTCCTCTGGCCCTCGGTCTTCGTGCTCGCCTGTATCGGCTCCTACGCGCTCCAGCAGAGTCTCCTCGACGTCTGGATCATGGTGATCGCCGGCATCCTGGGCTTCGTCCTGAAGCGATACGGCTTCTCCGCGGCGCCGATCATCATGGGCCTGATCCTGGGCGAGCTGGTCGAAAACAGCCTCAAGCAATCCCTCATCATCTTCGACCACAACTGGCTGCGCTTTCTCGATCGGCCGATCGTCGTGACCCTGCTCTTGCTGACCATCCTATCCGTGGGCGCCCCGATCTTCCGCCGGATCCGGGCCCGGCGCCGCGCCACCGCCGAAACGCAGGGCGGGCCGGCCCAGTGATCGCGCCAGGGCGCGTTTGACTTAAGGGCGCTGGACCACGTCTAGTCCGTGGCGCAGAGTCGCCCGAGCGGAAGATTTGACCTGGATCAAAGAAAGATTCCGAGTTTGCTGCTTAGGTTTGTTACAAGACCGTGGCCGTCGGCATTGGCCGGACGGGGAGAGCGCGGGGTACGGGCCGGCGCGGACGAATCGGACGAGGAGGCGCAGCCATGCCCTTGATGCAGTGGACCGAGGCCATGAGCGTCGGCCTGGAGGAACTGGACGACGACCACAAGGTCCTGATCAAGGTGATCAACGATCTTGCCGCCAATGCCGGCGACGCGGCGCGCCGGGACGTCGTCAGGCAGTGCCTCCTGTCCTTGCGGCGCTATGCCGAATTCCATTTCGCCCGCGAGGAAAAGGTCATGAGCGCCTGCAAGTATCCGGGCCTCGACTCGCAGAAAAACGAGCACCGCGACTTCGTCAAGCGAATCCAGGAGGTCACCAGCCGGTTTGACGAGGACACGACGGGATCCGTCGAGGTCGTCAACGAGGCATTGCTCAACTTCCTGAAGGAGTGGCTCAACCATCATATCCTGATCGAGGACATGGCCTACCGTCCGCACGTGGAGCGGAGCGCGGAGGCAAAGCAGGCCGCCAAGGCCTTCAAGGCCTCGGAAGTCTGGTGGAGCCAGTAGGCAGGCCCGCAGACCGTTCCGACGGCGCGGTGTCAATGCCGGGCTCGGAGTGGACGGAGGCGAATGTGAGCGGAGGAGGTCGTGACCATAAGATCGATCCTGGTCCCGATCGACGGCGCCCCCGGCAGCGAGGTGGCGCTCGACGCGGCGCTTGAGCTGGGGCGGCGCTTCGAGTCCTGCGTAGAGCTGCTGCACGTCGAGACCGATCCCGTCACCGCCCTGGCTGGCCTGAGCGAAGGGATCTCGGGAGCGGCGGTGGGTCTGGCGGTCGAAGGCGGGCGGGCCGCCGCCGAGGCCCGGAGAAAACAGGTGCGTCGGCTTGCCGCCGCACGCTGTGGCGCGAAGGGATTGGAACTTGCCGAGGCGGGTTCGGGGCCGGCGGTCGGATATGCCGCCGCCTGGCGTCACGTGGTCGGCCGCGCGAACGAAGAGGTTGCCAGACGCGGACGGCTGTTCGATCTGATCGTGTTGGATCGGCCAGACGCCGAAGCGGCGGGGATCGCCTCCGGGGTCTTCGAGGTCGCCCTGTTCGACACCCGCCGGCCGGTCTTGGTGGTCCCGCCCGCCCCGGCGGAGGCGCCCGGCCGAAAGGTGGCGGTCGCCTGGAACGGCTCCGCGGAGGCTGCCGCCGCGGTCGGCGGCGCGCTGCCGTTCCTGATGCAGGCGGAGGAGGTCACGGTGGTCGCGATCGGCGATGACGAGGACGCCGCCGGTCCGGAAGGACTTGTCCGCTACCTGGCCTGCCACGGCGTGCGCGCCGCGGTCCGCCACGTTGCGCCGGGGAGTGCGGCGGCCGGCGTTCAGATCCTCGAGGCGGCCGAGGCGCTTGGCGCGGACCTGCTGATCATGGGCGCCTACGGACACAGCCGCTTGAGAGAGCTCGTGCTCGGCGGCGCGACCCGCGATATCCTAGGGTCGGCGACCCTCCCGGTGCTCATGGCCCATTGATCGGGGGCCGGGGGCGCCGGGGCATTGGAACATCGGGCCCGCTGCGCGCAGATCGGACGATCCGGGCCAAGGGAGGAGCTGTCCGGGACATGTCGCTTCGCATCGCTACGTTCAACCTGGAGAATCTGGACGATCGGCCGGAGCTGGATCCGCCGCTCGACGAGCGCATCGCGCTCTTGCGCCCGCAGCTGCTGCGCCTTGCGGCTGATATCCTCTGCTTGCAGGAGGTCAACGGTCAACAGCCGAAGGACGGCGGGCCGCGTGGGCTCTTGGCCCTCGACCGTCTGCTCGAGGGCACGCCCTATGGGACGTTCCAACGCATCGCGACGACCAGCAGCAGCGAGGCCGGCGTCGCCAACGTACACAACCTGGTCATACTGAGCCGCTGGCCCCTTTCCGGTCGGGAGCAGCTGCGCCACGAACTGGTGTCGCGGCCCGCCTACCGGCCGGCAACCGCCGAGCCGCCTGAGGCCGCGGCCCAGCCGGTCGAGTGGGACCGTCCGCTCCTCAAGGCCACGGTCGAACTACCCGGCGGGCGGATCCTGCACGTCGTCAACCTGCACCTGCGCGCGCCCTTGGCCGCACTCGTCGCCGGCCAGAAGCAGGACGCGTTCACGTGGCGCAGCGTCGGGGGCTGGGCCGAGGGCTTCTTCCTCGCGACCGTGAAGCGCAGCGGCCAGGCGCTGGAGGCACGCCTCCTGGTCGACCGGATCTTCGACGAGGAGCCGGACGCCCTGATCGCGGTCTGCGGCGATCTCAATGCCGAGGAGCGGGAAATGCCGCTCAGGATCCTCCGCGGCGACGTCGAGGACACCGGCAACGGCCACCTGGCATACCGCGCGCTGGTGCCGCTCGAGCGCACGCTGCCGGACTCCCAGCGGTATTCGGTCCTGCACCACGGCCACAAGCAGATGCTGGACCACATCCTGGTTTCGCGGCCCCTCATGGCCTACTGCCGGCAGGTCGAGGTGCACAACGAGGCCCTGGGCGACGAGCTGGTCGCCTATGCCACGGTGAGCCACAGTCCCGAATCCTACCACGCGCCGGTGGTCGCGGAATTCGCACGGCCGGACGGCTGACGCGCGGGGCGGGTCAGCGTTCGGTCTTGGGCAGGATCCGCCGCAGGATGATCGGCGTGAGCAGCGTCGTGACCACGGCCATAAGAATGAGCGACGAGAAGAGGTGTGCGACCAGGGGGTCGCCGGCGCCGGATGGCGCGAAGAGGCCTGCTTCGTAAGCGATGCTGATGACGACCAGCTCGACCGCACCCCGCGCGCTCATGCCGACCCCGACCGCAAGGGCCTCGCGGCGGCCCAGCCCGGCCCAGAGGGCCGGCAGGCCGGCGCCGACGACCTTGCCGAAGAACGCGACGGCTATGAGCAGCGACAGGAACAGCGGCACGGCGGTGACGGTGCCAAGGTTGACACGCAGGCCGATCGAGGTGAAGAACAGGGGCCCGAGGATGCCGCTGGTCAAGGCGGTGAGGATCGCCTTCATTTCGGTGTAGGCGGCCGGACCCACGCGCGATGGCGCGAAATACAGCCCGGCCATGAAGGCGCCCAAGATCCAGTGCAAGTTTAGAAGCTCGGCCAGGAAACCGTAGGCCAGCGCGACCGCGACCAGCGCGCTGAACTCCATGGCCGCCGCCTGCATGAGCTTGAGGCCGCGCCGAACGCGCGGATAGACGTGGGTGCCCAGGGCCACGGTGATGACGAAGAAGCCCGCCACCTTCGCCAGCAGCAGGCCGAGCGTGGCCAGGTCGGGCACCTGGCCGGTCTGCAGCACGGCGAGCAGGACCGCAAGCAGGAACAGCCCCAGGATATCGTCGAACACCGCCGCGGAGATGACGGTCTCGCCGACCCGCGCGTGCAGCAGGCCGAGATCGGTGAACACCTTGACGGTCGCCGGAATCGCCGAGATAGACAGCGCCACGCCGACCAGCAGGACCTGTCCCTGCTTGAGCTCGGACTCGGGCAGGAAGACCCAGGCGAGCGCCAGGCCGCCCAGCAGCGGCAAGGCCATGCCGCCCAGCGCGACCACGAAGGCGCCGCGTGATTTGTCCAGGATCTCCTCGGGGTCGAGTTCGACGCCGGCCAGCAGCACCAGAAAGAAGATTCCCAGGTTCGCGGCGTATTCCAGCGCTTCGCTGGTCGCCAGGCGCTCCAGGAACGGCAGATCGTGGCCGAACCTGGCGGCGGCGATGGCCAGGAGGATGCCGGCGCTCAGCTCGCCCACGGACGCGGGCTGGCCCAGACGTTCGGCCGCTTCGCCGAGGGCCCGCGTCGCAAGCAAGAGGACAAGCAGTTCCGCGAAGAGTTCCAATGGGTCCGGATCCCAGGGGCCATGGCTTCGGCCAAGCGTGTCGTCGCGTGACTACTTGACCGTGATGCAGGTGCACTTGGCGAGGTGGCTGATCTTGTGCGACACGCTGCCCATGAGCAGTCCGTTGAGGTCGGTCACGCCGCGGCTGCCCATCACGATGAGATTGGCCTTCTCCTTGTCCAGATACTCCAGAATCCGCTTGACCGGGTTGCCGTCTTCCAGCGCGGTCTCATAGTCCGCGACGCCCTTCTGCTTGGCGATATCCACGCCGGCGCTCAAGATCTTCCCGCCGACGAATTCCAGGATCTCGCGTTCGTTGTCCCCGCCGGCGGGCGCTGTGCCCGTCGGAATTTTCGCCGTGGGAATGCTGGCCGTGACCCCGGCGATGTTGGGCGTGCCGGTCTCCCCCACGTGCTCGATCTCGGCCATATGGCGCAGGGCTTCGGGCAAGGGGCCGCGCGGCATGACGTGGAGCAGCACCAGCCTGGCGCCGTATTTCTCGGCGATGTCCGCCGCCAGGGTGACCGCCTTGTTGGCGTGCCCCGACCCGTCCGTCGGGACCAGGATGGTCTTGATCATGCTCTCCTCCTAATTCGTTCGTCCCGTTCCCGGGCGGATACCGTCGTCAGGCCGCCTTCTGCTCCCGGTCCACCTCGTCGGTCAGGGCCCGAAGTGCCGCCGAGACCGCCACCGGATAGCTCGGCCCGGCCTCCAGCCGACGCAGATGCTCCGGCAGGCGCGCCAACTCGGCGGCCGCATTCGCCCGCGCCTGCTCGAGCGTTGGTCTTGGCCCGGTCGCCCGTCCGTTCCTCATGATCGGCTCGATCAGGCGCCTACCCTTGCCCGTGTCGCCGTCGACCGTCAACACGTCCCCGATCATCGCGCCGTCGTCGCCGTGGCGGCGGAAGACCTGCTTTCGGCCCGGCCAGGTCGCCTTGCCTTCCGAGCGCTTGCGGCGCGGCCGGCCGGCGTATTCCTGGAGTTTGTAGGCGCAGTCGAGGGCCGCGGCGTCCGGCGAGGTCGTCAGGCTGGTGCCGATGCCGTAGCCGTCGATCGGAACCCGGGCCGCGCTAAATCGTTGCAGCGCCGTTTCGTCGAGCCCGCCGCTGGCGAAGATCATGACCTCCGCGAGGCCGCCCTGGTCCAGAATCCGCCGGACCTCGCGGGCGTGAGCGGCGAGATCGCCGCTGTCCAGCCGTACGCCGCGGATCGTTATCCCCTCCCGGCGCAGGCGCGGCGCCAGCGCCACGACCTTGCGCGCGGCCGCCTCGGTGTCGTAGGTGTCGAGCAGGAGCACGACGTTGTCCGGCCGCGACCGGGCGAAGGCCTCGAAGGCCGCTGTCTCCCCGTCGTAGGCCTGAACGAAAGAGTGGGCCATCGTGCCGTAGATCGGCACGCCGAAGAGCGGCTCGGCGGGCGTCGTCGCGGTGCCGGCGAAACCGGCCAGATAGGCCGCGCGTGCCGCGAGCAGCCCGGCCTCGGCGCCGTGCGCCCGGCGCAGGCCAAAATCCACTAGTACTTTGCCCGGTGCGGCCAGGACCATGCGTGCAGCCTTGGAGGCGATGACCGTCTGGAAGTGCAGCAGGTTGATCAGCCGGCTCTCTACCAGCTGCGCCTCGGGCAGCGGCGCCGTTACGCGCAGAATCGGCTCGTCGGGGAAGAAGACGGTCCCTTCGGGCATGGCGTCGACGGCACCGGAGAAGCGGAACCCGGCAAGATGGTCGAGCAGGGGCCGGCTGAAGCGTCCACTCTCGGCCAGCCATCGCAGCTCCGCCTCGGTGAACCGGGCGTTTTCCAGGAATTCGACGACCTGCTCCAAGCCGGCCGCCATCAGGAAGCCGCGGGCCTCGGGCAGCTTGCGGACGAAGAATTCGAAGACCGCGGGCTCGGTCATGCCGGCCTCGAGGTAGGCCTGCATCATGTTGAGCTCGTAGAGGTCGGTGAGCAGCAGGCTGGAGGCCGGATCGATGTCCCGAATGGCGTCCCCCCCCACCTTCAGGGGATCAGCCGACCGGCTAGTCGCGCTCGTTTCCATAGTCTTCGTCGGCCGTCAGTATGTCGTACAGCTCGGCGACCCTGCCGGACAAGGGCAGCCTCAGCTTGCCCATCACATCGTTTTCGCCCATTGCCCAGACGGCGGCCTCCTCGAGCTCCTCCGGCGTTGCCCCGGTCGCCTCGACGGCCGCGGCCTTGGCGTCGCTGATGTCCCCGGCGATCCGGAGGATCGCCTCGTGCGTCAAACCAGCCTTTGGCTTCTGCTGTTCGCGTGCCTGTAATCTGGTCATAGCCAGCCATCCCGTTTCGTGGTTTCGTCGAGAACGCGGTGCCGGGACCACATGCAACAATGGGCCGCCGGGTCTCGTACCGCAGGATCAGCCTGCGCCTCGGCGCGATTTTTCTCATTGACCTAGGTCAAAGGCCGGCCAGAACAACGCGTATACCATGCAAGGTGATACGACGCGCTTCCTCGGCGGCCGGAGACCCGGGCAAGGGCCCCCGGACCAGCCCAACACCGCGAAGACCGATGAGCCCGCTGAAACCACTCACTCCCGACGCCCTCTGCTGGCAGTGCGAGCCCGGGCGGTTCGACTTCGAAACAACCAGCGACCTCGACGACCTGACCGAAGTCATCGGCCAGGCCCGCGCGGTCGAGGCCATTCGCTTTGCCATTGGCATGCCCGGATCGGGCTACAACCTCTATGCCCTCGGTCCGGAGGGCATCGGCAAGCATACGGTGGTGCGGCGCTTCCTCGAGGAGCAGGCCGGCCGCGAGCCCGCGCCGTCGGACTGGTGCTACGTCAGCAACTTCCAGGAGCCGCGCAAGCCGTGGGCGCTCAGGCTGCCGCCCGGCCGCGGCGCCGTGTTCCAGGCCGACATGGCGCGTTTCGTCCAGGACGTGCAGGCCGGACTTCAGAGCGCTTTCGAGAGCGACGAGTACCGCACGCGCCAGCAGGTCATCGAGGAAGAGCTGAAGGAGCAGCGGGAGCAGTCCCTCACAGAGGTCGAGCAGGAAGCGCTGGCCCGGGGCATCGCGCTGCTGCGCACGCCGATCGGTTTCGCCTTCGGCCCCCTGCGCGACGGCAAGGTGGTTTCGCCGGAAGCCTTCCAGAAGTTCCCCGAGGAGGAGCAGAAGCAGGTCCAGGAGACGATCGAGGAGCTGCAGGAGAAGCTCAAGAGCGCGCTGCAGAAGGCGCCGGTCTGGGTGAAGCAGGCGCGCGACGCGATGCGCAAGCTCAACGACGAGACGGCGATGTTCGCGGTCGGCCACCTGATCCAGACGCTGAGCGAGCAGTACGCCGCGCTGCCCGAGGTGCTGAGTTACCTCGACGAGGTGCGCCAGGACGTGATCGACCACGTCGAGGTCTTCGTGAACGCGCCGGACAAGGCAGCGGACCACAGTGCCGCCGAGTTCGAGAACGGCCCGCCGCTGTTCCGCAGGTACCGGGCCAACCTGTTCGTCGACAACCGCGACAAGGACCATGCGCCGGTCGAATACGAGGACGACCCGAGCTACGACCGGCTGATCGGCCGCATCGAGCACCGGGCGGAGATGGGCACGCTGCAGACCGACTTCCACATGATCCGCCCGGGCGCCCTGCATCGGGCCAACGCCGGCTACCTGATCGTCGATACCCGCAAGCTGCTGACCCGGCCGCTCGCCTGGGAGGGCCTGAAACGGGCCTTGATGGCCAAGGAGATCCGGATCGAGCCGCTGGCCCAGATGCTGGGCCTGCTGAGCACGGTGACCCTGGAGCCCGAGCCGATCCCGCTCGAGCTCAAGGTCGTTCTGGTCGGCGAGCGCCTGCTCTACTATCTCCTGTCGCAGTACGATCCGGAGTTCGAGCGGCTGTTCAAGGTGGCCGCCGACTTCGACGAGCGCTTCGAGCGCAGCGACGAGCACAACCTGATGTACGCCCGCCTCGTGGCCACGGTGGCGCGCAGGGAGGAACTCAGGCCCTTCGATCGAGAGGGCGTGGCCCGAGTGCTCGGCCATGCGGCGCGCCTGGCCGGGGATGCGGAGAGGCTTTCGACCGAGATCGAGCGGCTGATCGACCTGTTGCGCGAGGCCGACTACTGGGCCGGTCAGGGCGGCCGGGCGACGGTCGGCGCGGAGGAGGTGCAAAAGGCCGTGGACTCCCAGACCCGCCGCCTCGACCGGGTGCGCGAACGAGTCCAGGAAGAGATCCGGCGCGGCACCATCGTGATCGATACCGAGGGCGAGGTCACCGGCCAGGTCAACGGCCTGTCGGTGCTCCAGCTCGGCGGCTTCGCCTTCGGCCGGCCCAGCCGCATCACGGCCCGGGTCCGTCTGGGCAAGGGCGACGTCGTGGATATCGAGCGCGAGGTCGCCCTGGGCGGCCCGCTCCATTCCAAGGGCGTCTTGATCCTGAGTGGCTATCTGAGCGCCCACTACGCCAGCGAGCGGCCGCTGTCGCTCTCGGCCAGCCTGGTCTTCGAGCAGTCCTACGGCGGGGTCGACGGCGATTCGGCCTCCTCGGCCGAGCTCTACACCCTGCTCTCGGCCATCGCCGGGGTCCCGCTGCGCCAGGACCTGGCGGTGACCGGCTCGGTCAACCAGCGCGGCCAGGTGCAGGCGATCGGCGGCGTCAACGAGAAGATCGAGGGATTCTTCGACCTCTGTGCGGCGCGCGGCCTGAATGGCCGGCAGGGCGTGATGATCCCGGCGGCCAACGTGAAGCACCTGATGCTCGACCGCCGGGTGGTCGCGGCGGTCGAGGCTGGCGAATTCCAGGTCTATCCGGTCGAGACGATCGACCAGGGGCTCGAGTTGCTGACCGCCATGCCGGCTGGCGAACGCGGCGCGGACGGGGCCTTCCCCGAAGACAGCTTCAACCGGTTGGTCGAGGCCAGGCTGATAGAGCTGGCCGAGAAGCGGAAGGCCTTCGGCGCCGCGCCCAAGCTGGAAGAGGGCACGTGAAGGACCTGCGCGACATCGCGGACCTGCGCCGCATCCTGGTCGCGCTGGATGCCGGCGAGCAGGGCCTCGCGGACCTGGAGGAGGCGGCTCGCCTGGCCGCGGGCCTGGAGGCCGAGCTGGTCGGGCTGTTCGTCGAGGATACGGAACTGCTCGAGGCGGCGGGGCTGCCGGTCGCCCGGGTCATCTCGCGCCACGCCCTCGGCGACATGGCGCTCGATGCCGCGCTGATGCAGCGGGCGCTCCGGGTCTGGGCGGCCAGGTCCCGCGAGAGCCTGGCCGCGGCGGCCAGCCACTGGCAGGTCCAATGGTCCTTCCGGGTCGCCCGCGGGACCCTGGCCGAGCAGGTGCTGTCCGAGGCCGGGGAGTTCGACCTGCTGGCGCTGGGCCGGCCGGGCGGTCCCCTGCGCGAGGCCCGGCGGCGCTCGGCGACCCACAGCGTGACCGAGCAGGCGCAGTGCTCGGTCCTGCTGCTGCGGAAGGGGCCGCTCGCCCAGCAGCCCGTGGTCGTGATCTTCGAGGGCTCGGAGCGCGCGCTGGCCGTGGGGCGGGCCCTGTCGCGGGTCTACGGCTGCCGCCTGGTGGTGCTGGCGGCCGGAAGCGACGCGGCGGCGGCAGAGGCCCTGGAAGAGAAGGCCGCGGCATGGCTCGCCCGCCATGAGACGATCGGCGAGGTCGACCCGCTCGCCGGCCCCGAGCCCGAGGCGCTCGGCGAGGCCCTACGGGCGCGCTACGCCGGCATCGTCGTGCTCGACCGCCAGGGTGCCCTGACCCCGCGGCTCGAGCCCGTGCTGAGCGAGGCCGACTGCTCGGTGCTGGTCCTCAAGTGACGGCCGGCGGCCGGGCCGCCCCCACGCTCCGTTCTTCCGATACCTCGATTCCTTCGGCCTCGCGGCCATCGAATGATCGCCAAGGACCGCGATTCCCGTTAGGCTGCCACGCAGGATAGAGCCGCCTTGGGGCCTTCGCGCCCGGGGCCGGCCGAAAGCGGGGAGGGGGCCATGGACCAGGATGCATTCTCGAATTACCTGAAGGACCGCTACGAGAACCAGATCGACTGGTACGATAGGAAGGCGGCGCGAAACCAGACGATCTATCGCAAGCTGCAATGGTCGGTGGTCGTGCTGGCGGCGATCACGCCGGTTCTGATCGAACTCGATCTGGACGGGCTGATCGAGGGTCTGGGCCATGCGCCGACGCTGACTTCGGCCGTGGTGGCGATTCTCACAGCCGGGCTCAACACCTTCAAGTACCAGGAGACCTGGATCAACTACCGGACGACCTGCGAAACCCTGCGCAAAGAGAAGCATTTCTATGACGCGGGACTAAGCGACTACCGCACGACGGACGACAGGGAGGCCCTGTTCGTCGACCGGGTCGAGAGCCTGATCTCGCGCGAGAACACCATGTGGGTCAGCGCCCACAAGACCGAAACGAAGACGGAGGCCAAGGGCAACACGGCGGAGGCCTGAGCGGGGGTCACGATTTGCGATCTTCTGTCTGTGCGGAAATCACAGCCGAACTGGGTAAGCCGGCAGAAGACCGGCCCGCCACGGAAGGTCGGGGCGTTACGCATTGTTCGCGCGCCTGTTCGTTGGGAGGCAAAGGAAAGCACCATGAGCGACATCTTCATCAGCTACGCCAGCGACGACCGGAGCGGGGTGCGGAAGCTCGTGGCGGCGCTCGAAACGCATGGGTGGTCGGTCTGGTGGGACCGCACGATCCCGCCCGGCAAGACTTTCAGCGAGGTGATCGAGGAGGCGCTGAATGCCAGCAGGTGTGTCATCGTCGTCTGGTCGGAGGCCGCCGTGGCCTCGCAATGGGTCCAGACGGAGGCCGGCGAAGGGCAGGCTCAGGGCAAGCTGATCCCGGTGTTGATCCAGGACGTCAAGCCGCCGCTCGCGTTTCGCCAGATCCATGCTGCCGGGCTGGTCGACTGGCAAGGCGATCCGGACCATGTCGGGTTCCGGGAGCTCGTGAAAGCCATGTCGAGCCGTTTGGGCGAGCCTGCGCCCGCAGAAGCGAAGCCGACGGCCAAGGACGACGACCAAGAGGCCGAGGAAACGAGCAAGCCCACGGATGTAGTGGGAGGGGATAAGCCCTCTTCGAAACCGGGTTGGATGCGCAGCGGATTCCGCATGCGGATCGTGGTTGCGACCGGGGTGCTGCTGGCCGCGGCGGGAATTTGGGGTGCGTATCAATACAATCTGCAGATTGCGGAGCAGCAAGGAATCAAGGAACAACGCGAAGCGGCCTTAGCCTTAGAGGAGGAGGAGAGCAAGACTGCCGAAGAAACACGCCGGAAAGCCGAGGAGGAGGCACAGCGCGGAGCTCGGGAAGCGGCGCGTCAAGAAGCCGAGGAAAAGGCGCGCCAAGCAGCCGAGGAAGAGGCTCAGCGACTGCGCGTTCTGGAGGCGCAGAAGTTGCTGGCGAGACTTGGGTATGAGCCCGGTCGGCCGGATGGCGTTGAAGGACCCACGACCACGGGGGCGGTTAGGGGCTTCAAACAGGACGCAGGCCTTCGCGGGTTTCCCATCATCGATGACGCGCTCCTGGGTGCGCTACGGGACGCAGTGACGGCCCTGGCGTCCAAGGACACGGAGGGCCCCCTCGCGCCCGGCAAAGGCTTCAGCGACTGTCCCGAGTGCCCCGATATGGTCGTCGTGCCGGCGGGCAGTTTCTTGATGGGCTCGCCGAGTACCGAAGAGGATCGACAGTTGTATGAAGGCCCGCAGCACCGGGTTAGGATCTCCCGGCCCTTTGCGGTCGGCAAATACGAGGTCACTTTCGAGCAATGGGATGCCTGTGTGGCCGACGGAGGCTGCGCAGACTATCGGCCCGATGACGAGGGTTGGGGGCGTGGCCAACGGCCAGTGATCCATGTGGGCTGGAACGACGCAAAAGCCTACATCGCTTGGCTTAGGGAGAGAACCCGCCAACCCTACCGTTTACTGACCGAGGCCGAGTGGGAGTACGCGGCGCGGGCCGGCAGCGAGACGCGCTATTGGTGGGGAGACGAAATAGGCAGAAAGAACGCCAATTGTGTCGGCTGCGGCAGCAAGTGGGATAACGAGCGGACGGCCCCTGTCGGGAACTTCGTGCCGAACGGATTCAAGATCTCCGATACCGCCGGTAACCTATGGGAGTGGGTCGAGGATTGCTGGAACAAGAGCTACCAGGGCGCTCCTTCGGATGGCAGCGCATGGCTTGAAGGGGATTGCGATTTGCGCATCCTTCGCGGCGGTTCCTGGGTCGACGCTGCGAGGGGCCTCCGCTCGGCGAACCGCACCGAGGTCGAGATCCGGTACCGCAAATCGCGCGTCGGTTTTCGCGTCGCCAGGTCGCTGCCATGAGGCAGCTTGCGTCTTACGGCTTCGAAAAGGGCAGGGGGCCATTTCCTGCCAAAACCGTTGTGGAAATTGCGGATAACACTGCCCACAATCAAACGCTTGACCGGTGTTTGCGGCCCCCTCACGCCACCTCGGCCGCGACCTTGGGCCCTCCGCGGCGGCGCCGGGCGGGGCCGAGGGCGGCTTCGATCTGGGCGCGGTCCAGGGTCTCGTGCTCTTCGAGCTGGGCGATCAGCTTGCGGGTCGGCGCCTTGGTGCGGTTGATGATCTCGGCGGCGCGGGCCTCGGCCTCCTGGAGCAGTTGGCGGACGGCCTCGTCGACCTCGTGGGCCGTGGTCTCGCTGAAGTTGCGCGGCTGGGCAATCTCGCGGCCCAGGAAGGGGTGCTCCTCGCTCTGGCGCAGGTCGACCGGGCCGATCTCGTCTGACATTCCCCAGCGCGCGACCATGGCGCGGGCCAGCTGGGTGGCTTGGCGGATGTCGTCGTCGGCGCCGGAGCTCACGTCGTCGAGAAACGCCTTCTCGGCAGTCCGGCCGCCGAGCATGACGCTGAGCCGGTCCTTCAGATAGCCCTCGGGCAGGGTGTGGCGCTCCTCCTCGGGCAGCAGGTGGGTGCCGCCCAGCGCCAGGCCGCGCGGAATGATCGTCACCTTGTAGAGCGGGTCGGCCTCAGGCAGGTGGTGCGCGACGACCGTGTGGCCGGCCTCGTGGACGGCCAGGCGGTGGCGCTCCTCCGGCTGGATCGCCAGGGTGCGCACCGTGCCCATCATCACCTTGTCGCGCATCTCGTCGAAGTGGCGCATGGTGATCTCGGCCGCGCCCTCGCGGGCCGAAGCCATGGCCGCTTCGTTCACCAGGTTCTTGAGGTCGGCGCCAGAGAAGCCGGGCGTGCCGGCCGCGACCGTCTTCAGGTCAACGTCGTCTGCCAGCGGCTTGTCGCGGGTGTGGACTTCGAGAACGGCTTCGCGCGCCGCCTTGTCGGGCAACTCGAGGGTCACGTGCCGGTCGAAACGGCCGGGCCTGAGCAGCGCGGGATCCAGCACGTCGGGCCGGTTGGTCGCGGCCAGGACGATGACCGCCTCGTGGCCGCTGAAGCCGTCCAGCTCGGCCAGAATCTGGTTGAGCGTCTGCTCGCGCTCGTCGTTGCCGCCGCCCAGGCCGGTGCCGCGCACCCGTCCCACGGCGTCCAGCTCGTCGATGAAGATGATGGCGGGCGCGCGCCGTTTCGCCTCCTCGAACATCTTGCGCACCCGCGAGGCGCCGACCCCGACGAACATCTCGATGAACTCGGAGGCCGAGATGTGGAAGAACTGCACCCCCGCCTCGCCGGCCAGCGCCCGGGCCAGCAGCGTCTTGCCGGTGCCCGGTGGGCCCATCAGCAGGACGCCGCGCGGCGGCTCTGCGCCCATGCGGCGGTAGCGCTCGGGATCGCGCAGGAAATCGACCAACTCGGTCACCTCGCGCTTGGCGTTGTCCTGGCCGGCGACGTCGTCGAAGGTGACCTTGGGGGCGCCTTTCTCCTCCCGCTTGGCCGAGCCCGCCAGGAAATCGCCGATGTCCCGGCCGCCGAAGCGGCCCGAGATGTTCCTCTGCATGCGGTTCCAGAACCAGAGGTAGACGGCCAGGAGAATGATCCAGGGCAGGAAACCGGCCAGCCAGCGGCCGGCGCCGTCCGCCCTGTCGGGCAGGCTGGTGATCTTCACGTCCTTGGCCTCGAGCGCGGGCAGGAGATCCGGGTCGCCGATGTCGGGGATCCGGGTCATGGCCCGCGTGTTCATGGTATCCGCCGGGCCGACCGGCACCGGCCGCTTGAAGATCACGGTGGCCTCGTTGCCGCTCAGGGTCACCTGATCGACCTCGCCGGCGGCGACCAGCTGCTTGAACTCGCTGTAGGGCACCTCGAAGCGGGCGGCGGGCTCCGGCCCCTGCAGGTTGGGCACCAGCAGCACCAGCAGCAGCATGGCGATCAGGAGGTAGGGCAGCCATTTGGGCAGTCGGTTCATAGCCGTGCTCCCACAGAGACCCCGCGAAGGCCGGGCCTTCTGCCAGTCATCTCTCCAGTCGGCTCCGTGCCCCCGTGGTCACGCGCGGGCCGGAGCACCTTGGCGTCCGATTCGATCCGTCACCCGGTATATGGCGATCCGGAGCGATCGGGCACAGCCCCAAAACGTTACCTCGAGACCATAGACCCCGAGCGTCCGTGGCAAAATGACCCAGGTCAAAAGGCGCGCGATCCGTTGAAGCGGGCAATATCGGTTTTCGCACCGCGCTGTCGGCCTTTTTTGATCTAAATCAAGGTAAGCCCGTCCGAATGGCGCTAGAGTTGCGAATGAGTGATATTCTCGAAGGACCCGGAATGAGGGGCACACTCAGCCGATCCGATCTACTGCGTGGCCGCCTGCGCGACACGCCGCCGGTGCTTCGCCCGCCCTGGGCGAGCCCGGAGGACGAGTTCTCGGCGCGCTGCGACCGCTGTCTCCATTGTGCCGAGGCCTGCCCGGAAGGGATCATCGTGGCCGGGGCCCGGGGTCTGCCCGAGGTCGATTTCCAGCGCGGCCAGTGCAGCTTCTGCAAGGAGTGCATCCAGGCATGCTCGGTCGGACTTCTGGTCGACCGGGGACAGGCGCCCTGGGCCACGGCGGCCAAGATCTCGTTCAGCTGCCTGTCGGTCCAGGGCGTGCTCTGCCGGCTGTGCGAGGAGCGGTGCGAACCGGTGGCGATCCGCTTTCGGCCGGCGCTCGGCGGCTACGCGCTGCCGGAGGTCGATTCCGAGGCTTGTAACGGGTGCGGCGCCTGCGTGGGCGTCTGCCCGGTCGGCGCGGTGGAGATTCGCAAGAAACCGTCATGAACATCGCGGGCGTCCTCCTGCAGGTGCATCCCGAGCGTCTGGACGACGTGCGCTCGGCGCTCGACCGCTTCCCCGGTGTCGAGGTGCACAAGGTCACGGACGATGGCCGACTGCTCGTAACCGTCGAGGAAGAAGACGCGCAGGGCGGCACGGTCTTGGCACTGCACCGCCTCGAGGGCGTCCTGGCGGCCTCGGTCGCCTACCACCATTTCGAGCCCGAGCCCGAAGACGACGAGGACGGAGATCCGAACGACGAAGCCATCACGGCGTGAGCTGTTCGGGCCCTCGAGTCGACTTTCAGTGGCCTCAAAAATCCCATATATATCAATAGGGTGATAGGCTCGCGGTGCTTTCGGGGATGTTCGGTTGACCCCGAGTTCCACACAAGGATCACCACACGCGATTTGTAGGGGGGACGCGGACTCGACCGCCACGGCGAGTCCGTCGCAAAGTCGGCTGATTGGTGCTAAGCGGTTGTGCTCTCATGCGCCCGTGGAGGCGTGCTGTTAGCCGAGGCTGTTGAAAAGCCAATTTGAGCGGTCCGAGGCGCAAGATTGATTCGCGCGCCGGCCGCGCGGAGCAACAATGATTTGTGCTAGTCGTGCCGCCGATTCCTTTCTTGCGTTGAGAGAGCTCGGCTCTGACTTCTTCAACAGCCTCAGCCATAACCCGAAATCCTCTCATTGGCGACAGGGTTTCGTCCATGACATCGACCCCAACGGCTGGATCGGGTGATCGGCGAGAACTTCGCACCCAAAGCCACCTTTTTCCGGCTTGACCAGATCTAGGCCGGCCCCCTTTACCGTCCGCCATCGTCGCGCAAGACAGCGAGGCGGCAAATATCGGGCACGGGCCTGATCCTCTTGAATGACTCCGTGCCGCACCGTGTCCTAACGCGTGGGTGGCGGAACGACCACCACGGGACAGGGTGCGTGGTTCAGGACGCGCTTGATCACGTCGTCCGCGAGCAGATGATGCAGGCCGTCCCGGTGAAAACCGACGACCATGAGATCGATATCGAGCGCCCTCGCCTCGGAAATAATCTTTTGGACCGTCCGGCCCTGGATCTGCAGGGCCACGGCTTCCACGCCCGGGGGAGTCATCTTGTCCCGAAATTCCTGCAGTTCCCGGTGCGAGGCTCTGACTTCGCTCGCCACCACGTCACGCTCGTCTGGAACGTCCGGGTCGCCCATAATCTCCGGATAGCCCCGCTCCACGTGCAGAAAATACAGCTTCGCCGAAAATGCCTCGGCAAAACCGGCCGCGACTCCGGCCACTTCCTCGGAACCTCCGTACAAATCGACGGCGACAAGAATGTTCTTGATTTTGTCCACGACGGTTTCCTCCTGAGCAACAAGCCCAAAGGCCGTATTCGTCGGCAACCTCCGAATCCACAGCCATCGCACCGACATGGCAAATCCGGGAGCGGCTGTGTTTCCCCCGGCGGTTCGATGACTTGATCTTGCCGGTTCGGCCAGGTTCGGAAGACCAGTTCGTTGACCGAGGTTTCCCGGATAATACCTCCGGCCGGGTGAAAAACGGTAGCGCTTTCACCGGTTGAAGGGGACTCAGGTCCTGCAACGCATTGCGCACGGCAATCTCCTCGATGTCTCAAATGGGTCAGGTTCGCCCGTAGCAGCGCCGACCGGCGTTGGTCCGCAGTCAGGAGTGAAGCTGAAGAAGCAGGATCAAGCGCCGGTCGAGGCAACGCACTAACGAAACGGCAGCACCAATTTCGGCAGAAGAATGTAAGCGCCGCTCTGATCAGACGAACGCGCTGCCTTCCCCCGCTACCCCCGGCTTCGCGCACTCGAATCTCGCTCCCGCGCGAAACGGCGCGCCTGCATTTTGATCTGGATCATAGCTGACCGCGAGGTCCCGACTTAGGATCACCGCTCCAGACACTCCCGCGACTCCCTATGGAGACCTCCGATGAGCGATGACACCTCACGTGCACGCCAGACGTCGATCCTGCGCGGCTCTTTGTCCAAGGCCGACTCCGAGCTCTCTCGCTCCCCGATGCAGACACGGCGCGATTTCATCAAGACCACCGCGCTGACCGCGACCGCGGCGGCGGCGGGCGTGCAGCTGCCGGGGATCGGGCCGGCCCAGGCCGCGGCCGGCGAGGGGATCCGCTGGGACAAGGCGCCGTGCCGTTTCTGCGGCACCGGCTGCGGCGTCCTGGTCGGCGTCAAGGGCGGACGCATGGTCGCGACACAGGGCGATCCCGACGCCCCGGTGAACCGCGGGCTGAACTGCATCAAGGGCTACTTCCTCTCCAAGATCGTCTACGGCGAGGACCGCCTGACCCGGCCGCTGCTGCGCAAGAAGAACGGCAAGTACGACAAGAACGGCGAGTTCACCCCGGTCTCCTGGGACGAGGCCTTCGACGTCATGGCGGGCAAGTTCAAGGAGAGCCTGAAGGCCAAGGGTCCGACCTCGGTCGGCATGTTCGGCTCGGGCCAGTGGACGGTCTGGGAGGGCTATGCCGCCGCCAAGCTGATGAAGGCGGGGCTGCGCACCAACAACCTCGACCCGAACGCCCGGCATTGCATGGCCTCGGCGGTGGCCGGCTTCATCCGGACCTTCGGCATCGACGAGCCGATGGGCTGCTACGACGACCTGGAGCAGGCCGACGCCTTCGTGCTCTGGGGCGCGAACATGACCGAGATGCACCCGATCCTCTGGTCGCGCCTGACCGACCGGCGGCTGACCGCCGATCACGTCAAGGTCGCAGTGCTCTCGACCTTCGAGAACCGCAACTTCGAGCTGGCGGATCTCGGCATCGTGTTCCGGCCGCAGAGCGACCTGGCGATCCTCAACTACATCGCCAACCACATCATCCAAAGCGGCCGGGTGAACCGGGATTTCGTCGCCAAGCACGTCAACTTCCGCCGCGGCAACACGGACATCGGGTACGGCCTGCGCCCGGAGCACCCGAAGGAGAAAGCGGCCGCGAACGCGTCCAAGGCCGGCGGCTCCAGCCCATGTCCTTCGAGGACTACAAGGCCTTCGTCGCCGACTACACGGTCGAGAAGGCGAGCCAGATCTCCGGTGTGCCGGCCGAGAAGCTCGAGGCCCTGGCGGAGCTCTACGCCGACCCGAAGCGCAAGGTGGTGTCCTACTGGACCATGGGCTTCAACCAGCACTCGCGCGGTGCCTGGGTCAACAACCTGGTCTACAACGTGCATCTGCTGACCGGGAAGATCTCCGAGCCCGGCAACGGCCCCTTCTCGCTCACCGGGCAGCCCTCGGCCTGCGGCACGGCCCGCGAGGTCGGCACCTTCGCCCACCGCCTGCCGGCGGACATGGTGGTCAAGAAGAAGGAACACCGCGCGGTCGCCGAGAAGATCTGGAAGCTGCCGGAGGGCACCATCCCCGGCAAGGTCGGCTATCACGCGGTGCTGCAGAACCGCATGCTCAAGGACGGCAAGCTCAATGCCTATTGGGTGATGTGCAACAACAACATGCAGGCCGCCGCGAACATGAACGAGGAGACCTATCCGGGCTATCGCAACCCGGAGAACTTCATCGTGGTCTCCGACCCCTATCCGACGGTGACGGCCTTGGCCGCGGACCTCATCCTGCCGACCGCCATGTGGGTCGAAAAGGAAGGCGCCTACGGCAACGCGGAGCGGCGGACCCAATTCTGGCGGCAGCAGATCAAGCCGCCCGGCGAGGCGCGCTCGGACCTTTGGCAGCTGGTCGAGTTCTCCAAGCGTTTCAAGGTCGAGGAGGTCTGGCCGGAGGACCTGCTCGCCAAGGCGCCCGAGTATCGCGGCAAGACGCTCTACGACGTGCTGTTCCGCAACGGCCAGGTGGACAAGTTCCCCGTGAGCGAGTTGCAGGACGGCTTCGACAACGACGAATCCAAGGACAACGGATTCTATCTCCAGAAGGGCCTGTTCGAGGAATACCGGCGTTTCGGCGTGAACAAGGCGCACGATCTCGCGCCCTTCGAGTCCTATCACAAGGCGCGCGGCCTGCGCTGGCCGGTGGTCGGCGGCAAGGAGACCCTGTGGCGCTTCCGCGAGGGCTACGACCCCTATGTCAAGAAGGGCGAGGGGGTCCGCTTCTACGGCAAGCCGGACGGCAAGGCCAACATCTTCGCCCTGCCGTACGAGCCGGCGGCCGAGGAACCGGACAACGAGTACGACCTGTGGCTCGTCACCGGGCGGGTGCTGGAACACTGGCACTCGGGGTCCATGACCCGGCGCGTCGCCGAGCTGCACCGCGCGGTGCCCAACGCGGTCTGCTTCATGCATCCCGAGGACGCAAAGGCGCGTGGTCTGAAGCGCGGCCAGGCGGTCAAGCTCAAGACGCGGCGCGGCGAGGTCATGACGCGGGTGGAGACCCGGGGACGAAATCGGCCGCCGCGCGGCCTGGTCTTCATCCCCTGGTTCGACGAAAGCCGCTTGGTCAACAAGCTGACCCTGGACTCGACCTGTCCGATCTCCAAGGAGACCGACTACAAGAAGTGCGCCGTCAGGATCGAGGCCGTGTAAGCCCGGCCGCAGGGAGAACGGGACTCCTTCGGTGCAACGCATGCCGAACCAGAAGCCCGTGAACCGGCGCAGTTTTCTCGCCGGCACGGCGCGCACCGCCTGCGGCGTGGGGTTGGCGGGGTTGCTACTCGCGCTCTATGCCGGGCAGGCGAGGTCGCGTCCGGTCACCGCCCTGCGGGCGCCGGGCGCGTTGCCGGAGGCCGCGTTCCTCGGGACTTGCGTGCGCTGCGGGCTCTGCGTGCGCGACTGTCCCTACGACACCCTGCGGCTGGCCAAGCTGGGCGAGCCCGTGGCGCTGGGCACGCCCTATTTCGTCGCCCGGGAGGTGCCCTGCGAGATGTGCGAGGACATTCCCTGCGTCAAGGCCTGTCCGACCGGCGCCCTGGACCCGGGCCTGACCGACATCGACGACGCGCGCATGGGCGTGGCGGTGCTGGTCGATCACGAGACCTGCCTCAATTACCTGGGCCTGCGCTGCGACGTCTGCTACCGGGTCTGCCCAGTGCTCGGCGAGGCGATCACCCTGGAGCGGCTGCACAACCCGCGCACCGGCAAGCACGCCCTGTTCATTCCGACGGTGCACAGCGACCACTGCACGGGCTGCGGCAAGTGCGAGAGGTCCTGCGTGCTGGAAGAGGCGGCGATCAAGGTGCTGCCGCGCAAGGTGGCGCTGGGCGAACTCGGGCACCACTACCGGCTGGGCTGGGAAGAGAAGGCGAAGCGGGGCGAATCCCTGGTGCCCGGCCTCGTCGACCTGCCCGACCGCCTCCCGGAGGCCCGGCCATGAGCGCCCAGCGCAATCCCGGCGCGGCAGCGGTCGAGCGATACGGCTGGCCGCGCGCCCACAGATGGTTGCTAATGCGGCGCGCCTCGCAGCTGCTCATCCTCGGTCTGTTCCTGCTCGGCCCGGTCGCCGGCGTCTGGCTGATCAAGGGCAATCTCGCCTCCAGCCTGACCCTGGACTGGCTGCCGCTCAGCGACCCCTACGTCTTGGTGCAGTCGCTCTTCGCCGGCCACGTCGCGGCGGGGACGGCTTTGCTGGGCGCGCTCATCGTCCTGGCGGTCTATGCGGCGATCGGCGGGCGCGTATACTGCGCCTGGGTCTGCCCGGTCAACGTGGTGACCGACGGCGCCCATTGGCTGCGCTCCAGACTGGACCTTCAAAAGGGTTGGCAACCCAAGCGGAACACCCGGCTGTGGCTGCTCGCGGCGACCTTGGCGGTCTCGCTTGCCACCGGGACCATCGCCTGGGAGTTCGTCAATCCGGTCTCCATGGTCTTCCGCGGGCTGGTCTTCGGCATGGGCTTCGCCTGGGTCGTGGTGGCGGCCGTGTTCTTGTTCGACCTCGTCGTGAGTCGGCGCGGCTGGTGCGGTCATATCTGTCCGGTCGGCGCCTTCTACGGCCTGGTCGGGAGCGCATCGCTTCTGCGCGTGCGCGCCGACAGGCGCGCCGCCTGCGACGATTGCATGGACTGTTTCGCCGTCTGTCCCGAGCCGCAGGTGCTCACCCCGGCGCTCAAGGGCGCCCGGCATGGCCGCGGCCCGGTCATCCTGTCGTCCGATTGCAGCAACTGCGGCCGGTGCATCGATGTCTGCTCGCAGGAGGTGTTCCGGTTCGGGACGCGCTTCAACAATCGGACTTGGAGCGATCTGCCGGAGCCGGAACAGAGGAAAGGGCGGAACGCCGCCTCGGCGCCTGGCGTCGGAACGTGAATCCAGGGTGCCCCACCGGCACCGCAACGATGGAGGGTTTGAGCCGTGAAGAAGATCGTCCCCATACTGGTCGGGGTCTCGGGCCTCGCCCTGGCAGTCCTGTTCGTGGCGCCTGAAGTCTCGGCCCAGTCGGAAAAGGTCGAATCGCTCAGGGGGCCGGTTCTGCTGGAAGAGACAAACCCGGCACCGGCCGTGGAGAAGCAGAGCACCCAGGACGGTGGCTTCGCCCGGGCCTACCGGCAGCAGCCACCCCTTATCCCGCATGAGATCGACCCCTACGGCATCGATGCGAAGGCCAACCAATGCCTGGGCTGTCACGACTGGCCGTACAATGCCGACGTGGGCGCGCCGAAGGTGAGCGAGACCCACTATGTCGACCGCAACGGCGTTGCGCTGGACCGCGTGGCGCGCGCCCGCTGGTTCTGCACTCAGTGCCATGTGCCGCAGGCCGCCGAGCGACCGTTGGTCGAAAATTCTTTCAAGTCCGCTGCCGAGATCGAATAGGCTTCGCTCTTCTTGGGTCGCGACCGCGGCCCCGCCCTTTGTGGCGGCGGGGCTCGTCGGACCACGCGAGGGGCCTGACAGCGGGCGCAAAAAAAACGGCCCCGGGCCGGTAGGGTCCGGCCCGGGGTCAGGTCTAGCGCGGAAGACGGCCGCGCGGGAGGATTAGGCGGCGCGTTCCAGGTCGTACTCTGACCAGATATCGCTCAAGGCGGCGACCAGACGGTCCATCTCGGCGTCGTTGTGCAGCGGCGACGGCGTCAGGCGCAGCCGTTCGGTACCGCGCGGCACGGTCGGGTAGTTGATCGGCTGCACGTAGATGCCGTGGCGATTCATCAGCGTGTCGGTCACCTGCTTGCAGCGCACCGGATCGCCCACCAGGACCGGCACGATGTGGCTCACCGAAGGCATGACCGGCAGCCCTTCCGCCCTCAAGCGGCGCTTCAGGGTCGCGGCCCGCTCCTG
>JAOUCL010000288.1 GCA_029859805.1 Rhodospirillales bacterium | reverse complement strand
TCCATGGCCCTCTCCCCGTACCTTTTCCGATGTTAGGATATATACCCTATTATAATGCCATTGTCAAGAACAAAACGGAACCGCGTCGGCCGCAGGCAACCAACAAGGTTCACCACAGAGACGCAGAGGCACAGAGAAACAACCCAGGTTCACCACGAAGGCACGAAGACACAAAGAACCAACCGCCTCTCTTGTCGTTGCCGGACGCGATCCGGCAATCCAGAACAGTGCATGCCACAGACGCCGCCCTGGATCACCGGGTCATGGCCCGGTGATGACAGAAAGGGGGACTTGTGTCTTTGTGCCTCGTTCGCGCGGCTTACGCGGCGCCACTGGCGCCACGGTCCGCCCGAACCTTCGTGGTTCAGCGTTTGGTTGCTCCGTGGTCTCTGTGCCTCCCGCCTTCGCGAAGCCCGCTTCGGCGGGCGAAGGGAGGCTGTGGTGAAATCTCTTTGTTTTCAATAGCTTACGCCGCGCACCCTGCTCCGCCGGCACCCCATAACCCCTTGAAATCAAACGATCTTTTACCGTGCGTGGGCTCGTTTGCTTTTTCTTGGCCGCTGGCGCCCGGCCCCGCGTCCGGCTAGGATGCCGGCCCGCTTGAACCACCCCCGAGCGACTTCCATGGGATCGCGGCCGAGCGCTTACTGGGCGCGCCTGCCCGGCGCCACGCGCGGCATCGTGCTGATGCTGCTCTCGACGCTCGGCTTCTCGTTCATGCACGCGCTGATCCGCCACGTCTCGGCCGAGCTGCACCCGATCCAGATCGCGTTCTTCCGCAACTTCTTCGGCCTGGTCGTGTTCCTGCCCTGGTTCCTGCGCCTCGGCCTCGCGCCGCTCCGCACGCGGCGGCTCAAGCTGCACGCGCTCCGGGCCGTCTTGAACGTCGTGGCCATGTTCGCCTTCTTCACCGCGCTCAGCCTGACGCCGATCGCGCAGGTGACGGCGCTCGGCTTCACGGCGCCGATCTTCGCGGCGCTGCTCGCCATGCTCCTGCTGGGCGAGGTCTTCCGACTGCGCCGCTGGGCGGCGATCGCCTGCGGCTTCGCGGGCGCCCTGGTGATCCTCAGGCCCGGCCTCGTGCCGCTCGATGCGGGCTCGCTGCTGACCCTCGGCTCGGCGCTGCTCTGGGGCCTGACGCTGATCGTGATCAAGCTGCTCGGCCGCAGCGAGTCGAGCCTGACCATTACCAGCTACATGAACATCCTGCTGACCCTGCTGTCCTTCGTGCCCGCGCTGTTCGTCTGGCGCACGCCGGACGCCCAGGCCCTCTTCTGGCTGCTGCTGATCGGGGTGCTCGGCACACTGGCGCAGCTCGCCGTCGCCCAGGCGCTCAAGGAGACCGAGGCCACCGTGGTCCTGCCCTTCGACTTCTGCAAGCTGCTCTGGGTCTCGGCGCTCGGCTACCTGCTGTTCGGCGAGGTGCCGGACCTCTTCGTCTGGCTCGGCGGCACCCTGATCTTCGCCGGCGCGACCGTCATCGCCTTTCGGGAAAGCCAGTTGGCGCGGGCGCGGGCCCGGAACACCGCCGGGACCGACCCGGGGGCTCTTTAGAACGGCCTGGACGCCAATTGCCGGCCCCGGCAGAGCCGGCGCCCCGGGCCTCGCGCGTTCATTGCCGCCTGTAGCGCCCCCTGACGGTCCGAGTCATCTTGCCGTCACGCACCGCGGTAAAGTAAAGCTCCAGCCCCTTGGCCGTGTTCATGCGGCGATAGACATGCAGCTCGGGCACGCCGCTTTGATCGACCACCATACGGTACACGGTCAAGATGTCGTCGTGCAGCCGCGCCCAGGTCAAGGTCCCCCCTTCCAGCGGCGCGCCGTTGTCCGGGGCATGATAGACGCCGGGTTCGCCCGACGGACGGAACCTCGCCGTGCTGCGCGACATGGTCGCCTCCAGCGAGTTCGGACTGTCGCCTTTTCGCTTGATCGTCGTCCACGAGATCTCGAAACCGTCCGGCTCCAAGGGGGCGATCGACAGCTCGAAATCACGTTCGGTGTTTATGAAGGGCCCGGTGGTGTCCTCCGCGAAGCCGTATCCCTTATAATTCCCGTAGAATTCCCGCATGCCGGCATTGGCCGTCGCCGGAGCGACAAAACCAAGCACGAGCAGAACCGCCAGCCATAGGCGCATACCCGCCTCTCCTTCCCGTCATCCCAGTTTTCGTGACTCGAGATCCGGGCTCGATCCTGCCGGGTCGATGGTCGAAAAGCAATGGCCGGACCATGGCCCAACAAGGGAATCGCTTGAAATGCAGCAAGGCTTCCCCCTCGACGGGGGAAGGCTTGGATGGGGGTGAACATCGGCGCCGGCACCACGATCAGCCTGGTCGTTTCGACCAAAGAGGCCCGATCGGACTTCCCCCCTCCTCAATCCTCCCCCGCGAGGGGGGAGGAAGAACAATGACCGCTTCAAGCGATTGCCTTGCATGCCCCGAAAGGCCGGCCTCGCCCGACGGCGCGCGCGGGGCCGCCCGCGTGGCAATCCGCGACGGTCTCAAGTCCCGGTCGGTCGCGCTCAGGTCCCCGAGCGCTCCCGCAGCTTGCTGGCGACGGAGAGCAGGAACCGCAGGCTGAGCTGGGTGTCCGGCTGGCCCAGCAGCGACAGGGTCGCCAGGAGGCCGCCCTTGGGCGAAAGCCCGGCGGTCTCGGCCGCCGCATCGTCGATCGCCCCCTTGGTCTCGTCGGCGAGGATCGCCAGGTCCTCGGTGCCCACGGTGTTGACCATGTGCTCGAGGAACACGAAGAGCCGCTCGAGCATGCCGTCGGTCGCGGCCGAGCGGGCCGCGTGCATCACGGTGACCGCATCGAACAGGGTGTCCAGCGCGCCGACGCGATGCAGCTCGGTCAGGCGGTCGAGGGCGTTATGGATCGCGTCGCGGGTCGTCTCGTCGTTGAGGCGGTCGACGATCTCGAGCGCGTTGGTCCCGGTGATGG
Source organism: Rhodospirillales bacterium (assembly GCA_029859805.1). Lineage (GTDB taxonomy): Bacteria > Pseudomonadota > Alphaproteobacteria > Kiloniellales > JAKSDN01 > CAMYKD01. The sequence goes on along the minus strand of JAOUCL010000288.1, from coordinate 3,290 downwards.
TCAGGCGCTCGATCATGGTGTCGGTCATTGCGTCGCTGGCGGCCTGGGCCACACGGGCCAGCTCGTTCTCCGGCGCGTTGGAAAGGATCGCGTCATCCATGGTTCCGCCTCCCCTACAGCAAGCCGCGCGCGGAGAGCCAGTAGAGCCGGTTGTAGGCCAGCTTGAACCAGTGGATCATCTGCGACGGCGGCCCGGGGTTGGGCGGCGTGGTGTAGTTGAACCAGATGTAGGTGCCGCTGTTCAGGCCGGTCTCGACGAAGCAGAACACCTTGCCGTCGTACTGGCGCGCCCAGCAGCCTTCCATCACCAGCGAGGCCAGGTTGTCGACGATGGTGTCGGCCTCGAAGTGCGCGGTCGAACCCGCTTTCGAGATCGGGATATTGGTCGTGTCGCCGACCACGAAGACGTTGGTCGACCCCTCGCGCAGCAGCGTTTCGCGCTCGGTCGGCACCCACCCCCCGGCCCCCAGGTCGGAGTCCTCGACCACCTGCGCGCCGGTGTGCGGCGGGATCGTGATCAGGAGATCGTAGGGCAGGGTCGAGCCCTCTTCCGAGGTGATGGTCTTGGCCTCGGGATCGATCTCCTTGGTGTTGAAGAAGGTCTCGTACTTGATGCCGTACTTGTCGAACTCGGGCTTGGCCCAGGCGGCCACGGGCTCCAGGCTGTGCAGCCGGCCGATCGGATAGGTGTAGAGGATCTCGCTCTTGTCCCCCAGCCCGCGCTCGGCGAGGAAGTCGTAGAGCATGAAGACGACCTCGAGCGGCGCCACCGGGCACTTGTGCGGCACGTTGACGTTGACCACGACCTTGCCGCCCTCGAAGTGGCAGAGCGCGTCGCGCAGCTTCCGGGCGCCGTCCAGGTCGTAGAACCAATGGGCGCCTTCCTCCATGCCGGGCACGGTCTCGGGACGGATGCGCGAGCCCGTGGCGATCACCACGTAGTCGTAGTCGAAGGTCTTGCCCGACTCGGTGGCGACCTTGTTGTTCTCGACGTCGATGTTCTTGACCGGGTCGACGTAGAAGTTCACCCGCCGGTCCAGCACCTTGCGCTGGTTCCGGAACAGGTCGGTCTCGCGGAAGCGGCCGAACGGCAGGTAGAGCAGGCCGGGTTGATAGAGGTGGGTGTTGGTCGCGCCCAGCACGGTGATGACGACCTCGCCGCTGCGCATCGGCTCGCCGAGCTGGCGGCACAGGCCGTTGGCCACGATGGTGCCGGCGAGTCCGCCGCCGACGATCACGATGTTCTTTGCCATATCATTTCGCCTCCCGTGTTCGATGGTGATCCAAAGCCGCGGCCGCCCTCTTTCCGGGGCTGGAGGCGCGGCTATTTTGCCTTGCGCACCACGATGCTGTCGTAGCCCTCGCAATGCTCGACGCCGGCCATCTCGTGGCCGACCTTGGCGACCCATTCGGGGATGTCCTTGGCCGAGCCCGTATCGGACGACCAGACCTCGATCTCGTCGCCGACCTCGATCAGCTTCAATCCCGCGATGAGCTCCATCAAGGGCCCCGGGCAGAAGGCCCCGCGGGCGTCGATCTTCGTGCGCTTACCCATGTCCCGCTTCCTCTCCCCCTCGCCTACAGCACGATCAGCTGCCCGCCCTCGGCGTCGGACAGGAACTTGGTCAGGCCGAGCGCGCCGTCGAAGAGGTCTTCGACCAGCCGCTCCTCGTCCCAGCCGGCGACGTCCAGCGCCATGGAGCAGACGTGGACCTCGAGATCGCCCAGCATCTTGCCCTGGCGCAGCAGGTCGATGGCGTCCGGCGCGCCCTTTTCCCGGATCAACTGGGAGAACGCGCCGCCCTTGTAGCGGGCCTCGGCCGGAGCCGTCCCGTCGAAGGCGAAGACCGCGTTCATGCTGACGAAGAAATGGACCGGGCGTTCGGACACCGCGGCCACGGAGGCCATCATCGCGGCCATCTGGAGCTTCTCGTGCTCGCCCGAGCAGAGAACGATAAACAGGTCCGGAACCGCCATCGGCCCACCTTCCGAAAAGGCATCAGGTTCCCCGCCTTGTATAAGGAAAGCCGAAGATCATTGAAGTATCAAGGGAATTCCACACATTTTGTACGTTTTTTTTGTACACCCGCGATTGAACCCGGTGGTGCGCTTGGCCTCAGCGATCGGATTGAGGGGATGAGCTCCAGGAAAGGAGTGACAGACGTGCCTTCCTGGTCACTAATTGCCGGGGAAACAGCAGATGGCGTTCAAGAACGGAGGCCAGCGATGCAGAGCTTTACCGCCGCGGTGATCCAGGCCGCGCCCGTCGTCTTCGACGCCGGCAAGACCGTCGAGAAGCTCAAGGACCTGGCCGCCGACGCGGCACGGCGGGGCGCCAGGCTCGCGGTCTTTCCAGAGGCCTTCGTCTCCGCCTATCCCAAGGGCCTCGATTTCGGCGCCCGCATCGGCCAGCGCGCGCCGGAGGGCCGCGACGACTTCCGCCGCTACTGGGACAGCTCGATCGAGGTGCCCGGACCCGAGACCGCGGCCATCGGCGCCGCCGCCAAGGCCGGCCGAATGGTCCTGGTGGTCGGCGTGATCGAGCGCGAGCTCGGCACGCTCTACTGCAACGCGCTCTACTTCGGCCCCGACGGGCGGCTGCTCGGCAAGCACCGCAAGCTCATGCCCACCGCCATGGAGCGCCTGGTCTGGGGCTTCGGCGACGGCTCGACGCTGAGCGTGGTGGACACCGAGCTGGGCCGATTGGGCGCCGTGATCTGCTGGGAGAACTACATGCCGCTCCTGCGCATGGCGATGTATGCCAAGGGCATCCAGCTCTACTGCGCGCCGACGGCCGACGACCGCGACACTTGGCTCTCCACCATGCGCCACGTGGCGCTCGAAGGGCGGTGCTTCGTGCTCTCGGCCTGCCAGTATCTCAAACGCGGCGACTGCCCGGCGGACTACGCGGCGGTCCAGGGCGACGACCCGCAGAGGGTGCTGATGCGCGGCGGCTCCTGCATCGTCGGCCCCCTGGGCCAGGTCCTGGCCGGGCCTCACTTCGAGGGCGAGACCATCCTGACGGCCGAGTTGGACCTGGGCGAGATCGCCCGCGGCAAGTACGATTTCGATGTCGCCGGCCACTATGCCCGACCGGACGTGTTCCGCCTGCACGTCAACGAGCGCCCGGCCCCGGCCGTGGTCTTCGAGACCGACCCGGCGGAGGGGCCCTTTACCGAGGGGTGACGCCCGGGCCGGTCGTACAAGACTTCTCAAAAGGATTGGTGGGCGCACAAGGACTCGAACCTTGGACCCGCTGATTAAGAGTCGGGAAAAGTCGCCTCACGCGG
>JAOUCL010000062.1 GCA_029859805.1 Rhodospirillales bacterium | reverse complement strand
GGCTCCGGTCCCTCGCTCACCCACGGTGGTCCAACAACCAAGGGCATTACGGGCGCCGGGCCGCGCCGCCGGGGTGGAGCATGCTCCACCCCGGCAACAGAGCCACATCTACCCGATTCCCAAGACACAAGGAGCGAGGCATATGAGGCAGGCTGGCAGAATCGGAACGGGTTGCGCGGTGCTCGTCCTCGGCGCGGCGGCGCTTGGCCAGGCGGCCTTCGCGCAGGATGACGGTCAGGAATGGCAGTCCCAGTCGGCGGCACAGAGCCGGATCGTGTTCCTCGCCCCCGGTCTCGAGGAGCAGCGGGTCCGCTATATGCGCAGCGTGGCGCAAGATCTTACCCATACGGTCGAAGTCGCGTTCTGGCGGGGCGACGCGGCGCGACACAACAAGGCTCTCGTCCGATATGTCGAGCTGTCGCCCAGCCGCCACTTTCGCTCGAAGCGGGACCCGGAACGCTTCATCAGGGCGATTCGCGCGTTCCAGGACAAGGATATCGAGATCCGCAGACTGAAGCGGAACGGCAACCTGCTGGGGACCGTCGAATCCCGGCGTTTCGGATTCGACGATGTCCAATGCGTGGCATTCGTCCAGTATTGGGGCCAGTCCGGCGGCGATCGGGCGAGCGCCGGCAGCAATCTGCTGACCGGGTATTACTGCGCCGACCCGGGTCGGCCGCTCACCAGCGCGCTGCGCAAGGCGGTGATCAACGGCCTCGGAATCAGGGGCAGGGCCGTGCCGATGGTCGAGGACAAGCCCACGGCCGCGGCGAGAACTGCCTTGCCGCTCCAGATTTGGCTGGAAGGGCCGGATCGGCCGAAGGGCTTGTACTTCGGCAAGCTCTTCATTTTGGGGGAGGACGGTCAAGGAGACCTCGAGTTCCGACTGCCGTCGCCGTATGGACTTTGCAAGGGCCGCTGGAAGTTTCCTATGGACGGTGGCGAGAAGACCTCGAGCATGACGTTCGATTGGAGTGTGGATTGCGCCAATGGCCAGAAAGCGGCGGGAGACTGTAGAATAATCGAATGGGAACACGGCGAGGGCGCGGGCCGGATGACGGACGGTACCCGCCTGACCCTCGAGTTCGATTCCTAGCCCACCGCCGAGCGAGGCAAGGCGAGGGCGCCGGCCATAAGGGCCCGGCCGGCGCGCCCCCACATCGCCTTACTTGAGCGGAAACTCGTCCCTGCGGCCTTGCGGCGTCAGCAGGAGGTCGCGATTCTGCTCCACGAGACCCTTGAGCAGGGCCAGACTTTCCTTCAGCTCCTCGATACCGTCTCCCGTGCCAGCCCCTTGCTCCTTCAAGAACGCGGTATCGGCTTTGAGGGTCTCCGTATCGGTCTTGATGCTCTCGAGGCAGTCATGGATTGCGTCGGTTTGCTGCGAGCCGACGATGTCGAAGCCGACCTCGACGCCGTCGCGGGCCACTTCGATAAGATCGGTAATGCCATTTGAAACGTGATAGGCCACTTCGAGGACCGTGCAGGCCGCGGCACCATTGAACCCCACGGCCGTCTGATCGCAGGCACGTTCGGTGCCGTCCCTGACCCCATCGAGAACGTTGGTGACGGTCTTGGCGACGCCGATGGCGACGGTGAGCGAGGCAATGATCACCAGATCGGTCGGAAATTCGAAGGCGGCCTCGCACTCGCCGAGCTCGCCCGCCAACGGGAACCCCGGATCCGGCAGCACGAACTTGGCGTCGGTCGCCAAGAGCCGCAATGCTGCCACGCGCTCGTTCTCGCCCTTGAGCCTCGCGGTCGCCTTGCGGGCGGTGGACAAGCCGTCGGTCATCCGGCCGACGATCCGCTCCTTACGCTTCTCCTTCTTGGGTTTGCGGGTGCCCAAGGTCGTGGTCTGCTCTTCCTTGTCGTCGCATAGCCGCAGGCATACGTTGTTCAGGTTCCTTTCGCGCACCGTCACGTCGCGGCTGTCCCTGTCCAACGCCTCGAACTTATCGCAATTGCCGTTTCCGAGATTGCTCTGGCCTGGTGGGAACTTGAGCCTAAGCCCCGGGGGAAGAAATGCCTCGGGGTCGCTCTCCACCTCCTCGAATTCTACCCATCTTCCTTTGCACTTCTTATCGTTTCGACCCTTCTCCTTGTCGGCCTGTTCGATCATGTCATCGTAGTCGAGATCCTCGGTGTCCAAACTTGCCGTTACGGCCCTTTCCTGCTCCTTCTCCAGGGCCTCTATTCTTGTCTGGAGATCATCGTCCGTGTCGCTTCGCGCGCGGCCCAGATAGAGTGATTTCACTTCCTCCACCCCGGTCACCAGCTTCGCGGCCTCCTCGAGAAGGAGACCCTGTTCCTCGACGATTTTGTCCATGCAGGTTCCGAGCGAGGTGTCGGCCGGCTTGAGCCCGACCGCGTCCTCCTCGCAGTCGTCGGACGGCGGGGCCGCCCAGGTCATGGATGTCGCCGCGAGACAGGCCGCGAGCGATGCCATGACGATACAGCTAAACGATTTCATCTTTTCCTCCCTCGTCTGGCAGTTGTACCATTTGACGGAAACGCTACCACACATCGGGCATGCACGCCTTGATCTGGCTCATCGGACTTATGCGATCGGGCGGTCGGGGCCCAGTCAGAGGGTCCGTCGGGCGCAAACTGAACCTGCTGCTGCACCGAACCGTTCCGGCATGCGGCATCGGATGAGGACGTCCTATGGCCCGCTCCCCGAATGCGACATAGGTCCCACGCCGGCCTGGGAAATCAATTCGGGCGGCCGTCGCCGGGCCCTATGAAGACCGGTGGAAGCAGGGGAGAAACGGCGTGAGGGCGTTTGCCGGTGGGTAAGTACCTGATTGCTTTCGCTGTACGGTTAAGAGCTGGAAATCAAATGAATGTGCACTATCTTTAGAATATGCTATGATACTTCGATGGAAATGTTAATGAAAAGTACGTTCTTAGGCAAATCACCTCATTACTTGGACTGCTATGTTCGAATATATAGTGGGGTGTTTGCTTGATCGAGATGTGGAATTCGGATCTCGACTTCTGAGGAGACGGGCAGATGAACAATATACTCATCGCGTTTGACAGGAACCCCGACGGGTCATGGACCTCCAACCAGGAGGTGACGATGAGCGGGCCCGAGGGGGACATCGAGATCGTCCGCCTCATGACCTTCTTCCCCGACGAGACCTTCCACGGTCTCGACGTGGCGGCGTGGCTCGAACGACGCAGCCTGGAGGATTGTCGGGTATAACCTGTCGCTCCGTGCCGTGGTGCCGCGCTGAGTTCGGTGCCTGATTCCGCTCGATTGAAGGCCTCCGCGCCGGGCGGTAGAGTGGCCGGCCACGAGACAAGACCGGGACGCCGCCCGAAGCCATGCCGCTCGATTCCAACTCCAAGCCCCAGACCGCGCATTCGGCCTGTCCGCACGACTGTCCCAGCACCTGCGCGCTGGAGGTCGAACGGCTGGGCGCCATGCGAATCGGCCGGGTGCGCGGTGCGCGCGACAATCCCTATACCGACGGCGTGATCTGCGCCAAGGTGGCGCGCTACGCCGAGCGCGTGCACCACCCGGAGCGTCTGACGACCCCCCTCAAACGGATCGGTGAGAAGGGCGGGGGACGCGCGTCCTTCCAGGCCATTTCCTGGGAGGCCGCGCTCGACGAGGTGGCAGAGGCGCTGCTGAAGGCCGAGCAGAGCCACGGACCGGAGACCGTCTGGCCCTACTACTTCGCCGGCACCATGGGCCACGTACAGCGCGACGGTATCCAACGTCTGCGCCACGTCATGGGGTACTCGCGCCAGCATTCGACGATTTGCACCACGCTCCCGGAATCGGGCTGGCTCGCCGGGGTCGGAGCCAAGGCCGGCGTCGACGCCCGCGAGATCGCGCAGTCGGACCTGATCGTCGTCTGGGGCGGCAACCCGGTCTCGACCCAGGTCAACGTCATGACCCACATCGCCAAGGCCAGGAAGGCGCAGAACGCCAAGCTGGTCGTGGTCGATCCCTACCGCACTGGCACGGCCGAGCAGGCCGACCTGCACCTCATGGTCAAGCCCGGCACCGACGGGGCGCTGGCCGCCGCCGTCATCCATGTGCTCCTGAAGGAGGGTTTCGCCGACCGCGCCTACCTGGCCCAGTACACGGACTGGGACGCGGCGGCCGAGGCGCATTTCGCGGACAAGACGCCGAAATGGGCGGCGGCGATCACGGGGATCGATGCAGGCGAGATCCAAGACTTCGCCAGGCTCTACGGCGGGACCAAGCGCAGCTTCGTTCGCGTCGGCTACGGCTTCGCGCGCGGGCGCAACGGGGCGTCCAACCTCCACGCGGTCTCCTGCCTGCCGGCGGTGACCGGGGCCTGGGCCAACGAGGGCGGCGGCGCGCTCTGGGGCAACGGCGAGATCTATCACCTGGACAAGACCCTGATCGAGGGCCTCGACCGCCTCGACAAGTCGGTGCGCGCGCTCGACCAGTCGCGCCTGGGCCCGGTGCTGACCGGCGACAAGCGTGACCTGGGCGAGGGCCCGCCGGTGACCGCGCTCTTCGTCCAGAACACCAACCCCGCCGTGGTCTGTCCTGAGACGAAGCGCTGCCTCGAGGGCCTCTCCCGCGCCGACCTCTTCACCTGCGTGCATGAGCAGTTCATGACCGAGACCGCGGCCCTGGCCGACATCGTGCTGCCGGCGACCACCTTCCTCGAGCACGACGACTACTACACGGCCTCGGGCCACACCTTCCTGCAGGCGACCAAACCCGTGATCGAGCCGCTGCCCGAGTGCCGCTCGAACCACGAGGTGATCTGCGCGCTGGCCAAACGTCTGGGCGCGGAGCACCCCGGCTTCGAGATGAGCGCCTGGGAGCTCATCGAGGCGACCTTCCAGGCCTCCGGCCACCCGCCCGCCGAGGCGGTCTGGCGCGCGCGCTGGCTGGACTGCGCCGAGCCCTTCGAAAAGGCGCACTTCCTGGACGGCTTTGCGCAGCCCGGCGGGCGCTTCCGATTCCACGCGGATTGGGCGGGCGTGGGACGCGATCACGCCGGCATGCCGGCCCTGGCCGACCACTGGGAGAGCATCGACACGGCCGACCCCGCGCATCCCTTCCGGCTGGTCGCCGCGCCGGCGCGCGGCTACCTCAACACCTCCTTCACGGAGACCCCGGGCTCGCGCCGGCGCGAGGGCCGGCCGGAGATCATGGTCCATCCCGAGACCTGCCGGCGGCTCGGCCTCGGGGCCGGTGCGCGTGTGAGGGTGGGCAACGAGCTCGGCTCGCTGGTGCTCCACCTGCGGCCTTTCGACGGCGTCCTGCCCGAGGTGGTCGTCGTGGAGAGCATCTGGCCCAACGCCGCCTTCGAGGAGGGCCTGGGCATCAACACCCTGGTCAGCGCCGATCCCGGGGCGCCGCGCGGCGGCGCGGTGTTTCACGATACGGCGGTCTGGCTGCGCCCGGCGTGACGTCCTGTGGCATTGCGGCACAAGGCGAATTTTCACCTATATAATAGGATGATCGGAACCCAACGATGCGCGTGGCGTACGAGACGGTGACCCATGACCGCTGACAAGAAGCTGCCCAGCACCTCCTCGGGCGCCGAGGTCGACGCCTTTCTCAAGAAGGTGGCGGCCACGCCCAGCGTGCGGGCACCGGGCGAGCGCGGGCGCCTGATCTTCGCCATGGACGCCACGGCGAGCCGCGAGCCGACCTGGGACCAAGCGAGCCACATCCAGGCCCGCATGTTCCAGGAGACCGCGGCGCTCGGCGGGCTCGACATCCAGCTGGCCTACTACCGCGGCTTCGGCGAGTTCGACGCCGGCCCCTGGATCAGCGATCCCGACGCCATGCTCAGGCGCATGACCGGCGTGTTCTGCCTGGCCGGCCACACCCAGATCGCGAAGGTGCTGAAACACGCGATCGAGGAGACCAGGCGCAGGAAGGTCGGCGCCCTGGTCTTCGTCGGCGACTGCCTGGAGGAGGACATCGACAGGCTCGGGCACCTGGCCGGCGAGCTGGGCCTCTTGGGCTTGCCGTGCTTCATGTTCCACGAGGGCCAGGACGCCATCGCCGCCAAGGCGTTCAAGCAGATCGCGCGCCTCTCGGGCGGCGCCTTCTGCCCCTTCGACGCCAACGCGCCGCAGCAACTGCGCGACCTGCTGTCGGCGGTCGCGGTCTATGCTGCGGGGGGGCGCAAGGCCTTGGCGGACTATTCGCAGCGGCACGGCGGCGTGGTGCGCCGCCTGACGCACCAGATCAAATGACGAACCGAGCGGGATCAGATCGCTTGCACGGGGATCTAGAGACGCCTGGGGCGGCATGGCCAGGCGCTGCATACTGTGCCGTTGAGGCCCCGCGAGCTCATGCGAGCGAAGCCAAGGGTGCGGATGCACCCGCCCGGCGTTCGACGGGCCATGAAGACGAAGGGCTGTCGCGCATGCGATGGCCCTGGCGCGTGGGGTGATCGGGTCTTGATCGCGTATTTCATCCTCGGCCTGGCGCTGCTGGCCGGCTTCATCCTGATCGGTCGCTGGTTCGTCGGCGCCGACCCGAAGGTGGTCGCTAGGGCCCTGCGCTGGACCCTGACCACGCTCGGTGTGGTCTTGGTCCTCCTTTTGATCTTCTCTTGGCGCCAGGCGCTGATCGCGCTGCTGCCCATGCTGATCATCGTGCTCCTGCAGTCGCGGGCGCTGCGCCAGCGGATCAAGGCGGCGGCCGGTCCCAAGCCCGGCCAGACTTCGGAGATCGCGACCCGGTTTCTCAAGATGACGCTCGACCACGACAGCGGCGTGATGAGCGGCGAGGTGCTCGAGGGGCGCTTCGCCGGGCGTCGCCTGGAGGAGTTGGAGCCGCCAGAGCTGGCCGAGTTGTGGCGCGAGTGCCGGGCCGAGGATACGCAGTCGGCTGCCGTTCTGGAGGCCTATCTGGACCGCACCCAGGGCGAGGCTTGGCGCGAGGCGGCGGGCGCGGCGCCGGGCGGCGAGCGCGCCGCGGCGGGCGGCGGCCCCATGACCCGCGAGGAGGCCTACGGCATCCTCGGGCTGGAGCCCGGCGCCGGCGAGGTCGAGATCCGCGAGGCACACCGCCGCCTGATGCAAAAGGTCCACCCCGACCACGGCGGCTCGAACTACCTCGCAGCCAAGATCAACCAGGCCAAGGACCTGCTGCTCGGGGCGTAGCCAACCCGGCGATTCGGATCGAATTCTTTATGCGGATCGGATGAACCGCGGAGGTCGACAAGCCGGGGGAGCCGCGCTCAGGACCGGGGATGTGCTAGGCCAGTTGGAGGGCCTGCACTTCGTCGTCGCCTGCGTCCTGTTCCCCTGGCGGCAAGAGACCGGTGAAGCTCCTGCCCTTGGGCGCCTTGCCAGTGCCGTCGAATATTTGTACACGAAACCGGCGGTCGGTGGGAGGAAGCATGGGACGCAGCAGCGGAATCGGACGGGGCGGATGTGGCGCGTGGGCGCTGACGGCCGCCGTTCTCGCCCTGGCGGCCTGCGCACCGCGGCCCTTTTCCAAGCCCGAGATCATCGCGGGCGGCGACAGGACCGTCTCCATCAAGGCCGGGCAGTGGAGCAACACCGACGGGCTGGCGAACGCCTACTGCGCCGACTACGGCAAGCGGGCCGTCGCCAGGGGCCGAAAGCGCCTGAGCGGCACGCAGCTGACCGATCTCTACCTCTACGACTGCGTCGCCGACCACAAATAACGGCCTCGCGCCGCGACTGGCACGGCTTGTCCCCGGCCGATTGCTGTTCCGGGCCTGGGGAAAAATCGTCAGGGCAATCGCTTGCAGGGCAGGAAGCTTTCCCCCTCGACGGGGGAAGGTTTGGATGGGGGTGAACAAGGACGCGCGTGCCGCACTCGGACTTGCCCACTACCACAAGAAAGCCCGATCCGGGCCGCCCCCCCTCCTCAATCCTCCCCCGCATTGGGGGGGGGGAGGAAGCGAAATGCGCGCTTCAAGCGATTGCCAGGGAAAAATCCGTTGATGCGACTCGACCCGGAGCGGTACAGAGCGCGAGATGCCGAAATTGGGGCGGGTGCGCGCCTTGTGCCGGCAACGATCGTTCCGGCGGCCTCCGGAGGCCGGAAGTTCCCTGGCGCAGAGCGCCCGCCACGCAGCCGGGAAGGAAGCAGCCATGTTTGGATCACGGACATACTCGCGCCTAGCGCTGTCCTTGCTCACCGCGACCTGCCTGACGCCGCCGGGCGTGGCCGTCGCCGCCGTCGGGGACGCCGCGGGGCGCCAGACCCGGGTCAACACCGAGACCGCCGACAATCAGAGATTTCCCGCGGTGGCCACGGCGCCCGACGGGGACTACGTCGTGGTCTGGCAGAGCCAGGGCCAGGATGGCGACTTGTACGGCGTCTTCGCCCAACGCTTCGACGCCGCCGGCACCGCCTTGGGCCCCGAGTTCCCGGTCAACGCCGCGACCACGAAAGGCCAGAGGAACCCGGCGGTCGCCATGGACGCCGACGGGGATTTCGTGGTGGCCTGGGAGAGCGGGCAGGGTACGACCTACGACATCTTCGCCCGCCGCTTCGATGCCGCGGGTACCCCATTGGATGCGAATGAATTCCAGGTCAACACGACGACAACCAACGTGCAGAGGGTCCCTGCGGTCGCCATGGACGACGCTGGCAATTTCGTCGTGGCCTGGGAGGGCCTTGGCCTGGACGGCAGCTTCAATGCCGTCTTCGCCCGCCGCTACGATGCCGCGGGTGGCGCGCTGGGCGGCGAGTTCCAGGTCAACACGCACACCACGCTCTCCCAGGAGATGCCGGCGGTCGCCATGGACTTCGACGGCGACTTCGTCGTGGCCTGGCAGAGCGGCGAGCAGGACGGCGACTTCTACGGCGTCTTCGTCCGGCGCTATGACGCCGCCGGCAACCCGCTGGACGTGAGCGAGGTCCAGGTCAACAACTTCACCACCGGCAGTCAGCAGAACCCCGCGGTCGCCATGGACTTCGACGGCAACTTCGTCGTGGCTTGGCGCAGCGACCAGCAGGACGGCGACAATTTCGGCGTGTTCGTAAAGCGCTTCGACGCGGCGGGCACCGCGCTGGACGGCGCCGACATTCAGGTCAACGTCACGACCACCGGCAGCCAGACGAACCCGGCCGTGGCCATGGACTTCGACGGCGACTTCGTCGTGGCCTGGCACGGCGACGGCCTGGGTGATGGTTTCGGCATCTTCGCCCGGCGCTTCGATGCCGCGGGCACCGCGCTCGGCGGGGAGTTCCTGGTCAACACCGTGACGGCGCAAGCCCAAACCTCCCCGGCGGTCGCCATGGACGCGGACGGGGATTTCGTCGTGGCCTGGGAAAGCTACGTTTTCCCCACCACGATCGAAGTCTTCGCCCAGCGCTTTCAGGGCCCGGACAAGGTGGCCGGCGACTTCAATGCCGACGCAAGGCGCGACATCCTGTGGCGCAACACCACGACCGGCAACGCGATTCTCTGGCAGATGGACGGCTTCGTCAGGGAGGCCGAGGGCTCGGTCGGTTCCGCCGACCCGGTCTGGCAGATCGCCGGCATCAACGACTTCGACGGCGACGGGCAAGCCGACATCCTGTGGCGCCACACGACCAGCGGCAACACGATCCTGTGGCGCATGAGCGGCTTCGAGCGCCTGGCAACGGGCTCGATCGGCAACGTTCCTCCGGTCTGGGAGATCGCCGACACGAGCGACCTCGACGGCGACGCCAAGGCCGACATCCTCTGGCGCAACAGCTCGACCGGCGGAACAATCCTCTGGCGCATGGACGGCTTCACGGTCCTGGCCGCCGGGTCGATCGGCAACGTCGATCCCGTCTGGCAGGTGCAGATGGCACGTGGCCGGCGCGGCTTCGCCGTGACCGGCGACGCCTTGGGCCGCGAGATCCCGGTCAACAGCTTCACGACCGACGCTCAAGGCGTGCCTGCGGTCGCCCTGGCGGCCGACGGAGACTTCGTCGTGGCATGGCAGAGCAAGGGCCAGGACGACCCGTCTGATACCTCGTATACCACCGGTTACGGCGTCTTCGCCCAGCGCTTCGATGCCGCCGGCAACGCCCTGGATGGAGAGTTCCAGGTCAACACCTTCACCACCGGCCGCCAACGCGACGCCGCCGTCGCCAGCGACCCGGCGGGGAACTTTCTCGTCGTTTGGGGCGGCAACGGCACGGGCGACAGCTATGGCGTCTTTGCCCGCCGTTACGACGTCGCCGGCGCCGCGCTGGCACCCGAGTTTTTGGTCAACAGCTTCACCACCGGAACCCAACGGGTACCGGCCGCCGCCGTCGACGACGACGGCGACTTCGTCGTGGTCTGGGCCGGTTCCGCACAGGACGGCGACGGGAGCGGTATCTTCGCCCAGCGCTATGACGCCGCGGGCAACCCGCTCGGCGGCGAGTTCCCAGTCAACACGGTGGCCACGAACAACCAGGGCGATCCCGCCGTCGCCATGGACGCCGATGGAGACTTCGTCGTGGTTTGGCAGAGCGGTCTGCAGGACGGCGACGGTTACGGCGTTTTCGCGCGGCGCTTCGACGCCGCGGGCAGCCCCCTGGACACCCCGGAGTTCCAGGTCAACGTCTTCACGGCCGGCGATCAGGAGCGTCCCGGAGTCGCGATGGACGCAGACGGCGACTTCGCCGTAACCTGGCAGAGCTATGCACAGGATGGCAGCGATCTTGGCGTTTTCGCCCGGCTTTTCGATGCTGCGGGCGCCGCGCTCGGAGGCGAGATCCCGGTCAACAGCTTCACCACCGGCGCTCAAGGCAATCCCGCACTGGCCATGGACGGCGACGGCGACTTCGTCGTGGCCTGGGACACGCCGAACCAGGACGGCAATCTGGGCGGCGTCCTCGGCGTCTTCGCCCAGCGCTTCGACGCCGCCGGCAACCCGCTCGGCGGCGAGTTTCAGGTCAACACCTGGACCATCGGCGACCAGGAGCTGGCGGCCGTTGCCATGGACCCCGACGGCGACTTCGTCCTCGCGTGGGCGAGCGACGGCCAGGACGACCCGGCCGGTTTCTATGTGCCCGGGATCTTCGCCCAGCGCTACGCGGGCGCGGATGCCGGGCCCGGGGACTTCGACGCCGACGGCCGTACGGACATCCTGTGGCGCAACACGACGACCGGCAGCGCCGTTCTCTGGCAAATGGACGGCTTTACGAAGAAGGCCGCCGACTCGATCGGTGTCGTGGGCACCGATTGGCAAATCGTCGGCCTCGGCGACTTCGATGGCGACGGGCAGAGCGACGTGCTGTGGCGCAACACGGGCAACGGCAACACGATCCTGTGGCGCATGAGCGGGTTCAAGCGCCTCGAAGCCCGCTCGATCGGTGCGCCCGCCCTGGTCTGGGAGGTGAGCGGCGTGGGCGACCTCTCGGGCGACCAGAAGGCTGACATCGTCTGGCGCAATACAAGCACCGGCGCCACTGTCGTCTGGCAGATGGACGGCTTTGTCAAAGAGGCTTCGGCCTCGATCGGCGGCGTGCCCCTCGTCTGGCAGATAGAATAGAGGCGCGGGGTCTGGGCAGATCCAGGCGCAGGGGAAGGCATGCGCGCCGAATACCCGACGTGAACATGGCCGATGGCCTGGTTTCAGTCGAGAACGACGAGGTTCTCCGCGGAGGACTTGCCATTCCGGCCGGGTACCAATTCGTACTCGACCTTCTGGCCCTCGTTCAGGCCGTTCAGGCCCGCCCGCTCGACGGCGGAAATATGGACGAAGGCGTCTTGGGATCCATCGCTCGGCTGGATGAATCCATATCCCTTGACCGGATTGAACCACTTCACCGTTCCACTAGCCATGGCTGCTCCTTTCGAATGATCTGGTTGGCGCGAGCCGCGTTACGCGGTATCTTGATATCTCAGGGCTCCACCCTTTCTGGGAGTAGCGTGGCGTGGCGTGACTGCAACGGCCAGGAATCGCCAAGGTCATGTATAACCTGTGCCCTCCATTTGTCCTGTGCGGCGCCAATTCGCAAGGGAAGCAGACAAGGCCACCGCTTCAAAGCCGAAACCAGGGGCCAAGAGATGTACCTTTGTGAGATTGAGCGGTAAAGGTGATTTTATGGCTGAAGTGGAAAACGGGTTAGAGGATCCGGCCTTGGAGCGCTTTCCCGAGACCAAGGTTCGGTTGTGCTTGATGTGCCGCCGGGCGTTTGAAAGCGCTTGGGCCGGCGAACGGGTCTGTACGAAATGCAAATCGCAGAGCGGTTGGCGCAGTGGAGGCAGTGGCTTGTCGAGTTGACGCCGGAGGCTCCCGGTCGGTCTTTCTCCCAGCCCGTAACGGACACGATCGTGCCGGTGGGGAGCGCGGCGTGCCGCTTGTCCCCGGCCCCGGCCTGTGCCATACCATCGCCGCTTGCGGCTCCACGCCCCGAACGACTCGACAGCCTCGACAAACGCATCACGGAAATCGATGCCACGCCCAGCAAAACAGAGCCCCGTGCGTAAGGCGGTCTTTCCGGTCGGCGGCCTCGGCACCCGCTTCCTGCCGGCGACCAAGGCCCTGCCCAAGGAAATGCTGCCGGTGGTCGACAAGCCCTTGATCCAATATGCCGTCGAGGAGGCGCGTGCGGCCGGCGTCGAGGAGTTCATCTTCGTCACCGGGCGCGGCAAGTCCGCGATCGAGGATCACTTCGATCATAGCTGGGAGCTCCAGGAAAGCCTGACGGCGCGCGGCAAGCAGGCGGAACTCGCCGAGATCCAGTCCTGGCTGCCGGCGCCGGGCCAGGTCGCCTACACACGCCAGCAGGAGCCGCTCGGCCTCGGCCACGCGGTATGGTGCGCCCGGCACCTGGTCGGCGACGAGCCCTTCGCGGTGTTGCTGGCCGACGACCTGGTGCTGTCCGAGACCCCCTGCCTCGCACAGATGGCGAAGGTCTACGGCCGGGTCGGCGGCAACCTCGTGGCCGTGATGGACGTGCCGCGCGAGCAGACCGGGCGCTACGGCATCCTGGACGTGGTCCAGGACGACGGTCGGTTGGCCGAGGCCAAGGGCCTGGTGGAGAAGCCGCGGCCGGAGAAGGCGCCCTCGACCCTGTCGATCATTGGCCGCTACATCCTGCGGCCCGAGGTCTTCGCCGAGCTCGACCGCCGGGAGAAGGGCGCCGGCGGCGAGGTCCAGCTGACCGACGCCATGGCCCGGACGATCGGCAGGATCCCGTTCCACGGCCTGCGCTTCGAGGGGCGGCGCTTCGACTGCGGCAGCAAGGCAGGCTTCCTCGAGGCCAACATCGCTTTCGCCCTCGATCGCCCGGACCTGGGCGCCGAGATGAGCGAGATCCTGGGCCGCTACAAAGACGCACTGGAGAAGGCCTGATGCGTATCGCAATGATCGGAACGGGTTATGTCGGGCTCGTGTCCGGCGCCTGTTTCTCCGAATTCGGCTACCAGGTGGCCTGTGTCGACACGGACGCGGACAAGATCGCCCGCCTCGGGTGCGGCGAGATTCCGATCTACGAACCCGGGCTCGCCGACATGGTCAAGCGCAATACGGCCGCGGGCCGGCTGAGCTTCACGACCGAGCTGGCGGCAGCGGTCAAACCGGCCGATGCCGTGTTCATCGCGGTCGGCACGCCGCGCGACGAGTACGGCGGCCGCGCGGACCTGAGCTACGTCTATGCCGCGGCCCGCGAGGTCGCCGCTGCGCTGGACGGATACACCGTCGTCGTGACCAAGTCGACCGTGCCGGTCGGAACCGGGCGCGAGGTCGGGCGGATCATCGCGGAGACCCGCCCCGAGGCGGAGTTCGACGTGGTGTCCAACCCGGAGTTTCTGCGCGAGGGCTCGGCGATCAACGATTTCATGCGCCCCGACCGGGTCGTCATCGGCACGCAGGGCGAGCGGCCGCACGGCGTGATGCGTCTCGTCTACCGACCGCTCTACCTCAACGAGACGCCGATCCTGTTCACGGGCCTGGAGACCGCAGAGCTCACCAAATACGCGGCCAATGCCTTCCTCGCCACCAAGGTCACCTTCATCAACGAGATCGCCGACCTCTGCGAAAGTGTCGGCGGCGATGTGCACGACGTGGCCAGGGGGATCGGGCTGGACGGGCGGATCGGGGCCAAGTTCCTGCACGCCGGACCGGGATTCGGCGGGTCGTGCTTTCCCAAGGACACCCTGGCGCTCGCACAAACGGCCAGGGATGCCGGTGCGCCGGCCCGGATCGTCGAGACCGTGATCGAGGTCAACGAGGACCGCAAGACGCGCATGGCCGAGCGGGTCATCGCCCAGTGCGGCGGCTCGGTCGAGAACAAGCGGATTGCGGTCCTGGGGGTCACCTTCAAGCCGAACACGGACGACATGCGTGCCGCGCCCAGCCTGGACATCCTGCCGGTGCTGCTGGCGGCCGGCGCGCACGTGTACGCCTTCGATCCGGAGGGCATGACCGCGGCCAAGCCCCTTCTGGAGGGGGTGGTCTGGTGCGAGGACGCCTATCAGACCATGGAAGGCGCGGACGCACTGGTCATCATCACCGAATGGAACCAGTTTCGCGCGCTCGATCTGGCGCGCATCAGGTCGCTCATGCGGACACCGATGTTGGTCGACCTGCGCAACATCTACACCCCCGGCGACGTCGCCGCGGCCGGTATCCGTTACAGCTGCGTCGGGCGCCCGACCTTCGAGCCGGAGTCGGGGGCATGACCGGCGGGCATCGCTTCGATCCCACGATTCTCCGCGAGTACGACATCCGCGGCGTTGTCGGGCGGACCCTGTCGCTTGACGACGCCCGTATTCTAGGCCGCGCTTTCGGCACCCTGGCCCGGCGCCGGGGCGCCGGGGCGCTCGCCGTCGGCTACGACGGCCGGCTGTCCTCGCCGGAGCTCGAGGCCGCCCTGGTCGAGGGCCTGGTTGCCTCCGGACTGGATGTGCTCAGGATCGGCCGCGGGCCGACCCCGATGCTGTACTTCGCGGCCTGCACCCTGCCGGTCGGCGGCGGCATCATGGTGACAGGCTCGCACAACCCGCCCGACCACAACGGATTCAAGATGACCCTGGGCGGGGCCTCGTTCTTCGGCGCGGATATCCAGGAGTTGGGCCGGATCGCCGCGGCGGGGGATTTCGAGGCGGGCACCGGCCGGATCTCCGAGCAGCCGGTCTTCGACGCCTATGTCGAACGCCTGCTCGCGGACTACGACGGCACGCGCCCGTTGAAGGTGGTCTGGGACGCGGGCAACGGCGCCGCCGGCGAGGTCATGACCGCGCTGACCGCGCGCCTTCCGGGCGAGCACGCCCTGCTCAACGAGGTGATCGACGGAACCTTTCCGGCCCATCACCCGGACCCGACGGTGCCCGAAAACCTGGTGCAGCTCCAGGAATCCGTGCGGGCCTCGGGCGCGGATCTGGGCATCGCCTTCGACGGCGACGGCGACCGGATCGGCGCGCTCGACGGCCTGGGCCGGATCCTCTGGGGCGACCAGATCATGCTCTACCTGGCGCGCGACGTGCTGAAGCAACACCCGGGGGCCACGATCATTGCCGACGTCAAGGCGAGCCAGGTCCTGTTCGACGGGATCGCCGAGGCCGGCGGCCGACCGCTCATGTGGAAGACCGGCCATTCGCTGATCAAGTCCAAGATGGCCGAGACCGGTTCGCCCTTCGCCGGCGAGATGAGCGCCCACCTGTTCTTCGCCGACCGCTACTACGGCTACGACGACGCGCTCTATGCGGCGGTGCGCCTGATCGGGGTTATCGGCCGTTCGGGCCTCAGTCTTGCCGAGTACCGTGATTCCCTGCCGCCGCTGGTCAACACGCCCGAGCTGCGTTTTCCCTGCCCGGAGGACCGCAAGTGGACGGTGGTGGAGGAGGTGCGCGCGCGTCTCGCGGCCGAGGGCGCCGAGATCATCGACATCGACGGCGTGCGGGTCAAGACGGCCGAGGGCTGGTGGCTGTTGCGGGCCTCCAATACCCAGGACGTCCTGGTCGCCCGCTGCGAGGCGGCCGACGAGGCAGGACTGGGCAAACTGAAGGCGGCGCTGGCCACCCAGCTCGAAGCCAGCGGCCTCAGCTTCCCGGCCGAGTGAGACGGCGGCGCGGCTAGTTGGCGGGCTGGTCGTTGAGGGCGAGCTTGACGCCGTCCTTGGACTGGACCACCAGGCAGTCGATCTCGAGCGACTTCAGACGGCGGCAGGCGGTGCGCGCCTTGGTCTTGCTCAGGCCCATGAGCCGTGCCCGGTAGAGCGGTCCCTGGACGCCCTGAACCAAGGGGATCACGACCTGTGTGTCGCCCAGGATTCCGGGCAAGCGTTCGGCCGCGTCGTGGGCCGCCTTCCTGGCCGGGCTGAGACTGTAGAAGGCCCCCACCTGGACGCCCCAGCTGCCCGTCCTGGCGAGCTGCCGTGCCGCCTCGGTCACCCTGCGCCCGTTATTCTTCGGAGCCCTTTCCGTCCTGACGCCGGCGGTCTTCGCCGGCGTCGGCACATGGTGCATGCCCGGCGGCAAGAGCGAGATCGGCGCACGTGCGGTGACTTGGGTCTGTTTGGGCTTGGACTCTGGCGGCCCGGGCGGCGCGTCGCCTTCGGCCAGCGGCGCAGCGGGTTTGGCCGGGGGCGGGCTGGGCACCGAGGCCTGGGCCGTGGTCGTCGCTAGATTCGCGGGTTTCGACGCCGGCACCTTGGACGCGATGCCCCTGATGACGACCGGCATGGCAAAGCCCTTGTCGAGCAGGCTGGCCATGTGGCGGTCGCGCGCCCTGGCCGTCTTGCCGCCGAACACGACGGCGATCAGGCGCCGACCGTTGCGCACGGTCGAGGTGGCGAGGTTGTAGCCCGAGGCCCGGGTATAGCCGGTCTTCAGGCCGTCTGTGCCGCTGTAGCTCTTCAGAAGCTTGTTGTGATTGCGGTAGGTGCGGCCTTTGTAGCGGAAGCTCTTGGCCGAGAAGTACCTGTAGAACTGCGGAAAATCGACGATCAACGCGCGGGCCAGCATGGCCATGTCGCGCGCCGTGGAGAGCTGCCGGCGGTCATGCAGGCCGGAGGCGTTGCGGAAGCGGGTGCGCGTCATGCCGAGCGCCGCCGCCTTCTTGGTCATACGGCGGGCGAAGCCGCCCTCGCTGCCGGCCAGCGCCTCGGCGAGCACCACGGCGGCGTCATTGGCCGACTTGGTGACCAGCGCCAGGATCGCGTTCTCGACCGAGATCGTCTGACCGCGCTTCAGGCCGAGCCGCGAGGCCGGCATGCGCGCGGCGCGCCACGAAACGTTCAGCGCCTGCTTCGCCTCGAGCCGGCCGGACTGCAAGGCCTCGAAGGCGAGATAGAGCGTCATCATCTTAGTCAGCGAGGCCGGATAGTTGCGCGTGTTGGCGTTGACCTCGTGCAGCACGTCGCCCGTGCCGGCATCGATTACGATGGACGCATAACGGGCCCGGGCCGGGCCGGGTATCGTCGCCATCGCCGCCACCAGGCAGACGAGCGCCAAAAGGCCGGCGCGACGTCCGATCTTCGCTGCTTTCTTCAGGGTCATGCCCGTTCGACTTGAAGCGCCCTTATTGAGTAAGACCGTGATTCGATTACGAATCTACGGAATTAACCACGTCTTGTCCAGGATAAGGCTCCAGATCTTACCATGGCGTTAATCATAGACGGACCTCGACCAGGGACACGGTGAAGCGGTGATCACGTTATGTTCTTCAACCGTTTGATGGCGGACCAGGCGCCCCCCAGCGCCGTGCGTTCGGCGGCCCTCGCCCTGTGGCGGCTTCAAAAAAGGTGTCTGACACCTTTTTTCACCTTTTTTGAAGCTTTTTTCGCAAAGGAATCGGCCGTGCGGATGCCGGACGCTCAGGCCCTGGCCGGCGGTGGGTTGCCGGGGATCGGCTCGCCCTGCAGCGAGGGGTGGCTGCGCTGGTACTGGGGTGGAAACGCGGCCTGGGCGCCCAGCGCCTCGGCCGCGTGCCAGGGCCAGCGCGGGTTGAACAGCATCATCCGGGCCAGGGCGACCAAGTCGGCCTGACCGCTCCGCACGATGGTCTCCGCCTGGCGCGGCTCGGTGACGAGGCCGACGGCGATCGTGGTCAGGCCGCTCAGCCGCTTCACCTCGGCGGCAAACCCGGTCTGGTAGCCCGGGCCGGCCTCGACCGCCTGGGCGGGGGCCAGGCCGCCGCTGGAAACGTCGATGAAATCGCAACCGCGCTCCTTGAGCGCCAGGGCCAAGGCGATGCTGCCCGCCAGGTCCCAGCCGCCCTCGATCCAGTCGCTCGCCGAGATCCGGATGCCGAGCGGCCGGTCCTGGGGCCAGGCGCCGCGGACCGCCTCGAACACCTCGAGCGGGAAGCGCATGCGGTTCTCCAGGCTGCCGCCGTAGGCGTCCTCCCGCCGGTTGCTGAGCGGCGAGAGGAACTGGTGCAGCAGGTAGCCGTGGGCGGCGTGGATCTCGATCAGATCGAAGTCGAGGCGCAGCGCCCGCTCTGCGGCCTGCACGAAGGCGCCCTTGATCCGTGCCAGTCCCTCGCCGTCGAGCGCCGTGGGTTCCGGCCCGCCCGGCGCATAGGGCAGGGCCGAGGGCGCCACGGTCCGCCAGCCCCCGTCGTCGGCGGCCAGCGGCTTGCCGCCGCGCCAGGGTACCGCGGACGAGGCCTTGCGCCCGGCGTGGGCCAGCTGAAGGCCGAGCTTGGCGTTGCCGTAGGCCCGGCAGAACCGGACGATCCGGGCCAGACCGGCCTCGTTCTCGTCGGAGTAGAGCCCGACGCAGCCCGGGGTGATGCGGCCCTCGGGCTCGACCCCAGTGGCCTCGACGAAGACCAGCCCGGCGCCTGAGACAGCGAACTGGCCCAGATGCATCAGGTGCCAATCGCCGACCGTGCCGTCCCGCGCCGTGTATTGGCACATCGGCGACACGACGATCCGGTTGGCCAGCTCCAGGTCGCGGAGCGCGATCGGTGCGAACAGCTTGCTTGTCATGGGGACTCCGTCCTCGATATGTCGTCCTGGCGTGGGTCGCGCGGGCTTCAATAGACCCCGCTGCCGCTGCTATTCGTCGGTCACCAGCGAGAGCCGCGCGGCCGGGCCGCCGGGCAGCAGGTGCTCGGTCCAGGGGCCGTCGGGCATGTCGCCGGCCAGCTTTGTGAGGTGCTCGTTCCACCAGCTGCGCTGTTGGGAGAGGTCGTCGTAGTCGTAGTGCACCGCGCGCCAGACGCGGTCGGCCGCGGCATAGCTCAGCAGGTCGAGCGGAAAGCCCACGTCGGCGGAGCTGAAGCGGGTCGAGTCGAAGGACAGATAGGCCAGCTTGAGCGCGGTCCGCATCGCGGTCTCGTAGCCGAGCGACCGATCGAGGATCGGCTTGCCGTAGGCAGTGGCGCCGATCGACAGATAGGGCGTGCGCCGCTCGACCTCGATCCAGTTGGCCTCCGGATAGATCAGGAACATGCGCGGTTCGGCGTCCCCGGCCAGTTGCCCGGCCAGGATCGAATGCAGGTTGAAGGCGAGCTTCGAATCCTCGAGTGCCTGGCGGTCCTCCTCGGCGACTTGCCTCAGACAGCGGGTGTAGAGCTCGACGGCGTCGAGCAGGGCGCGCGGGCCCTCGGGCGCTTCCCGGCCCAGCGCGCGGTCGAAGAAGGCCAGGGCCTTGTCGCGCAGCGAGCGCAGCCCCGAGGTCATCACGCAGACCTCGGCGCCACCCGGGCCGTGCAGCGAGATCTTTCGCACGCTGGAGACCTGGCTGCCGCTGGTCACCCGGCCGTCGGCGAGGCACACCAGACCGTCCTGGATCTTGATGCCGAGGCAATAGGTCATGGGCGTGGCGGCTCCTTGTGCGCTGCGAGGGCGCGAGTGTGGCACGGCCCTTCTGGTTCGGGCAAGTGGCTGTCGAATGCCGGGACTGCGTGTATGCTGCACCGCACAAAAAACCCTTGACAGCGAGCTTTTCTGGCCTATCTTTACGGTCATATTGCAGTGCAACAAAATCTTCGTCGACAACAACGGGCCCGGCGGCTTTCCGGTAGCCGGCCCGGGCACGGTTCGAGCGAAGAGAAACCCCCAGGAGTGGAACGAAATGGCTAGC
>JAOUCL010000061.1 GCA_029859805.1 Rhodospirillales bacterium | reverse complement strand
GCACGCTCGGTCTGGCTCCGCTTCAGGTGGCGTACGCTGGCCAGCGCACCGGCGGCGACCGCCGGCGGCAGGGCCGTGGTGAAGATGAAGCCCGAAGCGAAGCTGCGTACGAAGTCGACCAGGGCGGCCGAGGCGGCGATGTAGCCGCCCAGTACGCCGAAGGCCTTGCCGAGGGTGCCCTCGATCACCGTCAGACGGTCCATGACGCCTTCGCGCTCGGCGATGCCGCCGCCGCGGGGCCCATAGAGGCCGACCGCGTGGACCTCGTCGAGATAGGTCATGGCGCCGTGCGCGTCGGCCACGTCGCAGAGCTCCGCGATCGGTGCGATATCGCCGTCCATCGAATAGACCGACTCGAAGGCGACGATCTTGGGCCGCGAAGGCTCGATCTCCGACAGGATCCGGTTCAGGTCCTCCGGGTCGCTGTGCTTGAAGATGCGTTTTTCCGCCCGGCTGTGCCGGATTCCCTCAATCATCGAGGCATGGTTCAGCGAGTCCGACAGGACCACGCAGTCCGGCAGCTTGGCCGCCAGCGTGGCCAGCGAGGCCATGTTGGAGACGTACCCGGAAGTGAAGAGCAGCGCGGCCTCCTTGCCGTGGAGGTCGGCAAGTTCGCGCTCCAGCAGGACGTGGTAATGGTTGGTTCCCGAGATATTGCGCGTGCCGCCGGCGCCCGCGCCGCAGCGCTCGAGGGCCTCGTGCATCGCCTTGAGCACCACCGAGTTTTGGCCCATGCCGAGGTAATCGTTGGAGCACCAGTACGTCACTTCCCCGGGATTCGCGGCCCCGTGGTAGGTGGCGTGCGGGAAATCACCGGCGCGGCGCTCCAGATCGGCAAAGATCCGATAGCGGCCTTCAGACCGCAATCCGGCGATCTGATCGGCGAAAAAACGCTGGTAATCCATCACGGCCTCCGAATTCGACATACGATTTGCAGTCACCCTAAAGGTTTCAGACCCCGCAATCGTTGATTTAAATCAATATTGATCTAGATCAGATACCGATTTTCGCCCCGGGATTGCGCTGTAGCCGGGGGCGGCCAGGATCTATCCATCCGATGTCCGCCGCCCTATCTCGTCGCCTGCATGAGGTAGGCGATCAGGTTCTTCCTCTGGTCGTCCTTCTTGAGACCGGCGAACACCATCCTGGTGCCCGGAAGGACTGTTTTCGGCTTGGCCAGGAATTTATCCATATTCTCTTCGTCCCAGACGATGTCCGATGCCTTCATCGCCTTGGAAAATTTGAAGCCATCGACGCTGCCCGCCTTGCGCCCGAAGATACCGTGCAGGCTGGGGCCGATCTTCTTCTTGCCGGCCTCGAGGGCGTGGCAGGCCTGGCATTTCTTGAACACCTTCTTGCCGGCCGTAGCATCGCCGTCGGCCAGAGCCGAACCACCGACCAGGGCAATGGCGAAAGCCAGTGGAAGCTTAAGGAGCTTGAACTTCGTCATCGCGGGTTCCCCAGATGAAGCGCGTGCGGCGCCACACCTGTAGCGCCCATGAATTCACAAGATAAACGGAATCAGGGATCGTTTCGCCTTGATGGGAGTCAAGCCCTGCGTGTGAGCGCTTCATCGAAAAGCGACTGTCTGCCTTCGGCCAGGCCTTCGAGGGCGGACCTGTCCAGCAGGACGACATGGCTCGGCCGGGGTAGGGCGAGAATATCCTCGTGGACCAGCCGCGCGAAGGCGCGGGAGACGGTCTCGGTCTTGAGGCCCAGGTAATCGGCGATGGCTGCCCGGTTCATCGGAAGCAGGACTTCGTCGCTCTTCGCCGGCCACCGCTGGGTACGTTGCCATATTTCCAAGATAAAGGCGGCGATCCGCTCCACGGTGTTCTTGCGGCCGACGGTCAGGAGCTGCTCCTGCCTGGCGGCAATCTCGTCGCTGGCCAGGTCCAGCAGCGTTTGGCAGACGTCCCGATCCGATTCGACCAGGCTTCGGAATGCTTGACAGGGCAGGCGGTAGACGTAGCTGGGCGTTATGGCGCTCACGCTGACCGGCCAAGCCGAGCCGCAGCGACGCAACGTGACCAGCTCTCCGGGGAAGCGGAAACCGACAACCTGGCGCCGCCCGCCCGGCAACGACTTGTAGAGCATGAGCGCACCCTCGACGACGGTGAAGTTCTCATCGCCGGGCTGGCCCTCCCGGACCAGTAGATCACACTCCGATAGGCTAAAGCGTTCACCTTCCTGCTCGAGCTTTGCCAGCGCTTTTTCCTGCAAGGCGTACCTTTCAGCTAGATCTCTAGGTGCGCATTGACCGGCGTCCAAAGAGGATCTTCTTCCCCCTGCCCAGTGCCGCCGTGCTGTTTGCATTGGCTGCTCCATGCATGCGGCTTCCCCGAACTGGTCTTTACCATACCCCCTAGGGCGTCAATCGGCTTTGATCTATATCAAAAAGATTTTTCCCGCATTGATCCGCATATTTAGCCAATCATCGATCTGAACGAGAGGCGCCGAATGATGCATGAGACCGCGTCGCGCGATCTCGGCCTCGGTCCGCACCCTGGGCTCAAAAGCACTTGCGCAGACGCAACTGCTCGCCCCGAAAACCCGACGCGCGGAACAGGTCCATCGCCGGGTTTTTCGGTTCGCGCAGCCACTTGCGCATCTGCGGATTGAGCAGGCTGATCGAGATACAGCTGCAGTCCAGTTGCAGGGCGACGTCCTGCAGGGCCTCGAGGAGCACTCTCGCCGCCGTTCGATTGCCGACAAGGTCGACAACGGCAAAGTTTTCGATCTCCAGGATCCGGCCTTCGCGCAGATCGGGCCGCAGCCAGTAGACCGACAGGCCGTAGATGTCGCCTTGGCTGCTCTGGACCGTGATGATGCTGTGGCGCTCGCGGTCCGCGTGCTCCGAGATCAGGGTGCCGGCGTATTTCGACCATTGTTCCTGGGTCAGCTTCGGATCGAAGATCGCTACCAGCGGGTAAGCCTGTGGTACTTGATCAGCCGCAAGGGGCCTTACAACGTAAGGGTCTGACATGTCTCTCCCAGTTGAAACCATTTTTTTTCTATGGATTTGTAACATGTCACGGCGGCGGTGTGGCGACTTTGATTTGGATCAATTCGTTGGCCTTTGCCGCGCGGTGTCCGGCCGAGCGAACTTGACCTCCTTTTTCCGTGGTTCGTTCAGCGTTCCCCAGGGCTTGCGTTGTCTTTGACCTGTATCAATGAGGGCTGGGCAGCCGGCCGATAGGCTTTCATCATGGTTGCTTGGCTCGGCGGTGGGTTTGATGACTGCACGATCGGCGTCCAGAGCGGCTGACCGAACGGCCACGCGCAGGAATGGCTGGGAACTCTTCCCGCATCGGGCCGATACCGGGGTGCGCGGCTTCGGTCCCGACAAGAACACCGCTTTCGAACAGGTGGCCACGGCGTTGACCGCGGTGATCACCGATCCGCAGTGGGTCATGCCGCACCTGGCCGTCGAGATCACCTGCGAGGCCCCCGATCTCGAACTGCTTCTGGTCGAATGGCTGAACGCACTGGTCTACGAGATGGCCACGCGCCGCATGCTGTTCAGCCGCTTCGCCGTGCGGATCGAGGGCCGGCATCTGCACGGGCGGGCCTGGGGCGAGCCGGTCGACGTTGCGCGCCACGAGCCGGCCGCAGAGGTCAAGGGCGCGACCTTGACGGCGCTCGAGGTGTCTCGGATGGCCGACGGCCCATGGATCGCCCAGTGTGTCGTTGATGTTTGACCGGCCGGGCGGCCTCGGCTGGAGGCGGAGGAATGGACAAGACGAATCTCAGCCAGGTTTCGGCGGTCGAATGGCGAGTCGAGCCGAGCGGCGCCATGCGGGTGCCGGCGATCATCTACGCCGACGAGGGACTGATCGACCAGATGGACGACAAGGTCTTCGAACAGGTCACCAACGTTGCGAGGCTGCCCGGCATCGTGAAGGCCTCCTATGCCATGCCCGACGCCCACTGGGGCTATGGCTTCCCGATCGGCGGGGTGGCGGCTTTCGATCCGGATCACGGTGGTGTGGTTTCGGCCGGCGGGGTGGGCTTCGACATCTCCTGTGGCGTCCGCAGCGTGCTCACCGGCCTGACCAGGGCCGAGATCGAGGCGCTCAAGAGGCCCTTGGCCGACGCGCTCTTCGCCAAGATTCCGGCCGGCGTCGGCAGCACCGGCCGGATCCGCCTGGAGAGTTCGGATATGGACGCCATGCTCGTCGGCGGTGCGCGCTGGGCGGTCGAGCAGGGTTATGGGGAGGCGGCCGACCTCGAGCGGGTCGAGGAGGGTGGCGCCATGGCTGGCGCCCGGCCCGACCAGGTCTCCCCGCGCGCCAAGCGGCGCCAGCGTGACGAGATGGGAACGCTCGGCTCGGGCAACCATTACCTCGAGGTGCAGGAGATCGCCGAGTTGTACGACCGCGATGCGGCGGCCGCCTTCGGCCTTCGTGCGGGCGAGGTGGTGGTCAGCATCCATTGCGGCTCGCGCGGCTTGGGGCACCAGATCGGCACCGAGTTCCTGCGCGACATGGCGATCGCCGCCCCGGACCTGGGCATCGCGCTGCCGGATCGCGAACTCGCCTGTGCGCCGATCCACTCCGCCATCGGCGAGCGCTACCTGGGAGCCATGCGCGCCGGAATCAATTGTGCGCTGGCCAACCGGCAGATCATCGGGCACCTGGCTCGCGAGGTCTTTGCCGCGCTGTTTCCCAAGGCGCGGCTTGAGCTGCTGTTCGACGTGTCGCACAACACCTGCAAGGTCGAGGAGCATGAGATCGGCGGCCGGCGCCGTCGGGTCTACATCCACAGGAAAGGGGCGACCCGCGCGTTCGGCCCCGGTCATCCGGACCTGCCCGAAAGTCTGCGGCCGTTCGGCCAACCTGTCCTGATCGGCGGCAGCATGGGCACGGCCTCCTACGTGCTCGCGGGCACGGCGGCGAGCGAGGCGCGCGCCTTCAGCTCCGCCTGTCACGGCGCCGGGCGCGCCATGAGCCGGCATCGGGCCTTGAAGCACTGGCGCGGGCGGCAGATCGTCGACCAGCTGGCCGATCGGGGTATAATCGTAAAGAGCCACTCCTCGCGCGGCGTCGCCGAGGAGGCGCCGGGCGCCTACAAGGACGTCGGCGCGGTGGTCGATGTATCGGACCGTGCGGGCTTGGCTCGCAAGGTGGCCAAGCTGTCGCCGCTCGTTTGTATCAAGGGATGACACCAAAGGTCACTGCCGAGAGAGGTTCCGTATAATGGCAACGACAACAACCAAGGCATCGGTCATGGACATTCCATTGCAGATCAGCTTTCGCAACATGGACCGCTCGGAAACGGTCGAGGCGAAGGTCCGCGAGAGGGCCGCTAGACTAGAGAGCTATTTCAACCATATTTCAAGCTGCCGGGTGGTGATCGAGGCGCCGGAGCGCCGCCGCCGGAAAGGCAAGCTCTACCATGTGCGCGTCGAAATCGGCGTGCCCGGGACGGAGCTGGTGGCGAACCGCCATCCGAAGAACAAGCACGCCCACGAGGACGTCTATGTGGCCGTGCGCGACGCGTTCGATGCGGCGCGACGCCAGCTCGAGGACTATGGGCGCAAGCTGAGCGGCCGCGTCAAGACGCACGAGGCGCCGCTCCACGGCAAGGTCCTGCGCCTCTTCCCTTATGAGGGCTACGGCTTCGTGGCGGCCTCGGACGGGCGCGAGGTTTATTTCCACAAGAACAGCGTCCTGAGACAGGCCTTCGACAGCCTGGAGGTCGGCAGCGAGGTGCGCCTCGTGGTGGCCGAGCGGGAAGGCGCCCAGGGACCGCAGGCGAGCACCGTGGATCCGATCGGCAAGCACCACATCGTCGATTAGAGGGGGCGGCGGGGGCAAACGGGACGGCATCGTGGGCGGCGGCGCGCGCATCCATATCGGCACGTCGGGCTGGCACTACGCGCACTGGGTCGGACCCTTCTATCCCGAGGGCGCGAGGCCCGAGACCTTTCTGACCTACTACGTGCGCGTGTTCCGCACGACGGAGATCAACAACACCTTCTACCGCCTGCCGACACCGGAGGTCTTGGCGGCTTGGCGCGACCGTGCGCCCAGCGACTTCGTCTTCGCCTGCAAGGCGAGCCGGTACATCACCCATATGAAGAAGTTGAAGGACCCGCGGCAGACCTGCCGGCGCTTCTTCGAGGTGCTCGATACCTTGGCCGGCAAGCTCGGCCCGATCCTGTTCCAACTGCCGCCGAGGTGGCACGCGAATCCCGGTCGCCTGGAGGCCTTTCTCGCCGCGCTGCCCCGGGACCGCCGTTTCGCGTTCGAGTTTCGCGACGAGAGCTGGTTCACGCCGGCGGTCTACGACCTCCTCAAACGCTATCAGGCGTCTTTCTGCATTTATGATCTGGGCGGCCGCCACACGCCGGACCAGGTCACCGCCGATTTCGTCTACTTGCGTCTGCACGGGCCCGGCGATCCTTATCGCGGAAGCTACGACGCGGATGCGCTCGCCGCCTGGGCCCGGCGGGTCTTGACATGGCGCAAGGCCGGGCTCGACGTCTACTGCTACTTTGATAACGACGAGCAAGGTTACGCGACACAAGACGCAAGGCGGCTGATGGAGCTGGTCGGGCCACGCGAGGGCCGTGCCGCCGTTTCGCCGCCGCCTTGACCGGAGCGCGAGGGACCACCGATGTTCGGCAAGCGCCTCGTCCTCTTCGAGCTGTTCGGCTTCAAGGTGCAGGCGGACATGAGCTGGCTGTTCCTGGCCCTGCTCGTGACCTGGTCGCTGGCCCAGGGGCTCTTTCCCGCCTTCTATCCGGGCCTGCCGCCGGCGACCTATTGGAAGATGGGCGTGATCGGAATGATCGGCCTGTTCTTCTCCCTGGTGCTGCACGAGCTTTCGCATGCCCTTGTGGCGCGCCATTACGGCCTGTCGATCAAGGGCATCACGCTGTTCATCTTCGGCGGGGTCGCCGAGATGGAGGAGGAGCCGGACAGCGCGAAGACCGAGTTTCTGATGGCCATCGCCGGGCCGATCGCGAGCCTCGCGCTGGCCGCCGGTTTCCATGGCCTGACGCTGGCCGGTGCGGCGCAGGGGGTGCCGGACAGTGTTCTGGCGGTCGCCGGCTACCTGGCCTTCATCAACGTCGTCCTGGCGGTGTTCAACCTCGTTCCGGCCTTCCCGCTGGACGGTGGCCGGGCGCTGCGCGCGGCGCTCTGGTACTGGAAGGGCGATCTGCGCTGGGCCACGCGGCTCGCCTCGCGCTGCGGCCAGGTCTTCGGCATCGTGCTGATCTCCCTCGGAGTCCTCAGCGTCCTGACGGGGGACTTCATCGGCGGGATGTGGCTGTCCCTGATCGGCCTGTTCCTGCGCGGCGCCGCCAGTGCGTCCTACACCCAGCTCATAACCCGCCAGGCCTTCGAGGGCGAGCCGGTGTCGCGGTTCATGACGCTCGATCCCGTGACGGTCTCCCTGGAGCTATCGGTCGAAAGCCTGATCGAGGACTACATCTACGGCTACCACTACGACCTTTTTCCGGTGGTCGACGGTCCGCGTCTGGTCGGCCTGGTGAGCACCCGCCAGGTCAGGGAGGTCCCGCGCGCCGAGTGGGCCAGGGCCAGGGTGGCGGATATCCTTGTGCCCTGTGGTCCGGACAACACGATCGGACCTCGCGCCGATGCCGTAAAGGCGCTTTCGGTCATGCGCCGCGGTGGCAACAGCCGACTCATGGTGGCAGACGGCGACAGGCTGCTGGGCGTCATTGCGCTCAAGGACCTGCTCGAGTTCCTCGGTCTGAAGATGGACCTGGAGCGTCTCGAATAGCCCGGATTCGGGACGACGGGACTATTTGTCCGTCCGCTTTTGTACCCTGGGCCGCACCGGCGCCTTTTTGGAGGCGCTCTCCAGGCGCCTGATTTCGCGCAAGGCGGCGGTGACTTCCACCTCGGTGGCCCTACAGGGATTCTTGGCATAGGCACCGACAGCCGTCTTGGTGGCGTTCCAGGCTTCTTTTCGCTCTGCCTCTTTCAGGTCTTTTCGTTGCACGTGATCCTCCTTTCCTGCCGTTCGGCTGCCGCCTCGTGCAAGGGGCCTTCGTTCGCGGGTTTGGGCGCCGCCGGGACACGGCCCGGGCCGTCCATTTGGTGCCGTTTCGTCGTGGCACCCGAGAGACTGTAACATATTTCGTCGTCCTCCGCCTCCGGGGCGTTTCGGTGTCGGGCGGCGACGTCCCTGACCGCCTGCTCGAGGCTGCGAAGGGGCCTCGAGAGATAGGGGCTGCAGGGGTTCTTGTCGGTCGAAGCCAAGGAACCACTCCCTCTGGCATCGTCGACGATCCAACGGCCGAGTCGGGAGGAGCATCTTGCTCGTCGGACCTACTTGGCACCGCGCGCGGCCAGGATCATCCTGGGATCCCTATAATCACAAGCAACTATATAGTAAATAGTATGTCCGCTCGCATTGACTCAGATCATAGGCAAAGGAAATTGACCCGGTTAGGGCAGGACTCTCGCTGGATGGCCGAAGGCCCGTAAGGGGCTACCGGGGAGACCGCGGGGAGGCGCGCGTGGCACGGGCAGGCAGGGCGGAATCGCAAGCGGCACACGCGGCGCTGGACTGTCTGGCGCGCGGCTGGGCGGCCATCCCGGTCAAGTCCGGCGGCAAGCGGCCGTTGGTCCGTTGGGAGTTCTTTCAGAACCGCCTGCCGACGAGAGAGGAGGTCGAGGCCTGGTTCCGCCGCTGGCCGGAGGCAAACCTGGGCATCGTCACCGGGGCGGTCTCGGGGCTCGTCGTGCTCGACATCGACCCGAGGCACGGCGGCGCGGTCAGTGTGACCCGGCTCGAGACCGAGCATGGGCCCCTGCCCGAAACGGTCGAGGCGGTCACCGGCGGCGGCGGCCGGCATCTCTACTTTGCCCACCCGGGCGGGAGCATCCCCAACAAGGTGGCCCTGGCGCCGGGCATCGACCTGCGCGGCGACGGCGGCCTCGTGGTCGCGCCGCCGGCCCTGCACGCCTCGGGCCGGCGCTACGCCTGGCAAGCCTCGCACCGCCCGGGCGACGTTCCGCTCGCGCCCATGCCGGAGTGGCTGTCGACGCTGTTGCGGCGCGACACCACGCACCGGGGCCATCCCCTGGCGTATTGGCGTGCCCTGGTGCGACAGGGGATCGCCGAGGGCGAGCGCAACAACACGATCGCGTCGCTCACCGGGCATCTGCTCTGGCACGAGGTGGACCCCGAGGTGGTCCTGGAGCTTCTGCTGTGCTGGAACCGGGTGCGCTGCCGGCCGCCGCTCGCCGACGACGAGGTGGCGCGGACGGTGGAGAGCGTCAGGCACACCCACCTTCGCCATCGCTCCGAAGGCGGCAAGACCTAGCTGCGGAAGAGGCCCGGCAAAGGCCCTTCAAGACGCTTCCACCGGAGGTGCAAGCCGGAGCGATACGGTCTCGGCCAGCTTGCGGGCGGCCGCTTGCGTGTCGCCCAGCACGGCAAGCTCGTAACCGCTGCCCTCCTCGATCCGGCTCGGCGACAGCACCACCAGGCCGGCGATGCCCCCGGGCGGACGGAACAGCTGTTGTTCCATCTGTCGCAGGAAATCCGCGAGAGGCCGCGGCGGACCCATGAGATCGCTTCGCCCGATGGCGATGAAGGGCCGCCGCCGCCAGTCGCCCACCAGGCGATTGACGAGCGTCATGGGAATTGACGTTCCGCCCCAGCGGCCGTTGCACTCGATCCAGTGCAGCTCGGCGGAGGCCAGGTGGTCGCCGACCAGGATCGCGTCGAAGCTGCAGCGCCCGAAGTAGCCCAGCTCCTGAAACAGGCAGCCGAGTAGCGCCGCCTCGTGTGCGAGCAGGCTTTGCCACCGCCCCGGCAGGGCCGTCTGTGCGGCGCCGCTGAACATCCGCGCGGTTCCCACGACGGTTTGATCGAAGATGCCCTCCACCGCGATGTCGCCCGCGCCGCGCTCGGGAATCCAGAGCTGCACCGAGGGGCTGGCGATGATCGGGTGCTCCCATGCCGTCACCAGCAGAGGGAACTCGCCGCGCCAGCCGATGCGTTGCAAGAGGCGGTGCAGCCTATTGCGCAGCGCGCCCAGCGAAACGCCCGCCAGCTCGTCCGACTCCAGCACGAGGTTTCCGGCCGAGCTGGCGCTGCCGGTCAGCTTGACCGCGACGGCCGCGTGGCGCCGGGCAAGCGCGGCCAGGCGCCCCGCGAGCGCGGCCAGACTGAAGGCCGCGGAGGCCGGCGGCAGCGCCCGGCCGCCGAACAGCTCGATCACGCGCTGGGCGAACCAGAGCTTGTCGTTGACCCGCCTGGTCAGGCGCGGCGGCGGCGCGGCGACCCGTACTTCGACGCCGGACCTGGCGGCCACCTTGCCCGCCAGCATCCAGACGCCGCCGGTGCCCATGTAGGGAACGACGTTGAGGCCGCCGCCGCTTCGGGCCCGTTCCGCGACGCGGTCCAGCACCGCGGGATCCTTGGCGCAGCGCACCGCGAGGGGCAGTCCGGCGCCACTCACCGCGGGGACCAGCACCTCGGCCCGGCCGAGCCCGAGAAGATCGCGGCAATAGTGCTCGAAGGCGATGTTGCGCGGGGCCGCGATGGCGACGAGGTCGCCGGCGCCGGCGAGCAGTAGCGCCCGGTAGCTGTAGGCGATGTCGCTGCGCCTGTCGAACAACGATATCCAGCTGTGGTCCTCGAGGAAGAAGCCGGGCCAGGGCCCCAGGCCGGTCGTAACCGTCGCGCCGAACGGCTCGGTGACGCGCAGGAGCGGCTCGTCGGCCAGCAGCCTTCCGGCGGTGCGCGTCAGGTCCCGGCGCTCGTCCTCTCCGATCTCGACGCGGAGCTGTGGGACGACCGGCAGCGAGGCGCGCGTCGGAGGGAGGACGGGCGCGGGGTCGGGGCCCGTCGGGCCGGGATCGTCGGCTCGCTGCTGCTTCGCGATCATAGCGGGTCCGGAAGGGGATTCTGATCGTCCCTTCCCATACGCCCGAGGCTAGGGATTTGCGCAGGGCCGCTCCATGACCTGCGTCAATCGGCGTCGAAGGCGAGGCTGGTCAGGCGGAAGGTCATGGCCTTTGCCCCCTTGGTGTCCAATGCCCCGTGCCGTCAGAGGTGGCCGATCTCTTCCTCGTCGCAGAAAAAGCCGAGCTGCGAGAGGGCCTCCTCCAGGTAGTCGCCCAGCAGCGGGATGCCGAGGAGGTATTCCGCGGTATGGTCGGACCGCGAGTCCTTGGCCTGCTGGACGAGGTCGCTCCACTCGTCCTTGGTCCCGTCGCCCCGGCCGAGCCAGGTGAGGGCGACCAGGTCGATCTGCTCGTCCACGTTCAGCGACCCGATGAAGTCCTTCAGTTCATCGAAGGTCGGGTCGTCCTCGTAATCCTCGAGCACCTCGCGCATGTCGTCGTCGGCCGGGTTCGATCCCGGGTCGGGCTCGATGACGTCGACCTTCACGTCGAAGGCCCGCGCCTTGATGACCACGAAGCAAACCTTCTCGGGAGCGATGGAAAGCATGGCATCGGTTCCTGTCTGGGCCGTGCGGCGACTCCGGAATTCGTTCGAAGAACGGTGCCGATCTTCGCACCATTGTCGTTCCCACTGTGTCGTCCGGCATTGACCTAAGTCAAGACAATGCCCTTGGGCTGCGTCGGCGCTAGGCGTCGGGCCGCATTTTCGCGCGGGCCGACTCAAAGGACGGCCACCTTCTCCATTTCCGCGCCTTCGCCCAAGGTGTATGACAAACGACCGCACCAGCAGCAGAGAACCGCCATGAGCAGCGACACCGAGACCGAGAGCTATACGCCCCTCTTCCCCCTGGGCGAGGACCGCACCCAGTACCGCAAGCTGAGCGGCGACTATGTCACGCTGAAGGAGGCCGGCGGGCAGACCTTGCTGGAGGTCGAGCCCGAGGGGCTGCGCCGGCTTGCCGAGGCTGCTTTCGGCGACATCAACCATCTGCTGAGGCCCGGCCACCTGCAGCAGCTGCGCGACATCCTGGACGATCCAGAAGCCTCGGCCAACGACCGCTTCGTCGCCTTCGACCTGCTGAAGAACGCGAACATCTCGGCCGGCGGCGTGCTGCCCATGTGCCAGGACACCGGCACCGCGATCGTCATGGGCAAGAAGGGCCGGCGTGTCTGGACCGACGGCAAGGACGAGCAGGCGCTGGCCGCCGGGGTGCTCGACTCCTACCTCAAGCGCAA
The DNA here is from genome assembly GCA_029859805.1 of Rhodospirillales bacterium. Lineage (GTDB taxonomy): Bacteria > Pseudomonadota > Alphaproteobacteria > Kiloniellales > JAKSDN01 > CAMYKD01. The sequence continues at coordinate 7,878 of JAOUCL010000061.1, read as the reverse complement.
CCTGCGCTACAGCCAGCTGGCCCCGCTCTCGATGTTCGAGGAGACGAACACCCGCAACAACCTGCCGGCCCAGATCGAGATCTACGCCGAGGGCGAGGACGCCTACAAGTTCCTGTTCATCGCCAAGGGCGGCGGCTCGGCCAACAAGACCTTTCTGTTTCAGGCGACGCCCTCGGTGCTGACGCCCGAGCGCCTGACCGCCTTCATCGACGAAAAGATCAGGACCCTGGGCACTGCCGCCTGTCCGCCCTATCACCTCGCCGTCGTGATCGGCGGCACCAGCGCGGAAATGACGCTCAAGACAGTCAAGCTGGCGAGCTGCCGCTATCTGGACGGCCTGCCGACCGCCGGCTCGGAGTCCGGCCATGCCTTCCGCGACCTCGAGATGGAGGCGAAGGTCCACGAACTGAGCCGGCAGACCGGCATCGGCGCCCAGTTCGGCGGCAAGTACTTCTGCCACGACGTGCGCGTGATCCGCCTGCCGCGCCACGGCGCCAGCCTGCCGATCGGCATCGGCGTGTCCTGCTCGGCCGACCGCCAGGCGCTCGGCAAGATCACGCAAGACGGCCTCTTCCTCGAGCAGCTCGAGACCAACCCGGCGAAGTACCTGCCGGAGGTCGGCGACGAGGCGCTGTCCGGCGAGGTCGTCGCGGTCGACCTGAACCGCCCCATGGCCGAGATCCTAGCCGAGCTGACCCGCCACCCGATCAAGACGCGCCTCTCCTTGAGCGGACCGATCATCGTGGCGCGCGACTTGGCGCATGCCCGGCTGCGCGTGGGCCTGGAGGCGGGCGAGCCTCTGCCCGACTACTTCAAGAACCATCCGATCTACTACGCCGGCCCGGCCAAAACGCCGAAAGGCTATGCCTCGGGTTCCTTCGGGCCGACCACGGCCGGGCGCATGGACGGATTCGTCGACCAGTTCCAGGCGGCCGGCGGCTCGCTCGTCATGCTGGCGAAGGGCAACCGGAGCGCCCAGGTTCGCGAGGCCTGCGCGACGCACGGCGGCTTCTATCTGGGCTCCATCGGCGGCCCCGGCGCGCGCCTCGCCCAGGACTGCATCCGGAAGGTCGAGTGTCTCGCCTTCGAGGACCTGGGCATGGAGGCGATCTGGCGCATCGAGGTCGAGGACTTCCCCGCCTTCATCGTCATCGACGACAAGGGCAACGACTTCTTCGCCGATCTGAAGGTGGGGTAGGGGGCCCGAACCCCTAGGGCACGACGACGAAGTTGCCGACGTGGGCCTTCTCGAGGAATTCCTCCTGGGCCGTGCGCAGCTCGGCGAGCGGGAAAATCTTGGCGAGCACGGGGCGGATCTCGCCGCACTCGATGTAACCGACCAGGGCCTGGAAGATGCCGGGCGGCATGACCGTGGCGCCGTGCAGGGTCAGGTCCTCGAGGTAGAGGGTGCGCAGGTCGAGCGCGACGATCGGGCCGGCGATCGCGCCGGAGGTCACGTAGCGGCCGCCGCGCTTGATGCAGCCGAGCAGCTCGGGAAAGCGGTCGCCGCCCACGACGTCCGCGACGGCGTCGACCTTGCCGCGGCCGAGCGCGGCTTGGAGCGTGGTCGCGAGGTCCGGAAAGTCGCGGTGCAGGACGTGGTCGGCGCCGAGCTTGCGGAGCGCGGCCATCTTGCTTTCGCCGGCCAGCGCGACCACCCGCGCGCCGCGCCGCTTGGCGAGCTGGACCAGGGCGGAGCCGACGCCGCCCGAGGCGCCGGTGATCAGGATCGTTTCGCCCGCGGCCAGGCCGGCGCGCGTCAGCATGTATTCGGCCGTGGAGCTGGAGCAGGGGAAAGTTGCGAGCTCGGCGTCGCTCAAGGGGCTCTCGATCGCGAAGGCGTTGACGGCCGGCACGGCCGTGTATTCCGCGAAGCCGCCCCAGCGCTCGCTGCCAAGGTAGCCGGCCTTGTTCCGGTCCTCGGGGTCGTCCGGGTCGCGCAGCCAGGGATCGACCAGAACGCGCTCGCCGATGCGCGCCTCAGCGACGCCCTGGCCGACGGCTGCGATGCGCCCGGCCACGTCCGCGCCCTGGACGTGGGGGAAGGAAAGCGACGAGCTGCCCCAGGTCGAGGACTCCCCGGTGGCGTCCTCGAAGCCTTCGGCGGCGCCCTCCTGCGTCGTGCCCGAGGTGACGGCCTTGGCGTACCAGCCGCTGCGCGTATTGACGTCGGTGTTGTTCATGCCGCAGGCGCCGACCCGGACCAGCACCTCGCCCGGGCCGGGCACGGGCACCGGCACGTCCGCGCGGTAGACGAGCCGATCGAGCCCGCCGGTGCCGGTCAGCACGACCGCGCGCATGGTCTCGGGAAGGGTGGGGTTCATTAGGCGGCCTTCCGTGATGCCATGACGGCGAGGCGCAGAAACCCCGGCCCAGGTGGACAGCGGGGTTCCTGGCCTCACCAAACGCTACTTCGGCAGCTTGCCGAGGACGCCTTCGACGTACCAGTCGAAGCCGAGCATGTCCTGGTCGGACAGGACGCTGCCTTCGGCCACGCGCAGGGTGCCGGCTTGGTCTTTCACCGGGCCCTGGAAGGGGTGCAGGGTGCCGGCGGCGATCTCGGCCTGCTTGGCCTCGGCCAGGGCCTTCACCTCGGCGGGCACGGCCGGGCCGAAGGGCGCGAGCTCGACCATGCCGTCCTTGATGCCGCCCCAGAGGTCCTGCGGCGCCCAATTGCCGTCGAGCACCGCCTTGGCGGAGGCCAGATAGTGGCCGCTCCAGTTGTGGGTCGAGGCGGTCAGGTGCGCCGTGGGGCCGTACTTGGACATGTCCGAGTGATAGCCGATGGCATAGACCCCCTTCTCCTCGGCCGCCTGGACCGGCGCGGTCGAATCCGTGTGCTGGGTGATGACGTCGGCGCCCTGGGCGATCAGGGTCTCGGCAGCCTCGCGCTCCTTGCCCGGGTCGTACCAGGAGCTGACCCAGACGACCCGCACCTCGGCCTCGGGGTTGACGCTGCGCGGCCCATGGTAAACGCGTTGATGCCGCGCACCACCTCGGGGATCGGGAAGGCGGCGACGTAGCCGACGGTGTTCGATTTCGTCATCTTGCCGGCGACCAAGCCGGTCAGATACCGCCCCTCGTAGAAGCGCGCCAGGTAGGTGCCGACATTCTCGGCCCGCTTGTAACCCGTGGCGTGCTCGAAGGCGACGTCGGGGAAGCGCTTGGCGACCTTGATCGTCGGGTTCATGTAGCCGAAGGAGGTGGTGAAGACGAGGCCGTAGCCGCCGGCCGCGAACTCGCGGATCACCCGCTCGGCGTCCGCGCCCTCGGGCACGCTCTCGACGTAGCTGGTCTCGACCTTGTCGCCGAGGGCCGCCTCGAGGTGCCGGCGTCCCAGCTCGTGCTGATAGGTCCAGCCGGCGTCGCCGATCGGGCTGACGTAGACGAAGCCGACCTTGAGCGGCTCGGCGGCGGCCGGGCCCGCCGCGGCGAGCAGGACGGCCGCCGAAAGCGCCGCGAGCAGGCGGGGCAGGTGTCTCGATACGGTCATGTCACGGTCTCCCTGTTGCTAGGAAAGGCGTCTGGCGCCTTTTTTTGCGACGCCTTTCCTAGGCGTCGGGGTGGAAGGGCTTGCCGAGTGCGGCCGGGGCGTTCAGGCGGATGCGGGTCGCGTCGCGCGAGATCAGCACCAGGACCAGGATCGTCGCCAGATAGGGCAGCATCGCCAGCAGGTGCGAGGAGGCCTCGAATCCGGCCGCCTGGATGTGCAGGCCGACGATCGTGATGCCGCCGAAGAGATAGGCGCCCAGGAGCACGCGGGCCGGCCGCCAGGTCGCGAAAACGACTAGCGCCAGCGCGATCCAACCCCGTCCCGCCGTCATGTTCTCGGTCCATTGCGGAGTGTATACCAGCGACAGGTAGGCCCCCGCCAGCCCGCTCATCGCGCCGCCGAACATGACGGCAAGATAGCGGATGGCGATCACCGGGTAGCCGATTGCATGGGCCGCCTCATGGGACTCGCCGACCGCCCGCAGGACCAGGCCGGCGCGCGTCCGGGCGAGGAACCAGGCGACCGCCGCCAGCAGGGCCAGCGAGAGGTAGACCAGCGGGTCGTGCCGGAACAGCAGGGGCCCCAGCACCGGGATCTCGCCCAGGAATGGGACTGCCAGCGGCTGCAGGCCCTGGATCGGCGTGCCGATGTACCCGAGCCCGACGAAGGCGCTCAAGCCGATGCCGAAGATCGTGAGCGCCAGGCCGGTCGCCACCTGGTTGGTCAGCAGGGTCAGGGTCAGGAACCCGAAGAGCAGCGACACCAGGGTCCCCGCGAGCATGGCGAAGACCACGCCCGCGAAGGGGCAGCCGGTCAGCACCGTGGCGATGAAGCCGGCCACCGCGCCGATCAGCATCATGCCCTCGATGCCGAGGTTGAGCACGCCGGACTTCTCGGTGACCAGCTCGCCCAGCGCGGCGAAGACGAGCGGCGTCCCGGCGCGCAGGGTCGCGACCAGGATCGCGACCAGGGTCTCGACTTCCGGGCTCATGGGGCGAGCCCTACAGCCGCGCGACCGAAACGAACGCGGTAGCGGACGAAGACGTCGCAGGCCAGCACGAAGAACAGCAGCAGGCCCTGGAACACGCCGGTGATCGCCAGCGGCAGGTTCAAATGCATCTGTAGCGATTCGCCGCCCAGGAAGAGGAGTGCGAGGAGCAGGCTGGCGAGCAGGACGCCGAAGGGATGCAGGCGGCCCAGGAACGCGCAGATGATCGCGGCGAAGCCGTAGCCCGGCGAGACGGTCGGGTTGAGCTGGCCCATGGGACCGGCGACCTCGCCCAGTCCGGCGATGCCCGCCAAGCCGCCGCCGATGAGGAAGCTCAACCAGACGACGCGCCCGCGGCTGAAGCCGGCATAGGCTGCGGCCGCCGGCGCCTGTCCCACGACCTTGATCTGGAACCCGGCGAAGCTGCGGGACAGCAGCAGCCAGCCGAGACCGACCGCGATCAGCGCGAGTACGACACCGGCATGCAGGCGGGTGTCCTCGAGCAGGACCGGCAGCAGGGCCTGCTCGCCGAAGAGGCGCGTCTCGGGGAAGTTGTAGCCCTCGGGGTCGCGCCAGGGCCCGTGCACCAGATAGCCCAAAAGCTGGATCGCGACGTAGCTCAGCATCAGGCTGGTCAGGATCTCGTTGGCGTTGAAGCGGGTCTTGAGCAGGGCCGGGATCGCGCCCCAGGCCATGCCGCCCAGGCCGCCGGCCAGCACCATGAGCGGCAGCAGCCAGGGCCCCTCCGCGCCGTAGAAGGCCAGCGCCAGCCCGCCGCCGCAGATCGCCCCCATGGTCAGCTGGCCCTCGGCGCCGATGTTCCACACGTTGCCGCGGAAGCCGATCGCCAGGCCGACGGCGCAGAGCGCCAGCGGCGCGGCCTTGATGGCCAACTCCGAAAGGCCGTAGAGGCTGTCGATCGGCCGGATGAAGAAGGTGTGGAGCGCCAGAATCGGGTTCTGTCCCAGGGCGCCGAACAGAACCGTGCCGCTCGCCAGGGTCAGCGCCAACGCAATCAGCGGCGCGGCGGTGCGCAGCCGGCGCGAGGCCTGGGCCCGCGGCTCCAGCCTAAGCCACATGCTTGGGCCCCTCGTCCAGGGCGGGCGCGAACATGCCGGCCATCCAGCGCCCGACCTCCTCGACGCCGGTATCGCGCGTGCGCTTGGCGGGGGACAGCCGGCCCTTGCCGATCACCGCGATGCGGTCGCTGATCTCGAACAGCTCCTCCAGCTCCTCCGAGACGACGAGGATCCCGGCGCCCCGGTCGCGCAGGTCGATGACGGCCTGGCGGATCTGGGCCGCGGCGCCGACGTCGACGCCCCAGGTTGGGTAGGCGAGGATCAGCAGCGCGGGCTCGAGCAGGATCTCCCGGCCCAGGATGAATTTCTGCAGGTTGCCCCCCGACAGTGACCGGGCCTCGGCGCCGATGCCGCCGCAGACCACCTTGAAGGCGTCGACGACCTCTTGGGCATAGGCCCGGGTCCGTTCGAAGCGGACCAGGCCGTGGCGGACCATGCCCTTCTGATAACCGGTCAGCAGCGCGTTGTCCGCCAGGGTCATCCCGGGCACCGCGCCGCGGCCCAGGCGCTCCTCGGGCACGAAAGCGAGGCCGCGCGCCCGGCGCGCGCGCGGCCCCAGGTGGCCGGCCGGCCGGCCGCCGAGGCGGACTTGGCCCGGCGGCGCCCGCCGCTCGCCGCTCAAGGCCGCCAGCAGCGCGTTCTGGCCGTTGCCGGCGACGCCCGCGATGCCGACGATCTCGCCCGCCCGCACCGTCAGGCGGATGTCCCGCAGGTCGGTGCCGAAAGGGTCCTCGGCGGCCAGCGACAGACCGTCGAGCGCCAGGCGTTCCGCGCCGTCTTCCGGCGGCTCCCTATGGCGGCAGACCGGCAGCTCGCGGCCGATCATCATCTCCGCCAAGCTCTTCGGCGTCTCCTCGCGCGGGTCGCAGTCGGCGCTGACCCGGCCGCCCCTGAGCACCGTGGCCGACTGGCAGAGCGCGCGGATCTCGTCCAGCTTGTGGCTGATGTAGAGGATGGAGCAGCCCTCGCCGGCCAGGCGGCGCAGGGTCTCGAACAGCTTTTCGACCTCGAGCGGTGTCAGGACCGACGTGGGCTCGTCCATGATCAGCAACTTCGGGTCCTGCAGCAGACAGCGGACGATCTCGACCCGCTGGCGCTCGCCGACCGAGAGGCCGTGGACGTGGCGCAGCGGATCGATCGGCAGGCCGTAGCGCCCGGAGACCTCCGCGATGCGCCCGGCCAGCGCCTTGAGGTCGCCGCCGCCCTCGATGCAGAGCGCGATGTTCTCGGCCACGGTCAGGGTGTCGAAGAGGTTGAAGTGCTGGAACACCATGCCGATGCCGAGGTGGCGCGCCTGGGCCGGCGTGTGGCTGCCGAGCGGCGCGCCCTGCCAGAGCATCTCGCCGGCGTCGGCCTTGACCACGCCGTAGATGATCTTGACGAGCGTGCTCTTGCCGGCGCCGTTCTCGCCCAGCAGCGCGTGGATCTCGCCCGGCGCGACTCGGAGGTCGATGCCCTCGTTGGCCAGCACGCCCGGATAGCGCTTGGTGATCCCGCGCAGCTCGAGGCGGGGCGGCGCGGCGACGGTGGAGTCGGGGGCAGGGGGCATCGGGTCGGTCATCTTGGCCGCCGCCTGGGGCGCGTGCTGGCAAGGAAGGCCCGGGATTGTCCTACAGATGCCCGCTGATAGCCAGACGCAGCGGCGACGGGGCGGCCGCCGGGCCGGGCGGCGCCAACGAGCGCCGGTTCGCGAACACGGCGCTCAGCGCGCAGACACATATGCCTGCTCGTCCTGTCTTTGCCGCAGAGTTCGGCTATGATCGCCATGGACTCGAGGCCACCGCCGGTCGGTCGCCTCGCTATTCCCGGGCAGCTTCGCCCGCTCGCCTTGGTCACTCGGGAGATCCGAACATGCGCCCCGTGATCCTTGCCCTGTCGATGGCGCTGCTGTTCCTGGCTGCCTGCGCGCAACAGAATGAGAACGATCGCGATGTTCGTGGCGTGTTGAAGGACCACGGCGCGATAATCCTTACGGAGTGTGGAACGGGCAAGGTCTACTGGGTTCGTGCCGCCGACACCCTGTTGTTTTCGCTCCAGAGAAGAGTCCAGGATCTGTCGGGGGAAACTGCTGCCGAAATCGTCGCCGAGATTCGCGGCGAAACGATCGACGTCCGTACCTCCGTTGGAACGGCTTACCCCGTGCACGGCACCCTGTGGATAAGCCAGATCATTTCTGTCGAACCCGGAGAATGTTGACGGCAAAGGAGGGTCGCGAATCCCGGCGACAATACGGAGATCCCCTTTGCCCGACTTTCAGCCGTTTGTAATTCGGGGACACAATACTAATTTCTTGAGGGGGGGGCTGAGAAATTAGTATT
>JAOUCL010000287.1 GCA_029859805.1 Rhodospirillales bacterium | reverse complement strand
GCCTCCCGGCCTCGCCGGCCGGATCACGGGCGGTGGCAGCAATTTCATGATCGGTGACATTCGGATTACGAAGGGCCTGCAGCTCCACTGCGACCTGCGTGACCCGAACAACTTCCAGATCAACTGGCCGGGCCATTCCTTCCATCTGCTCGACCTGACCGCCGCGAACTGCACCGAGCATCCCGAGATCATCCAGCAGCCGCCCAAGTCGTCTCCCTTCGATACCTTCCAGGCTGAAGGAACGGGCAGGCTGAAAACCGGCGGCACGACCGATTTCGACGCGACCGTCGATTTCATCCTCGTGGATGCCGGTGAGCCCGGGGTCGACGATACGTTGGAGCTCGTCGTTAAAAACGGCGATGGCGACGTCGTGCTCGACTTGCCGGTTAGTTTCCTCGACAAGGGCAACTTCCAGACGCACAAGGACTAAGCGGCATCGATCGCCGCGATAGCCTTTGCTGTCGTTAGAATCACCGGGGGCCGCAATCCCAGCGGCCCCCGTTGACGTCTTTCCAGGTCAGATGAGAGGTTCGAGGACGATTTTGGTTGCAGGCTGCGCTTCGGCACCACCGCTCGAAACGCACGATCTGGGGTCGAGCGATCTGGGGACATCGCCGTAATCGCGGCTGGTCACGCGCCGGCGTCCTGTCGCGGTCACGGGCCGGCCCAAGACCAGGCCCACGCGCCGCTAACTCTCGGTCCCGGCCAGCACCCGCGCGAAGATCGTGTCGACCTGCCTGGTGTGGCTGGCCGGGTCGAAGCAGGATTCCAGTTCGGTGTGGGGCACCGTGACCTCGGGGTCGGCTTTCAGGAGCGTCAGGAAGTCGCCCTCGCCGGCCCAGACCTTCATGGCGCTGCGCTGGACGATGCGGTAGGCGTCCTCGCGGCTGACCCCCGCCTGGGTCAGCGCCAGCAGGACGTTCTGCGAGTGGATCAGGCCGCCCAGCCTCTCCAGATTGGCCTGCATGGCCTCGGGGTAGACTAAAAGCTTCTCGACCAGACCGGCCAGGCGCGCCAGCGCGAAGTCGAGGGCGATCGTGGCGTCGGGGGCAAAGACCCGCTCGACCGAGGAGTGGGAGATGTCGCGCTCGTGCCACAACGCGACGTTCTCCAGCGCCGGGACCACGGCGGCGCGCACCACGCGGGCCAGGCCGGTCAGGTTCTCCGAGAGGACCGGGTTGCGCTTGTGCGGCATGGCCGAGGAGCCCTTCTGGCCGGGCGCGAAATACTCCTCGGCCTCGCGCACCTCGCTGCGCTGCAGGTGGCGGACCTCGATGGCCAGGTTCTCGACCGAGGACGCGATCACGCCCAGCGTCGCGAAGAAGGCGGCGTGGCGGTCGCGCGGGATGACCTGGGTCGAGACCGGCTCGACCGCAAGGCCGAGCTTCTCGGCGACGTGGCGCTCGACGGCGGGGTCGATGGTGGCGAAGGTGCCGACCGCGCCGGAGATCGCGCAGGTCGCGACCTCGGCCCGCGCCTGCTCGAGGCGCCGGCGGTTGCGGCGGAAGGCGGCGTAGTGGCCGAGCAGCTTGAGGCCGAAGGTGGTCGGCTCGGCGTGGATGCCGTGGCTGCGGCCGAGGCAAACCGTGTGCTTGTGCTCGCGCGCGCGGGCCTCGAGCGCGGCCAGCAGGCGGTCCAGGTCTGCCAGCAGCAGGTCGGCGGCCTGGCTCAGCTGCACTGCCAGGCAGGTGTCCAGCACGTCGGACGACGTCATGCCCTGGTGCACGAAGCGCGCCTCCTCGCCGACGTGCTCGGCCAGGTTGGTGAGGAACGCGATGACGTCGTGGCGGGTCTCGCGCTCGATCTCGTCGATGCGCGCGACCTCGAAGGCGCCGCGCTCCCAGACCGCTTCGGCCGCGGCCTTGGGGATGACGCCGAGCGCGGCCTGGGCGTCGCAGGCGTGGGCCTCGATCTCGAACCAGATGCGGAAGCGGTTCTCCGGCTCCCAGATGGCAGCCATCTCGGGGCGGCTGTAGCGCGGGATCATGACGGGCGCCTTCAGGCTTTAGAACGGGGGTCTCCGGCTAACCAAGCCGAGGGCTGGGCGCTTGTCAACTCCCGCGCTCGCGGGGCGATGGCGGCGGGCGGCGCCGACCGGTATAAACCGCTGTGAAGGCAGTGGAAGTCCTGGAAAGGGAGGCCGAATGTCGCTGACCGTGACCCTGGCGATCCTCGTCGCGGCGGCCCTGGTGTTCGGCTGGGCGACCTACAAGGCCAGGCAACCCTACGAGGCGGGCCGGCCGCCCTTCGTCCCCTATCTCGTCGTGCAGTTCGTGGCCGTGCTCGCGATCATATTGATGGCGGGCCACCTGGTCAGCCTGCTGACCGGCAAACCCTTTACCGGGCGCCTCGGCTGATACCGCCGGGCGCGGCCCGGAATCATTAATAAATCTTTGTAAACTATTCAGATTTTTCCGCCATCGTTCAGCCGGTCAAGGGCGGAACGGAAGCGCGTTTCCAATGCAGGTCGAATATCCAATGACTTGTTCGAACCCGGCCGGCCCGGCGTGCGTCTCGCCGGACCGGGGCCGGCGCGCGGGATAGGACCATGAGTCTGTCCGCGAGCACGGCCGAGCGTGCGGTCCAGCCACCGTCGTCCGAGGCCGCCAAGACTACGACCAGGGGCGGGCTGGTCTCTCCCGTCATCGTCATCATTTCGATCAGCCTCCTGGTGACCTGCGGGCTGGTGTGGAGCAGCGCCCAGCTCCTGAACCGGAACGCCGAGGCAACCACCCAACATCTCGCCCGCTCCATGCTGGCCAACAACACACAGGCGTTGCGGAGCCTGGCCGTCGACAGCGCCTGGGCGGACACGCCGTACCGGCGCCTGGTCGAACGGTTCGACCCGCGCTGGGCGGACCGCAACATCGGCGGTTATCTGGCCGCCGCCCACAGCATCTCCGCCAGCATGGTCATCGGGGCGGACGACCGGACGATCGTCGCCTACCTCGGCGGCGAGCGGGCCCGGCTCGATGCCTATCAATACATTCCGAACGGCCTGCGCATCCTTGTCGACCAGGCGCGCAAAGGACCCATGGCCAAACCGGACGCGGTCTCCGGCCTGACGAGGATCGGCGACCAGGTGCATCTGGTCGTGGTCAGTCCCCTGTCGGCACGCACGCCCGCGGCGAGGCCGCAGCGTCCGGGCCCTCGTCCGGTTCTCGTGCTGGCCCAGGCGTTGAACGGCGAGTTCCTCGGCAGATCGGGCAGGGCTTTCGCTCTGGATGGCCTCGATTTCGTTTCCGGGAAGCCGCCGAGAAACTATTTCAGCGTGATCCTGACGGGGATCGACGGCGGTCGGCTCGGCAGCCTCGTCTGGCGCGGCCCGCGCCCCGGGGACGGCCTTCTCATCTGGCTGATGCCGTCGCTTGCCAGCGCGCTCAGCGCGGTGACCTACCTGCTCTACCTGTTCTTCCGCAGCACGGACCTGGTTCTCGAACGCCAGGCCCATCTGATGTCGTCGCTGCGGCGCGAGCGCGAGCTGCGGAACCTCAAGTCCCGCTTTGTGACCATGGTGTCCCACGAGCTGCGCACGCCCTTGGCGACCATCCGCTCGGCCGTCGATCTCCTGGACCGCTACGAGGAGCGCATGACCGCCGAGGAACGGCGCCAGGAGCTCGGCGCGGTGCGCACGGCGGTAGGCGGTCTTACCAAGATGGTCGAGGACGTCCTGGCGCTCGGCCGCTTCGATGCGGCGGCCAAATCGAACGAGACGCGCCTAAGCCTCGAACATTTTGCCCAGGAAATCTGGGACGAGGCGGTGCGGGCGCAGGGGACGCGGCACCGTCTGGAACTGGGCGGCACGGCTCTCGACAGGAACATCATGATCGACGAGGCCTTCTTGCGCGTCGTTCTGTCCAACCTGTTCCAGAACGCGATCAAATATTCGCCCGACAGCGGGGTCGTGGCACTCGAGATTGCCGGCGAGAAAACCGACTGCATCATAAAGGTCACCGACTTCGGCCGGGGCATTCCGGCCGAAGAGCACGACAAGATATTTGAAGCCTTTCATCGCGGCACCAGTGCGGCTTCGACCAGCGGAGCCGGGCTCGGCCTGGCGGTCGCCAAGGCCGCTGCGGAACGTTTGGGGGGCAGTCTGGGCGTTGAGAGTGTTGCCGGAGAGGGCTCGACCTTCGAGCTCGTCCTCCCGGGACGGCTCAAGGCCCGTCCATCTCTACGGCGTAAGGAAGACACATGACCAAGATACTCGTGATAGAAGATGAAGCGCCGATCCGTGAGCGCGTGGTCAAGGCCCTGAACTTCGAGGGTTACGAGGCCTACGGCGGCGAGAACGGCCGCGAGGGCCTGGAGCTCGCCAAACAGCACCAGCCGGATCTGATCATAGCCGATATCATGATGCCCGAGCTTGGCGGACAGGCCATGGTCTCGCTGCTGCGCGACGAGCCGGCGACCAGGCTCACGCCGATCATCATGGTAACCGCGCTCGACCAGCGCGTGGAGCAGCGGCGCTTCATGGAGCTCGGCGTCGACGACTACATCACCAAGCCCTTCGATCTCGCCGAGCTGCTGGGCGCCGTCCAGGCGCAGCTGCGCAAGCAGACCTGGCGTGACAGCGAGACGAAGGGCATCGAACCCGAGCCGGGCACGATCTACACCTTCGCCGGCTGGCGCTACGAGGCCGACCGCCGGCATCTGTCGTCCGAGCGCGGTGGCAGGAGCGCGCTCACGGGTTCAGAGGCGCAGCTGCTGATCACGCTGCTCGAACACGCGAACTCCGTGATCAGCCGGGAAGCGCTCTTCGACGCCCTGGAGCGCACGGCCTCCTCGCCCTTCGATCGGACGATCGATGTCCTGGTCAGCCGCGTGCGGCGCAAGATCGAGGACAATCCACGGGACCCAAAGGTGCTTCTGACGGTGCGCAATACCGGCTATATGCTGAACGCCGAGGTCGTAAAGACCACCGACACCGAGGCCGCCTGAGCCAAAGGCGGCCGGTGGCGGGGTGCTGCGGGCCGCTCTAAGGGCTGTTTCTCCCGGCCCGACCGACGGCGGGGCCGTCCGGTGGGCCGGCGGCGTGTTTCCGGCCTCCGGCCGGCGCGACGGCGCGGTCGCGGTCTCCGACATTTCGATTTCGTTTGCCGCCCAAACATGGCAACAATCCGGGATATTGGCTTGTGAACCCGCGGGCGGGGGAGGCGATGGCGGAGAAACCCACTTCATTCAAACCGGTCTCGGGCAACGTGATGCCGCGCTTTTCCGGCATCTCGACCTTCATGCGGCTGCCCCATGTCAGCGATACCACCGGCGTCGACATCGGGCTGATCGGCGTGCCCTGGGACGGCGGAACCACGAACCGGGCAGGCGCCCGCCACGGACCGCGCCAGATCCGCGACCTCTCGACCATGGTGCGCAACGTGCATCACCAGAGCCGCATCAAGCCCTTCGAGCTGTGCAACTGCGCCGATCTGGGCGACGTGCCGGTCAACCCGATCAATCTGCACGATACCCTGGCGCGGGTCGAGGCCTTCTACAAGAAGGTGCACGAGGCCGGCGTGGTGCCGCTCAGCGCCGGCGGCGACCACCTGATCACCCTGCCGATCATGCGCGCGATTGCCAAGGACCGGCCGGTCGGCATGGTTCATTTCGACGCCCACACCGACACCTGGGACCGCTACTTCGGCGACAGCATCTATACCCACGGCACGCCCTTCCGCCGCGCGGTCGAGGAGGGCCTGCTCGATCCCAAGCGCACCGTGCAGATCGGCATCCGCGGCGCGCTCTACAGCGAGGGCGACAACGATTGGGGCGACCGGCAGGGCATCCGGGTGATCACCATCGACGAGTTCTATCAAATGGGGGTCGAGGCCGTGATCGCCGAGGCGCGCCGCGTGGTCGGCGACGGGCCGACCTACATCAGCTTCGACGTCGACGGGCTGGACCCGGTCTATGCGCCGGGCACCGGCACGCCGGAGATCGGCGGCTTCACGACTTTCGAAGCCCAGACCATGCTGCGCGGGCTCCGGGGGCTCGATCTGGTCGGCGGCGACGTGGTGGAGGTCGCCCCGCCCTTCGATCCGAGCGGCAACACGGCGATGGTCGGCGCGACCATGATGTTCGAGATCTTGTGTATTCTGTGTGACACCATCGCCGCGCGGCGGGGTTGAGGGAGGCGCCGGGTGGCCAAGACAAGAGCGATCATCGCCGCCATCGGCGCCCTGGTCTTGCTGACGGCGGTCCTCACGCCGGGACCCGCCGGCGCCGAGCCCTTCAGGCTCGGTATTTCGACCTGGGTCGGCTACGGCCCGTTCTTCCTGGCCCGAAAGAAGGGCTACTTCAAGGAAGAGGGGCTCGAGCTCGACTTGGTCAAGGTCGAG
>JAOUCL010000286.1 GCA_029859805.1 Rhodospirillales bacterium | reverse complement strand
TCCGGACAGCGCCCAGCGCTTCAACGCGCGCCAGGGCGACCTGGCCGACGGACTGCCTGTCGTCGTGCTGATCAATGGCGGCTCGGCCTCGGCTTCCGAAATCGTCGCCGGCGCCCTGCAGGACCATCGCCGCGCCATCATCATGGGCACCAGTTCCTTCGGCAAGGGCTCGGTTCAAACCATCATCCCGCTCACCGGGCACGGCGCCATGCGCCTTACGACCGCGCGCTACTACACCCCCTCCGGCGGCTCGATCCAGGCCAAGGGAATCGAACCGGATATCGTCGTCGAGCCAGCCAAGATCGAGGCCTTGGACAGCGGCAAGCGGCGCAGCGAGGCGGACTTGCGCGGCGCGCTGGAGAACAAGGGTGGCACCGACGACGGCAGCGAGCGCCAGGCCCGGCCGGCGGAGCCAAGTGACGAGGATACGCCGCAGGACTTCCAGCTGGCCCGGGCGCTTGATTTGTTGCAGGGCCTCGCTCTGTTCAACGAACGCGCGGTCAACTGACCGCGCCTCGGGGACCCAGTGGCGCGCTTTTCGCCATCTCGGCCATCCGGGCAAAAGCGGGGCCCCGGCGTACTGGCGATAGCGTGGGTGCTGGTCCTCGGAGTAACCGCCGCGGCGGCCGGGTTCGCTGTCCTGAAACTGACAACGGACCTCCCGCGCACCGGAGCAGGCATCACAATCGCCCTGCCGCCGGCCGAGGAATCGCCACCCGCGGGGTCAAGACCCACCTCCGAGGGCGTGCCGCCCGACGCTGTCGCCTCAGACCAACCCGCGGAGACGACCCCGCAGGAGGAGCCGGGGCAGACCGGGGTTGAGCCTCAGCCCGAGTCCTCCGAACAGATCGCCTCGGCAGCCGCAGCCGCCGTCCAGGGACCACGGCGCATCGCCGTGGTGATAACAGGCCTGGGCCTGTCCAAGGCCGCCACCGAGCAGGCGGTGGATCGGCTGCCGCCCCAGATCTCCCTCTCCTTTTCACCCTATGCGGAGCAGCTGGACGACTGGATGGCCCGGGCACGCGCCAGGGGACACGAGGTCTTGATCGATCTGCCGATGGAGCCCGTTACTTTCCCGAACGACGACCCTGGGCCGCGGGCGCTCTTGACCGGCTTGGAGCCCGCACAGAACCTGGAGCGCCTGCAGTGGATCCTGGGTCGCGGCCAGGGCTACATCGGTGTCGCGGCGGTGCTGGGCTCGCGCTTCACCACGTCCGAAGCTGCTCTGCAACCAGTTCTACAAACTCTGAAAAGCAGGGGCCTCATGTTCCTCGACAACAACACGACGCAAAGCAGCGTCGCCAGCCGCCTGGCCGAGCGCATTGCGCTACCGCATGCCGTCAACGATCGCATGCTGGACGGCCCGGAACCGAATCGGGAAGCGGTCGATGCCCGCCTCGTGCAGATCGAGCGGCTGGCGCTGGCCCGCGGCTTTTCGATCGCCATGAGCGAGCCCTATCCGGTGACATTGGAACGTGTCACCAACTGGGCGGTCAGCCTCGAGGCGCGCGGCTTCAAGTTGTCGCCGATCTCTGATCTGGCGGTCCCCAGGCTGGCACCCTGATTGGTATGCCCCCTCCGGAGCGAACACCTTGACCACGAGCCCCGAGGAGATCGCACGCTTGCCCTATCGGCGCGGCGTTGGCCTCATGCTGCTCAACCGGAATAACCAAGTGTTCGTCGCCCAGCGCATCGACACGCCGAGGCCTGCTTGGCAAATGCCGCAAGGCGGAATCGACGAGGGCGAAACGCCGCGCGACGCGGTGCTGCGCGAGCTCGAGGAGGAAATCGGCACCAGCAAGGCGGAAATCATCGCCGAGAGCCGCCGGTGGTTCGACTACGATCTGCCCCGGGACCTCGTGCCCAAGGTGTGGCACGGCCGCTACCGCGGTCAGACGCAGAAATGGTTCGCTCTGCGCTTTCTGGGCGAGGACAGAGATATCGACGTCGAGACGGAGGAACCGGAGTTCTCCGCCTGGAAATGGGCGGCGTACGAGGAGTTGCCAGAGCTCATTGTCCCCTTCAAGCTGCAGCTCTACCGCGCGGTCCTGGCGGAGTTCGCGGGCCTGTTCGAGCTGCGCGCGGACAGCTGACAGCCGAGCTCGACGGCCAAGGTGGGCGCGCCGGGTGGCCGAGTTGGCTAGCTTGCCGAGGCCTGGATCATCGCCTCGGCGACGGCGATCTGCCGCGCAGCGGCATCGCGCTCATCGTCGTCCTTGGCATCGGCCAAGTCTTCGCGTGCGTCCTTGAGCTGTTGCTCGGCCGCCATGCGATCGATCTCGGCGACCGGCATGGCCTGCTCGGCCAAGACCGTGCAACGCGACGGCGTCACTTCGGCGAAGCCGCCGGCCACGAAGATCCGTTCGGTGACCTGGCCCCCGTTGTAAACCGAAATCACGCCGGGCCGCACGCCGGAGACCAGCGGCGCGTGGCGCACCAGGACACCGAAATCGCCCTCGGCGCCGGGCACGACTACCATGTCGACCGACTCCGAGAGCAACAGCCGCTCCGGCGAGACCAGCTCGAACGCCACTCTAGTTTCGATCATCGCACATCACTCCGGTGCCGGTGTTCACGCCGGGTCAGGCCGCCTCGGCCGCCATCTTGCGCGCCTTCTCGACCGCCTCGTCGATCGTACCGACCATGTAGAAGGCGGCTTCCGGCAGGTGGTCGAATTCGCCCTCGCAGATGCCCTTGAAACCGCGGATCGTCTCGTCGAGCGACACCAGGACCCCCGGCGTTCCGGTGAACACCTCGGCCACAAAGAAAGGTTGAGACAGGAAGCGCTGCATCTTGCGAGCCCGGGCGACGGTCAGCTTGTCCTCCTCCGAGAGCTCGTCCATGCCCAGGATCGCGATGATGTCCTGTAGCGCCTTGTAAGACTGCAGGATGCGCTGGACCTCGCGGGCCACGGCATAGTGCTCCTCGCCGACCACGAAGGGGTCGAGGATCCGGCTGGTCGAGTCGAGCGGATCGACCGCCGGGTAGATGCCGAGCTCGGAGATCTGGCGCGACAGCACGGTCGTGGCGTCCAGGTGCGCGAAGGAGGTCGCCGGCGCCGGGTCGGTCAGGTCGTCGGCCGGCACGTAGATCGCCTGCACCGAGGTGATCGAGCCCTTCTTGGTGGTGGTGATCCGCTCCTGCAGGGTGCCCATGTCGGTGGCCAGCGTCGGCTGGTAGCCGACCGCCGAGGGAATGCGGCCGAGGAGCGCCGAGACCTCCGAGCCCGCCTGGGTGAAGCGGAAGATGTTGTCGATGAACAGCAGGACGTCCTGGCCTTCCTCGTCGCGGAAGTATTCGGCCTGAGTCAGGCCGGTTAGCCCGACCCTGGCGCGCGCGCCCGGCGGCTCGTTCATCTGACCGTAGACCAGCGTCGCCTTGGAGCCCGGCTCGCCCGGCTTGACCACCCCCGACTCGATCATCTCGTGGTACAGGTCGTTGCCCTCGCGCGTGCGCTCGCCGACCCCGGCGAAGACCGAATAGCCGCCGTGCGCCTTGGCGATGTTGTTGATCAATTCCATGATGATCACGGTCTTGCCGACGCCGGCGCCGCCGAACAGGCCGATCTTGCCGCCCTTGGCGTAGGGCGCGAGCAGGTCGACCACCTTGATGCCGGTGACCAGCACCTCGGCCTCGGTCGACTGTTCGATGAACTCGGGCGCGGGCCTGTGGATCGGCGATGACATCTTGGTCTCGATCGGCCCCAGCTCATCGATCGGCTCGCCGATAACGTTCATGATCCGGCCCAGGGTCTCGGGTCCGACGGGAACGGTGATCGGCCCGCCGGTGTCCTGCACCTCCCGGCCGCGGACCAGGCCCTCGGTGCTGTCCATGGCGACGGTGCGCACCACGCTTCCGCCGAGATGCTGGGCGACCTCGACCACCAGGCGGCTGCCGTCGTTGTCGGTTTCCAGCGCGTTCAGAATCGGTGGCAGATCGCCCTCGAACTGAACGTCGACGACCGGTCCCATGACCTGCGTGATTCTGCCGACGAGGTTCTTAGCCATGCTCGTTGCTCCCTAGTGTCTGCCGCTCCGCCCGGCCTGCGCGCCCAAGGGCGCTACATTGCCTCCTTGGCGGAGATGATCTCGATCAGTTCTCTGGTGATGGCGGCCTGACGGGTCCGGTTGTAGACCAACGTCAGCCGGTCGATCATGTCGCCCGCGTTTCGCGTGGCGCTGTCCATGGCGGTCATGCGCGCGCCCTGCTCGCTGGCGTTGTTCTCGAGCAGGGCCTTGAAGATCTGCACCGCGATGTTGCGCGGCAGGAGGGCGGCGAGGATCTCCTCCTCGTCCGGCTCGTATTCGTAGACCGCCGAGGCGCCGCTGCCGGTTGCCGCGTCCTTTTGCTCCTCCGGGACCGCGAAGGGGATCAGCTGCTGGGGCGTCACGATCTGGGTGATCGCCGACTTGAACTGGGCATAGATGATGGTGCAGACATCGAACTCGCCGGCCTGGAACATCTGCGTGAGCCGGCCGGCGATCGCCGAAGCCTTGTCGAAGGTCACGGTGGGCTTGGCCACGTCCTCGATGGTATCGACGATGAGCTCGCCATAATCCCGGCGCAACTGATCGCGCCCCTTGCGGCCGACGCAGAGCAGCTTGACCGTCTTGCCCTGGCCGCCGAGCGCGTGGATCATTTGCCGGGCCTGGCGCACGATGGAGGAGTTGAAGCCTCCGCACAGGCCGCGGTCCGCCGTACCGACGACGATCAGGTGCACGTCGTCCTTGCCCGAGCCCTTGAGCAGCGGCGGCGCCCCGTCCTGCCCGGCGACGCTGACCGCCAGCGAGCCCAGCATGCGCTCCATGCGCTCCGCATAGGGCCGCGAGGCCTCGGCCTGCTCCTGGGCGCGGCGCAGCTTGGCCGCGGCCACCATCTTCATGGCCGAGGTGATCTTCTGCGTCGATTTGACGCTGGCGATCCGAACTCTGAGATCCTTGAGACTCGCCATTCCGCTCTACCCGATTGTGCGTCCGCCGGCTTCCCGATCTCGGGCCGGCCGCGCGCTCAGACGAAGGTCCTCGCGAATTCGTCCATGAAGGCCCTCAGCCTCTCCTCCGTGGCCTCGGAGAGTTCGCGCTCCGTGCGGATCGTCTCCAGGATGTCCTGTCCCTTGGCCCGAGCCTCGGAGAGCAGCTGTTGCTCGAACTGAGTCACCTTGTTGACCTCAATTTTGTCGAGATATCCGCGCACGCCGGCATAGATGACGATGACCTGCTCCTCGATCGGCAGCGGCCTGTACTGCGGCTGCTTCAGCACCTCGGTCAAACGCGCGCCGCGGGCGAGCAGGCGCTGGGTCGCCGCGTCCAGGTCCGAAGCGAACTGGGCGAAGGCTTCCATCTCGCGGAACTGGGCCAGCTCCAGCTTGATAGAGCCGGCGACCTGCTTCATGGCCTTGATCTGAGCCGCCGAGCCGACGCGCGACACCGAGAGGCCGACGTTCACCGCAGGGCGGACGCCCTTATAGAACAGCGCCGTCTCCAGAAAGATCTGGCCGTCTGTGATCGAGATCACGTTGGTCGGGATGTAGGCGGAGACGTCGCCCGCCTGGGTCTCGATGATCGGCAGCGCCGTCAGCGAACCGGCGCCGTGGTCCTCGTTCATCTTGGCCGCCCGCTCGAGCAGGCGCGAGTGCAGGTAGAACACGTCGCCCGGGAAGGCCTCGCGGCCCGGCGGGCGCCGCAGTAGCAACGACATCTGCCGGTAGGCGATGGCCTGCTTGGAGAGATCGTCGTAGACGATCACCGCGTGGGCGGCGTTGTCGCGGAAGAACTCGCCCATTGTGCAGCCGGTGTAGGGCGCCAGGAACTGCAGCGGCGCGGGCTCGGAAGCAGTCGCGGCCACGATGATCGAGTAGTCCAGCGCACCGTGGTCCTCGAGGGTCTTGACGAGTTTGGCGACGCTCGAGCGCTTCTGGCCGACGGCGACGTAGATACAATAGAGCTTCTTCGATTCGTCGTCGCCCTGGTTGACCGCCTTCTGGTTGATGAAGGTGTCGATCGCGATGGCGGTCTTGCCGGTCTGGCGGTCGCCGATGATCAGCTCGCGCTGGCCGCGGCCAACCGGGATCAGGCTGTCGATCGCCTTCAGGCCGGTCTGGACCGGCTCGTGCACCGAGCGGCGCGGAATGATGCCGGGCGCCTTGACGTCGACGCGGCGGCGCTCGGCGGCGTCGATCGGCCCCTTGCCGTCGATCGGGTTGCCGAGCGCATCGACCACGCGGCCGAGCAGCCCGCGGCCGACCGGCACGTCGACGATGGCGCCGGTCCGCTTGACCGTGTCGCCTTCCTTGATGTTACGGTCGTCGCCGAAGATCACGATGCCGACGTTGTCGACCTCGAGGTTCAGCGC
>JAOUCL010000285.1 GCA_029859805.1 Rhodospirillales bacterium | reverse complement strand
CGACGAAGCTGACGCCCTCCGAGACGAACTTGTTGGCGACGGCCACGGCCTGCTTCGGGTCGCAGGCATCGTCGCCGACGCTCAGCACCAGCTTCTGGCCCAGGACGCCGCCCTTGGCGTTGAGGTCTTTGACCGCCATCTCGGCGCCGCGCTGCATTTGCTCGCCGAACGAGGCGTACTGCCCGGTCATGGGCCCGGCTGTGCTGATCTTGATCTCCGCCTGGCTCTGCCCGGCCGAAAGGAGTGTCGCCGCGGCGGCGGCGATAACCGCGTATTTCAAGGTGTTCATGTGGCTAGATCTCCCTGCTGTGCTTGGCCCCCCGGACGGTTTCGCCGTGGCGCTGCGCCGCGGCGGAATGCGACGGGGAGGCTTAAGAAATCCGAAATCGAGGCGCTAAGCTAGCACAGGCGAGAGCGGTGGCAAACCTCGCTGTTCCGGTCTCCGCAGTCGAAGATTCGCTCGGCCCGGTCGCCGCGCTCGCGGCTCAATCGGCGCCCTTCCGGCGCCAGGTGAAGGGCCCGCTGCGCTGGTAGATCCAGGGATACTGGGTGACCATCTTGTGGGTCAGCGTGAGCCGGTAGGCGATCGAGCAGATGGCCAGAAGCACGAGCGTGTCGATGACATAGCCCGACAGGTGGAACAGTTCGCCCTCGAACAGGCTCCAGGTCAGAAACCGGTCGGCCAAGCCGAGCAGGGCACTGTAGAGCATGGTCTGCCACATGGGCCGCCAGGTGTTGGCGAGCCCTTGCCCGGTCATGAAGCTGGCGAAGCCCATGACGCAGACGGTCAGGGCGACAAAAACCGGCAGGCTGGTTCCGAGTAGCGCGTCCATCTCTTAGCGTCTCTCCTCATCCCCCTTCGAGGTAGGCCTTGCGCACTTCCTCGTTGGCCAAGAGCTCCTTGCCCGTGCCGTGCAGGACGATCCGGCCGGTGGCCATGACATAGCCGCGGTTGGCCAGTCTGAGCGCGTGGAAGGCGTTCTGCTCGACCAGCAGCACGGTGACTCCGCTCTGATTGATGTCGCGGATCACGCCGAAGATCTGCTTGACGATCATCGGCGCCAGACCGAGCGACGGCTCGTCGAGCAGCAGCAGCCGCGGCCGGCCCATGAGGGCGCGGGCAATTGCGAGCATCTGCTGTTCGCCGCCGGACAGCGTGCCGCCGCGCTGGCCGTGACGTTCGCGCAGGATCGGGAAGAGGGTGTAGACCCGCTCCACGTCCTCGTCGAAATGGGCGGGATCGCTGGTGGTCGCGCCCATCTGCAGGTTTTCCATGACCGTCATGCGCGGAAAGATGCGTCGGCCTTCGGGCGCCTGCGCGATGCCGAGGCGCACGATGTCGTAGGTCTGGTGCCGGGTGATGTCTTGGCCTTCGAAGACGACCTCGCCGCGCGCGGCGCGCGGGTTGCCGCAGATGGACATGAGCAGCGTGGTCTTGCCCGCGCCGTTGGCGCCGATCAGGGTCACCACCTCGCCCTGCTGCACGTTGATGTCGACGCCGCGCAGGGCCTCGATGTTGCCGTAGAAGGTGTGGATCCCCGAGACCTCAAGCATCGCGCTCTTCGCCCTCCCGCGCGGCGCTCTCTGGGCCCGCGGCTGTCTCGCCCGCGGGCTCATCCTCCTCATCCTCGCCCAGATAGGCCCGGATGACGGCCGGATCGTTGCGCACCTGCTCGGGCGTCCCGTCGGATATCTTCCGGCCGTAGTCGAGCACGACGATGTGGTCCGAGATGCCCATGACCACGCTCATGTCGTGCTCGATCAGCAGGATGCCCATCTTGTGCTCGTCCCGGATGAACAACAGCAACTCGTTCAGTACCTGCGATTCGCGCGGGTTGAGACCCGCTGCCGGCTCGTCCAGGCAGAGCAGCACCGGCTCGGTGCACATGGCCCGCGCGACCTCTAGGCGCCGCTGGTCGCCGTAGGGCAGGTTGCCGGCCTCCTGATCGGCCGCCTTGGTCAGGAGCGTCCGGTCGAGCCAGTACCTGGCCAGCTCGACGGCCTTTTCCTCCGCCTCGCGGTATCGCTTCAAGCCGAACAGGCCCAAGACGGTATAGCCCGAGGCCCGCATCAGCTTGTTGTGCTGAGCGACGATCAGGTTCTCCAGAACGGTCATGCGCGGGAACAGGCGGATGTTCTGAAAGGTGCGGGCGACGCCGGCGGCCTGCGCCGTGCGGAAGCCCTCGATGCGCTCCAGCAGGAACTCGCCCTTCGGGTGGTGCAGCGCCAGGCGTCCGACGGTCGGCTTGTAGAAGCCGGTGAGGCAGTTGAACACGGTGGTCTTGCCGGCGCCGTTGGGGCCGATGATCGCCGTGATTCGGGCATCGGCCGCCTGAAAAGACACGTCGTCGATGGCGACCAGGCCGCCGAAACGCATGGTCAGATGCTCGACCGTCAGCTGGGCCTCGCCGCCGCCCGGGATCGGCCCTAGCAGATCGGGGCTGGTCGCCCCCTCTGCGATGGCCGTTTCGGCGCTCATGGTTCGGCCTCCTTGGCCGCGCCTTTGCCGAACAGGCGGATCGTCGGTTCGCGGTGGGCGAGCAGTCCCGCGGGGCGCCACAGCATGATCAGCACCATGGCCATGCCGAAGGCCAGCATGCGGTACTGCTGCAGCTCGCGGAAGAACTCGGGCAGGCCGATCAATAGGACCGCCGCGATGACGACGCCGATCTGGCTGCCGAAGCCGCCGAGCACGACGATGGCCAGGATCACCGCCGACTCGGTGAAGACGAAGCTTTCGGGGCTGATGAAGCCCTGGCGGGTCGCGAAGAACGAGCCGGCGAAGCCGGCGAACATGGCGCCGATGCCGAAGGCGGTCAGCTTGGTGTTGCGCGGGTTGATGCCGAGCGAGCGGCAGGCGGTCTCGTCCTCGCGCAGTGCCTCCCAGGCGCGCCCGACCGGCAGCTTGCGGATGCGCATCGTGAAGAGGTTCACGACCAGGGCCAGCGCAAGGATCAGGTAGAACATGAAGATGATCCGGTGGATCGGTGTGAACTGGAGCCCGAACATCTCATGGAAGGTATGTCCTTCGGTGACGCTGCGTTTGAACACGGCCAGCCCGAAGAAGCTCGGCCGTGGAATCCCGGAGATGCCGTCCGGTCCGTTCGTGAACTCGTACCAGTTGAGCAGGATGATCCGGATCATCTCGCCGAAGCCCAGCGTGACGATGGCGAGATAGTCGCCGCGCAGCCGCAGCACCGGGAAGCCGAGGAGGACCCCGGCGCTCGCCGCCATCAGGCCGGCGAAGGGCAGAGCAACCCAGAAGCTGACGTCCAGCCCGGTGGCGAGCAGCGCAAAGCTGTAGGCGCCCACGGCGTAGAACGCCACGTAGCCGAGGTCGAGCAGCCCGGCGAGGCCGACCACGATGTTCAGGCCCCAGCCGAGCATGATGTAGGTGACCACCAGGATCCCGATGTCGAGCAGCCGTCTGTCGGCGAAGGGCAGGAAGGGAAAGATGATTGCGATGCCCAGCAGCACGGGCCCGAGCCGGCGCGCCGCCCTTTGCACCTTGGCGCCGATCCTGTCCATCCGCGCGTCGCGGTCCTCGACCGTCATCTCCGAGGCGATGTGCGTCTGGGAGCGGGCCGCGCGCAGCGCAAGCACCACGATCACGATGAGGATCGCCCACATCACGACCAGGCTCTCGAACGGCAGGAACCGCATCAGCTCGGCGCCGGTCTCGGGGCCGAACAAGAACTTCGCCAGCAGCATGACGAGCAGGACGACCGCAAGCGGCGCCGTGGTCAGGAGCACGGGCAGCGGGCGATGTTCGCGCAGCAGGATGAGCGCGATACGGCCGAGGATGCCGATCACGACCGCCGCGGCGACATCGCCGAAGCGATACTGGATGTCGATGCCGCCCGGTACGTCCAGGGTCCTGAAGCCGAGCAGCCCGAAGGCGAGCGCGAAGATCACCAGGCCGGTGGCGCCGGCCTCCTTCAACATGGCCTGACGGTCTAAGGGTTGGACCGCGGGCGCCGTGCCTGTCGTTGCCGCCATCGCCTCAGACCTTCTCGATATCCGGCTTGCCGAGCAGCCCGCTCGGCCGGAAGATCAGCACCAGGACAAGGATCGAGAAGGCCGCCACGTCCTTGTACTCGACCGTGAAATAGCCGGACCAGAAGGCCTCGATCAGGCCGATCAAAAGGCCGCCCAGCATGGCGCCCGGAAGCGAGCCGATGCCGCCGAGGACCGCCGCGGTGAAGGCCTTGATGCCGGCCAGGAAGCCGATGAAGAAATCGATCACGCCGTAGTACAGCAGGAACATCATGCCGGCGACCGAGGCCAGCGTCGCGCCGATGACGAAGGTCAGCGAGATCGTCCGGTCGACGTTGACGCCGATCAGCGCGGCCATGTCGCGGTCCTGTTCGCAGGCACGCTGGGCACGGCCCAAGGTGGTGCGCGCGATCATCAGGGAAAAGATCACCATCAGGACGATGGTGAGCACGATGATGATGCCCTGCATGAAGCCCAGCGAGACGACGTAGTCGCCGTCGCGCATGACCTCGACGCCGCCGCTGATCACCGGCTGCATGGGCTTGTTGCGCGCGCTCTGCAGCAGCTGGACGTAGTTCTGCAAGAAGATCGACATGCCGATCGCGGTGATCAGGGCCGCCAGCCTGGGCGAGCCCCGGAGCGGCCGGTAGGCGACGCGCTCGAGGGCCCAGCCGTAGATCGAAGTAAACACCATCGCGGCGATCAGAACGATCAAGAGCGCCAGCGGCACCCAGGTAATGCCCGCGAGCCCCAGGATCAGGAAGGTGATGATCGAGATGAAGGCGCCGATCATGAAGATCTCGCCGTGGGCGAAATTGATCATTCCGATGATGCCGTAGACCATCGTGTAGCCGATGGCGATCAGGCCGTAGATCGAGCCCAGGGTAAGGCCGTTGATCAGCTGATCGAGAAAATACGCGAAGGTGTTCTGCATACTCGCCTCCCCCCGGCAACGGCCTTCTTTTGCGGCGATGGCTCGGTCATCGTCGGTCGCCGAGCGTGGCCCCGTTGATGAGTTTCTGGACGAAAAATCCGACGCCACCTGCCCGTAGGTTCTTGTTTTCTTGCCCGATCTGACCGGGTCATTCAAGGCCCCGTACCCGGTTCCACCGCTCCACCCCCGTCATGCGGAGCCGGCGAAGGAACGACCTTGTCGCGTCTCTCCCGGTTGTTCAACCGGAATCTGACCCGATTCCGCGGCCCGGTTCGATTTTCGCCGTCCGATTCGCGGGCGGGCTCATGGCCGCACCCGGTCGCCCGGCCCCCGGCAAGGTCAAGCGGCCCGGCCGGCCCGGCCTTGTGAGCAAACGAGCCCATGCACAGTAAAAACTTCTTTTATATCAATAGTTTGGCGGCGATCCGTTCCGCTATCTCAACGAAAAAATTGTTTGTTTTCAAGGACTTGAGGCGTGGGGGCGAGGGGCGCCAGGTCCGCAGTGCGCTCTACATGGCCGCCCTCTCCGCCGGCCGCTTCAACCCAAAGCTCGCCGCCTTCCGCGAACGCCTCCTCGCAAAGGGCATGGCAAAGAAAGCCGCCATCATCGTCGTCGCACGCAGACTGCTCACTATCCTGAATGCGCTCGTGCGCTCAGGCCAAAACTGGAACCCGGAACACCCTTGACGGCAACACAGTCGCTGACCCCGTTTACTGTCATCCGGCTTACACGCCGCTGTGCAACAGTAGAGAAACAAGAAAGATAAAGACTGCCGCGCACAACGCATTCAGGATCAATCCTGAAATTGCAATGCCGATGTGCGCCTTCCCTCGAACGAGAGAAACTATGCCCAAGGCACCCCCGACCATGGGTGTCAGAAGAAACAAAATTATAGAAATCCAGGCCAACATAGTCGAAAGAAGATTATCACCACGGTCATTAATGGTATTGTTAAGTTCTAACAATCGAGATCCAATTCTCACGTCTAGCGTCCACTCTTGATACAAGAACATGGATAACATAAGCAACAGAGTCAGTATGCTAATCCAGATAGACCAAACGTCCAGTCTCATTTTTGTTGCGAAGTTTCTCATGACACTTAGTTCCCGTACCAATACCAGGGCCACACATCATCCCAGAAATGGTCCCACTGTCGCCCGGCTGATGAGTTTCCATTCTCGTCATATGGGGGTGAGTAGTCGTAGGTTCCCTCACACAAAGGATCGAATTCCAGCGAATTCCAGGGACAGTATACTTATCTCAGCGTCAATACAGGATATCACAATCCACGACTTTCGCCGGCTTTCGGCCAGCCGAAGAGCGTCACCTTTGCAGCCGTTAGAGTCCGTCCGGGAAGTTTACGCGGGATAACAATAGCGCGTGAGCCTTCGCAGCATAAGCCTGATACTGGCGAGGCGGATGAAGGCAAGGGCGGTTC
>JAOUCL010000284.1 GCA_029859805.1 Rhodospirillales bacterium | reverse complement strand
GGCATGGAACTCCTTCTGGACCACGCTGGAGATCGCCGCCATCTCGGCGCCGCTGACCGCCGGGGTCGGGCTGCTGACCGCCTATATCCTGGTGCGCCAGCGATTCGTCGGCAGGGACGCCTTCGAGTTCGGCACCATGCTGAGCTTCGCCATCCCGGGCACGGTCATCGGCATCGGCTACATTCTGGCCTTCAACGTCCCGCCGATCGAAATCACAGGCACCGGGGTCGTCTTGGTGATCTGCTTCGTGTTCCGCAACATGCCGGTCGGCGTGCGCGCGGGCATCGCCGCCATGAGCCAGATCGATCAGAGCCTGGACGAAGCCTCGCTCACCTTGGGCGCCAGATCCTTCACCACGCTGCGCAAGGTCGTCCTTCCCCTGCTGCGCCCGGCGATCGTCGCTGCGCTGGTGTTCAGCTTCGTGCGCGCCATGACCGCGATCAGCGCGGTGATCTTCCTGGTCAGCGCCAACTACGACATGGCAACCTCCTACATCCTCGGCCGGGTCGAAAACAGCGATTTCGGGCTCGCCATCGCCTATTCCTCGGTCTTGATCCTGGTCATGCTCTGCGCCATCGTCTTGATCCAGATCGTGGTCGGACAGCGCAGGCTCGGCCGGCGTGGCGCTCAACAGTTCGGCCTCGAGGGGAGCACGGCATGACAGCGGGAAGCACGGCTGCCTCGGTCCGGTTCCAGGGCGTGGTCAAGGCCTTCGGCGATGTCGTCGCGGTGCGCGACCTCAGCTTCACCATAGAGCCGGGCAGCCTGGTGACGTTGCTGGGGCCGTCGGGCTGCGGCAAGACCACGACGCTGCGCCTGATCGCCGGGCTGGAAATGTCGACCTCGGGCAAGATCCTCATCGGGGAGAAAGAGGTCACCAAGCTGCCGGCGTCGGAACGCGACGTGTGCATGGTGTTCCAGTCCTACGCCCTGTTCCCCCACATGACCGTCCTGGAAAACGTCGCCTACGGCCTTTCGGTCAGCGGCATGCCCAAGGCCGAGGCCCATGCCAAGGCGGAACAGCAGCTGGCGCTCGTCGGGTTGAAGGGTTTCGGCGCGCGTCTCCCCAGCGAGCTCTCCGGGGGCCAGCAGCAACGCGTGGCGGTGGCCCGTGCGCTGATCCTGGAGCCTCAGGTGCTGCTGTTCGACGAGCCGCTGTCGAACCTCGACGCCAAGCTGCGGCGGCACGTCCGTCAGGAGATCTGCGATCTGCAGCGGAGCCTCGGCCTGACCACCGTCTACGTCACCCACGATCAGGAAGAGGCGCTCGCGGTGTCCGACCGGATCATCGTCATGCGCAACGCCGAGATCGCCCAGACCGGCACGCCGCACGAGCTCTACGAGGAGCCGGCCGATCTCTTCGTGGCGGACTTCATCGGCGACGCGAACGTCGTGACCGGCGAGATCAAGGCGCTGGACGGAGCGCTCGCGGTGGTCGACATCGGGGGCGTCGAGCGACGCTTGCCGCACAGGGGACTGCCGCCCGGCGAGGTCGATGTGGCGATCCGGCCCGAGGCCATTCACCTGTCCCGGGAGCGGGTCGACGACAGCTTCTCCGGCACCGTGAGCAAGGCTACCTACCTGGGCAGCCATCTGGAATATTCGGTCGAAACCCCGCTCGGCGAGCTCTTCGTCATCGACCATCGCGTCGACGGGTTCGCGCCGCCCGGCACGACCGTCTCGGTCGTCATGGCCGACCGGGGCGTGACCCTAGTGGGGAGCGGATAACGCGTTCGGTGCCTGGGACCGAGGCGTCCGGCGGCGGCGGATGTCGCGAGGCCGCTTGTGCCAGCGCAAGACCAGGGGTTGTGGGACATGGGGGTTTCGGGTTTCAATGGTCCCGGGGTCCAAGGATCCTGTAAAATAAGCAAAACAGGGAGGACACAATGAAGCTTCGAACCAAACTATTCGCGGCACTCGTCGCGACTCTGGCGCTGATGGCCGGCGATGCCTCGGCCGCGGAGGACATCCGGATCGTGGTGGTCTCGCACGGCCAGGCCTCCGACCCCTTTTGGTCGGTGGTCAAGAACGGCGTGGATGCGGCCCAGAAGGACATGGGTGTCAAGGTGGAATATTTGGCGCCGGATACCTTCGACATGGTCCGCATGGCACAGTTGATCGATGCCGCGGCGGCCTCCAAGCCGGACGGCCTGGTCGTATCGATTCCCGACGCCGACGCGCTGGGCGAGTCGATCCGCGCCGCCGTCGGCGCCGGTATTCCGGTGGTTTCGATGAATTCCGGGAGCGATGTTCGCAAGAAGCTGGGCGCCCTGCTGCATGTGGGTCAGACCGAATACGAGGCCGGCCTGGGCGGCGGCGAAAGAATGAAGGATGCGGGCGTCACCAAGGCGGTCTGCATCAACCAGGAGGTCGGCAACGTCGCCCTCGACCTGCGCTGCGACGGCTTTCGCGACGGTCTGGGCGGTGCCAGCGAGGTGCTGGCGGTCAGCATGGACCCGACCGAGATCCGCAACGCCATGGCGGCCTATCTGACCAAGAACCCGGACGTAGGCGGCATTTTGACCCTGGGGCCCACGGCGGCGGAGCCGGTCTTGGCGGCGCTCGAGAACGAGGGCCTGGCGGCCGCCAAGAAGTTCGGCACCTTCGACCTGTCGCCCGGCGTGCTGAAGGCCTTGGCTGACGGCAAGATGATGTTCGCCATCGACCAGCAGCAGTATCTGCAGGGTTACCTTCCGGTCGTCGTCTTGACCCTGCATGCCAGGTACGGCCTGTTGCCCGGGGCGGACGTTCTGACCGGACCGGGCTTCGTCACGCCGGACAATGCCGCCCAGGTCATCCAGCTGAGCAAGGAAGGCATTCGCTGACGGCCAGCCGGGCGGCACCGGGCCGGCGTGCGGAGCCGGCCCCGTCCGCCTGGGGATGCCAGGTCTCGGTCAAACGGGAAGACGAGGGTTCAGCATGGCGGAACAGACGGTTTCGGCTCCCGGCGCCGACGAGCGGCTGCTCAAGACACCTCTTTCGCGCAAGCTGCTGAATCGGCCCGAACTAGGTGCGGTTGCCGGGGCAGTTCTGGTGTTTTTCTTCTTCGGCATCGTTGCCGGCGACAGCGGGATGTTCAGCCTCAAGGGCATCGTGAATTTCCTCGAGGTCTCTGCCCTGCTCGGCATTCTTGCGATCGCCGTTTCGCTGCTGATGATCGGCGGCGAGTTCGACCTGTCCGTCGGATCGATGATCGGCGCGGCCGGCGTGGTGATCGCGATCCCGGCCGTCCAGTTCGGTTGGCCCTTGTGGCTCTGCATCGTTCTGGCTTTCGGGGTCGCGGCAGCGGTGGGCTATGCCAACGGGATGATCACCGTCAAGACCGGCCTGCCGTCTTTTATCGTTACCCTGGCGGTCCTGTTCATCCTGCGCGGCCTGACGATCGGCGCTACGCGCCTGATCACCGGGCGGACCCAGGTCTCGGGCATTCGGGACGTCGCCCGGGACGACTGGCTGGCTGCGATCTTCGGCGGCGACGCCTTCACCGGCCTATTCGCCTGGATGGCCGAGGCTGGGATCATCGAGAAACGGATGGACGGGTTGCCCGTGGTGCCCGGGGTGCCGATGTCCATCGTCTGGTTCGTGATCCTGGGGACGCTGGCCACCTGGCTGCTCCTGCGCACCAGTTTCGGCAACTGGATCTTCGCCTGCGGCGGCGACAAGATCGCGGCCCGCAACGTCGGCGTGCCGGTGACCCGGGTCAAGGTCCTTCTCTTCATCTTCACCGCCTGCGCCGCCACCCTTGTCGCGACGATCCAGGTGCTGGACGCCGGCTCGGCCGACACCAACCGCGGCCTGCTCAAGGAGTTCGAGGCCATCATTGCCGCGGTGATCGGCGGCTGCCTGCTGACCGGCGGCTACGGCTCGGCGATCGGCGCCATGTTCGGCGCGATCATCTTCGGCACGGTGCAGATGGGGATCTTCTACACCGGCGTGAATACCGACTGGTTCAAGGTATTCCTCGGCGTCATGCTGCTCATCGCAGTGTTGTTCAACAGCTACATCCGCAAGAAAGTGACGGAGGCCCGGTGATGGCAGGCCAGCCCCTCGCCGAGCTTCGCGACGCCAGCAAGTTCTTCGGCTCCGTCATCGCGCTCAAGGACATCTCGATGGCCGTGAGCGCCGGCGAGGTGATGTGCCTGCTCGGCGACAACGGGGCCGGCAAGTCGACGCTGATCAAGATCCTGTCCGGGGTCCATGCGCCGAGTGCGGGACATATGCTGGTCGAGGGCAGGGAGGTTCGTTTCAAGTCGCCGCGCGAGGCCCTCGACGCCGGGATCGCCACGGTCTATCAGGACCTGGCCATGGTCCCACTGATGAGCATCACGCGGAACTTCTTCATGGGACGCGAGCCGACGCGCGGCTCCGGTGTCCTGAGCCGGCTGGACACGGCCTTCGCCGACCGGGTGGCGCGGGAGGAGATGCACAAGATCGGCATCGACGTGCGCGATCCTACCCAGGCGGTCGGGACGCTCTCCGGCGGCGAGCGGCAATGCGTCGCCATCGCCCGGGCGGTCTATTTCGGCGCCAAGGTGTTGATCTTGGACGAGCCGACCTCCGCGCTCGGCGTCAGCCAGGCCTCCATGGTGCTGCGCTACATCGCGCAGGCACGGGCACGGGGCCTCGGCGTGATCTTCATCACGCACAACGTGCACCACGCCTATCCGGTGGCCGATGCCTTCACCCTGCTGAATCGGGGCCGCAGTCTCGGCACCTTCCGCAAGGAGGAGGTGAGCCGCGAGGAGGTGCTCAACATGATGGCCGGCGGCAAGGAGCTTGACCAGCTCACGGCCGAGCTCGAGGAGTTCTCCCGGGCCGATGGCGCCTCGCCCCAGGGGACCTAGATACGGACCGGTTGTCCCGACTCCAGGGACCGCTGGGCCGCGTCGGCGAGCAGGAGGGCGCGCAGGCCGTCCTCGCCGGTGGGCCCGGGGGCCTGGCCCTTTTCCAGGGCCTCGATGAAGGCCGTGAGCTCCAGGCGATAGGCCTCGGCATAGCGTTCCATGAAGAACGGCATGAGCTTGTCCCGCCTGAAACCCGATCCGTCGGCCTGTTCGAGGGTCGTCTCGCGCGGATTGCCGGCGCGCAGCATGCCGCCCGAGCCGAGAACCTCAATCCTTTGATCGTATCCGTAGGTCGCCCGGCGGCTGTTGCTGATCTGGCACAGCACGCCGGAGCCCGTCTTCAGTACGGTAATCGCGGTATCGATGTCGCCGGCTTGCCCGATGCCCGGATCGACGAGACAGCTTCCCGCGGCAAAGACCTCGACCGGTTCCTCGCCGAGCAGCCAGCAAGCCATGTCGAGGTCGTGGATCGTGAAATCCCGGAACAGTCCGCCCGACCTTGCGACGTATTCGACCGGCGGCGGCGCCGGATCGTGGCTGGTGATCGAAATCAGCTCGATCTTGCCGATCCGCCCCTCGCGCAGCGCCTGGTGCAGGGCCAGGAAGTTGGGATCGAAACGCCGGTTGAACCCGATCGCCAGCGGTACGCCGCATTCGGCGACGACCTCTAGGCAGGCCCTGGCCCGCGCGCTGTCGAGGTCGACGGGCTTCTCGCAGAAGATCGCCTTGCCCGCCCGGGCCGCCGCCTCGATGAGGTCGGCATGGGTGTCGGTCGAGCTGGCAATGGCCACCGCGTCGATCGAGGGATCGGCCAGGATGGCCTCGGTCTCCGCCACCTGCGCCCCTGTCTCTCTGGCCAGGGCCTCGGCGGCGCTATTCACCGGATCGGCGACATAGGCAAGTTCCGCCCCGTGGTGCCGGGCGATGTTGCGGCCGTGAAGGACGCCGATCCGCCCGGCGCCGAAAATGCCAAACTTCAGCATGGTTGCCTCTCCCCGATGTTTCGGCCCGTCTCCAGAGAACGTACTATGCAAGCTGGAAAGGCGGATTGCCATTCGTTTGGTTGGCACCGGCGGGACGGTGCTTCGCCTGGGAGAACGGGTAGCATGCTCGACGTCATCACGCTCGGCCGGGCCTCGGTCGACCTCTATGGGCAGCAGGTGGGTGGGCGGCTCGAGGACATGGGCAGCTTCGCGAAGTACGTCGGCGGCTGTCCGGCCAACATCGCCATCGGCTGTGCCCGCCTGGGCCTGAAGGCGGGGCTTATCACGCGCGTCGGCGACGAGCACCTGGGCCGCTTCATCCGCGAGCAGCTGGCGGTGGAAGGCGTCGAGCTGCGCGGTGTCAGGACCGACCCGGAGCGCCTCACCGCGCTCGTCGTCCTGGGCATTCGCGACGACGAAACCTTTCCGCTCATCTTCTATCGCGAGAACTGCGCCGATGCGGCGCTGTGCGAGGAGGACATCGAGGAGGACTATGTCGCCTCGGCCGGCGCTCTCGTCGTGACCGGCACGCATTTCTCCAGGCCC
>JAOUCL010000283.1 GCA_029859805.1 Rhodospirillales bacterium | reverse complement strand
CGCGCCGGCCGCGAGCGCGGCGGCCAGGGTGACGACGGTCATGACCCTGCGCCGGTCGAAGCGGTCGGACAGGTGGCCGATCGGCCACTGCAGGGCGACGCCGCCCAGGATCGCGGCGCTCATGAAAAAGGAGATCTGGACCAGGGACAGGCCGGCGTTCTCGGCGTAAACCGTGCCCATGCCGACCAGCGCGCCGTTCGACAGGCCGGTCGCCACGCAGCCCAGGACGCCGAGCGGCGAGATGCGGTAGAGCTGCCTCAGGCTGACCTTCGCCGTCGTGTCGAAGCGCGGCGCCGGGCTGGCGGTCAGCAGGATCGGGACCAGCGCGAGCGAGACCAGGATCGAGACGGCGACGAAGAGGAGGAACCCGCCGGGATCGGCCGCGTTCAGCAGCAGTGGGCCGGCCGCCATGCCGGCGAGGCCCACGACCATGTAGACCGAGAGCAGCTGGCCGCGCAGCTCGTTGGTGACCCGGTCGTTGAGCCAGCTTTCGGCGACCACGTAGATCCCCGCGTAGCAGAACCCGGTGGCCAGCCGCATGGCGGTCCAGCTGACCGGCGTCAGGAAGACCACGTGGAGCAGCGCCACGACCGAGGCGAGCGAGGCGAGCGCCGCGAAGACCCGGATGTG
The DNA here is from genome assembly GCA_029859805.1 of Rhodospirillales bacterium. Lineage (GTDB taxonomy): Bacteria > Pseudomonadota > Alphaproteobacteria > Kiloniellales > JAKSDN01 > CAMYKD01. Next base: position 5,794 of record JAOUCL010000283.1, on the reverse strand, counting down.
GCCGACCCGGGCGACCAGCTTGGGCGCCAGGGTGGAGCCCGCCGCGAAGCCGGCGAAGTAGCCCGACATGACGAAGCCGGTGGCCGTCGTCGGAAACCCCTCGAGCATCGCGCGGACGCCGAGCAGGGACGCCTGCAGCCCGTTGCCGAGCATGACCAGACCCATGCCGAAGAGCAGCGCCCAGCAGGCGACGACCGCCGCAACCATCGGGTTGTCGGCACCGCCCCCAGCGATCATCGGGCCGGACGCGCCGTCCGGATTCATGGCCGTCATGGTCCCCCCGCGGAACAACCGAATCTGATGGAATGTGGTGTCGGCGGTTGCGATTGGGAAACGAATTATCTAAACCATATCGATCGAATTTTTCGATCAATATGCGGAGTAGAGCCGGTGAACATCGAGCACATCCGGAGCTTCCTCGAGGTTGCGGCGACGGGAAACTTTCATCGCGCGGGCGAGCACCTGCACGTCACCCAGTCGACGGTGAGCGCCCGGGTCCAGGCGCTCGAGCATCGCATCGGCCAGCCGCTGTTCACCCGCGGCCGCGGCGGCGTCGCGCTGACCACGGCCGGGCGGCGCTTTCACCGCTACGCCGTGGCAACGGTGCGCGCCTGGGAGCAGGGGCGCCAGGAGACCGCCCTGCCCGAGGGATTCCGCGCCTCGATCGCGCTGGGCACCCAGGTCAGCCTTTGGGAGCGCTTGGTGCTGAAGTGGATTCCCTGGATGCGATCTGCCCTGCCGGACGTCGCGCTCAGGCTCGAGGCCGACTATTCGCCCAGCCAGATGCAGAAGCTCGCCGACGGCCTCCTGGACATCGGCGTCATGTACATGCCGCGCCACATTCCCGGCCTGGCGGTCGAGACGCTGCTGGTCGAGAAGCTGGTCCTGGTGTCGACGCGGCCGTGCAAGGTGGCCCCGGACTGGGTCGCCGACTACGTCTTCGTCGACTGGGGCGAGGACTTCCTCGTCCAGCACCGCCAGGCCTTTGCCGATATGGAGACGCCGGCCGTCTCGGTCGGGCTGGGCGCCATGGGCTTGCAGCACATCCTGGCGAGCGGTGGCTCGGGCTACTTTCCGCTGCGCGCGGTCCAGCCCCTGCTCAAGGACAAGCGCCTTTACCGCGTGACCAAGGCCCCGGTATTCAAGCGTCCGGCCTACATGGTCTACAGTGCCGACCCCAGCGACCAGAAGCTGCTCGACCAGGCCCTGGCAGGCCTGCGCCACGTCGCCCGTGAGGCGGCCGACGGGTGAGCGGGGCGCGGCGGAGCCGAAGAACCTTCATTCGTTGAAAACGGCCGGCGGCTCGCCGAGGCGTCCGGCGCGGGCCCGTTTTTGGGCGCCCAGCATTTCCTCTTCGTTCACGCCTTTGTCGTTCCCGACCGCCAGCTCGGCGATCCGCAGGCGTTCGACCCTGGGGACCGCCATGCCGGCCGCCCGCATGCCCTCCAATCGGGCCCAGACCGCGCGCTTCTTGCGCACCTGGTGGGGCTGGAAGAGGTCCATGTCCCGAAAGCCGATGGCGCGCACGACCGTGAGCGCGCCCGCCGCGACGGCCCTCTCGAACAGACCCACGCCGACGCGCGTTCGGGCGAGGACGGCGTTGAAGCCCTCGTCCTCGCCTTGGGGCGCGCCGCCGGGCCAGCAATCGGCGGAGACCAGGTCCGCCGCCTCGCCGATCGCATCGGGGCAGATCTTGCAGCGGGGCTGGATGCGCCAGCCCGCCTCGTCGCCCCACATCTCCAGATAGGTGAGGTCGAAGCGGCGGCCGTCCTTGGTCTCCACGCGGGTCGGGCCGGGGTTGCCGTGGCCGCGATAGCGGAACAGGCGCAGGTCCTGCTCCCGCACGCCCAAGCGATCGAGCACTTCGAACGACTTGCCCAGGTCGGACGCGCCGCCGCAGGCCAAGGTCAGGCCGTAACGGATCAGCGCCTTCGCCCGCGCGTCGACCTCGGCCAGGCGCCGGACCGCGCCGATGTCGCAGGGCTTGGCGATGACCGCGAGCGGACGCCCGTGCGCCAGGACGCCGCCCAGGTCCTCGAGCACGGCCGCCGGGCCGTAGCGCGAGGCGGCCGCTTCGAGAACCGCCTCCGGTGTCTCGCTGACCGTCGCGAGGCTGCGCAGCGGCGCGCCGGGCGACGCCTTGACGTGCAGCACCAGCTCGACCTCGCCGCTGCGCAGAAGATACTGCCCCAAGGCCGTGAGCACGCCGCCGGCCGCGCCCCGATAGCGGACGACGGGGTCGCTGGCGTGGGCGATCGAGAGCGTGGACGGCACGGCGGGCCCCCAGATCGGGTCGGTTTCGACGTCGTCGGGAAGGGCCTCGGGGCTCGCGCCCTCGATCTGCGTCCCCGGGCAGACCGCGTTGATCGTCGCGAGCGCCTCGTCCGGAATCGGCGTTACAGCGACCGGGCGCTCCCGCCCCTCGGGCGTCGTCACCATGCGGACGCGCTCTGGCCCCGCGATGCTCTGGCAGAGGCCGCAACCGATACACAGACCGCCGGTGACGATTTCGTCCATATCCATTAACCGCTCCGCCGTCATCGATTGCGCCTCGTGAACAGTCTCACGGCTCGACCGCTGCCCAGTAGAGCACGCCGGGGAAGCCGTCGGCGAGCCTGTCGTCGCGACTCGACGCACCGAGGAGCGGAACGTTTTCGTCGTGGATGGCTTCCGCGACGACCCGGATCGAACACCGCCTCGAGGATGCCACCCTTCACGCGAATCGGCGTGTCGGCTACCATTGACGATGCCCGACGGGTCATGATGGAAAGCACTGGCGGGCTTATGTCTTTAGTATTAGACAGTCTCGAGGCCTGCGCCATGGGCCCTGGCGGCGTGATCGCCGCCTTCGACGTCCCCGTGGCGTCCAGGACAGCAACTTCGAGCTCCGAGGATCGAGCATGAGCAAGAAGATGAAGATCAAGAGCGTCGCCGTGCTCGGCCTGGGGAAGGTCGGGACGCTCGCGGCGGTGCTGCTGCACGAGACGGGCCTGGACGTCACGGGCTTCGACCTGCATGCGCCGCAGGAAGAGCTGCCCTTTCGGGTCGAGCAGAAATCCGCCGCCACCGAAAGCGAGGTCGAGGCGCTCTGCGGCGGATTCGACGCGATCCTGTCCTGTCTGCCCTATCATATGAACGTCGGGGTGGCGACTGCAGCGCACCGGCTGGGACTGCATTACTTCGATCTGACCGAGGACGTGCCCACGACCAAGGCGATCCTGGAGATGAGCGGGACGTCGAAAGGCGTGATGGCGCCGCAGTGCGGCCTGGCGCCGGGTCTCATCGGCATCATCGGCGCCCATCTCGCCGAGCAGTTCGAACAGGTCCGCTCGATCAAGCTCAGGGTCGGCGCCCTGCCGCAGAACCCGACCGGCTTGCTGGGCTACGCCTTCAACTGGTCGCCCGAAGGGGTGGTCAACGAATACCTCAACGACTGCGAGGTCATCGAGGAGGGGCAGCACAAATGGGTCTCGCCCATGGAATGGGTCGAGAAGATCTACGTCGACGGACACCGGCTGGAGGCCTTCACGACCTCCGGCGGCCTGGGCACCATGTGCGAGACCTATCTGGGGCACATCGAGAACCTCGACTACAAGTCGTTGCGCTACCCGGGACACGTGGAGTTGATGAACTTCTTCTTTCATGAACTGCTGATGCGGGAGAAGCGCGACCTCGCCGGCGAGATCCTGACCCACGCGAAACCGCCCGTCGACGACGACGTCGTGCATATCCACGTCTCGGCGGAGGGCATGATCGATGGGAGCCTGCAGCGGAAGGAATACGTCCGCTCCTACTACCCGATCGAGATCTCGGGCCGCGTATGGCGCGCCATATCCTGGACCACCTCCGCCTCGGTCTGCGCCGTGATCGAGATGGTCAACCGGGGAGATCTGCCGGCCAGCGGGTTCCTCAAGCAGGAGCACATTCCGCTCGACCCGTTCCTGCGGACCCGCAACGGCCGGCTTTACCAGGCGGCGCAGGGAGGCCGCGCCGGATAGGCCTTCGTCGCGACGACGATCGCGCCGTCGAGATGCACCCCTTACCGGACCAGGGCGCGGCAAGGCGCGTCGAGGTGCCGGGCGAGACGGTCTTCGATCCCGCCAACGCGCGGCCGCGCGCCTGATGGACGGCCCATCGACGGATCCCACAAGACCGAATGGCCGCCCGGCTTGACGCACCGAGGAGCGGCGGACATTGTGCCGGGCATGAACGAAACGCCGCGCGAATCCTTCTTTGAGCGCGCGCTCTCCAACCTGGCGGGCGCCTGGCGCGAGGTGGCCGCCGGCGCCGCGCGCAGCGTGGGCCTGAGCGGGCCCGGCTCGCCGGCGCGCGACGCCGACGCGCTGGAACGCCTCATGGCCGAGTGTCTCGAGGCGCGCGGCGGCGAGGTCTCGGCGCGCCTGCGCGCGGCGGAGCTGGGCCGCGCCTACCTGGACCTGGACGGCCCCGGCCGGCGGGGCTTCCTGGAGGTGCTCGCGCGTCGCTTCGCGGTCGACGTGGCGGCCGTAGAGCGGGCGATCGCGGACTATCGGGACGCCGAGGAACCGGACCTAAAGCTGGCCGCCGAGGACGCGCTGCGCCGCGCGCTGATGCCGCCGCGGGTCAAGCTGCTGACCCAGTTCAACGTTCTGCCCGAGGGCGTCAAGTTCCTGGCCGACCTGCGCAGCGACCTGCTGTCGGTCATGGCCGACGACCCGCACCTGCGCGGCCTCGAGGGAGACCTGCGCGAGCTCTTGGAATCCTGGTTCGACGTCGGTTTTCTGGACCTGCGGACGATCAACTGGGATTCGCCGGCCTCGCTCCTGGAGAAGCTGATCGCCTACGAGGCGGTGCACGAGATCCGCTCCTGGGACGACTTGCGCAACCGTCTCGATTCGGACCGCCGGCTCTATGCCCTGTTCCATCCGCGCATGCCCGACGAGCCGCTCGCCTTCGTCGAGGTCGCCCTGGTCAAGGGCATGGCCGGCAACATACAGGCGCTGCTCGACGAGTCGGTGCCGCCGATCGACCCGCGCGAGGTCGACACCGCGATCTTCTATTCGATCAGCAACACCCAGCGGGGACTTACCGGCATCTCCTTCGGCGACTACTTGATCAAGCGGGTGGTCGAGCGGTTCAGCAAGGAGCTGCCGCGCCTCAAGACCTACGCGACGCTGTCGCCCGTCCCCAGGTTCCGGGGCTGGCTCGAGCGGGCGCCGGCAGAGCTCGTCGCTCAGGCCTTCGCCGGAGAGGAGTTGGACGGCATCCGTTCGCTCGGCGGCAGCGAGGACGCCGGCGTGGCGCTGCTGGCGGTCCTGTCGCACGCCGACTGGCACCGGGACCCGGCCGTCACGTCGCTGGTCAAGGGACCGTTGATGCGGCTTTGCGGGCGCTATTTCCTCGAGACCGGCGGCAATGGCATGCCGATCGACCCGGTCGCCCGCTTCCACCTGAGGAACGGCGCGCGCCTCGAGCGCATCAACTGGCTGGCCGACACCTCGGACAGGGGTCTGGGCCAGTCGGCGGGCCTGATGGTGAACTACCGCTATCTCCCGGGCGACATCGAGAAGAACCACGAGGCCTACCTGGAGCGCGGCCAGGTCGTCATGAGCGCCGAGGTCAGGGGCCTGGCGAAACAGGCGGCGCGCCGCTGACTCGGCTTGGCGCGCCTGGGGATTAAGAGTCGGTAAACCATAAACCGGATAAACCTGGGAATCGGCCCGGCGCTCGCGGCGCCAGGCTTGCGCCGGCACTCCGGTCTTGCCATAAGCCGGTTTATTCGAGAAAACGATGACCCCACCTGTCAGGGCAGATC
>JAOUCL010000282.1 GCA_029859805.1 Rhodospirillales bacterium | reverse complement strand
ATGAACAAGCCGCCACGCCGTAAGCACAGCGAGGTCATGCGCGAGCACCTTCCCCTGAAGGGCGCGCGGGTCGCCGATATCGGCTGCGGCGACGGCTCGCTCGCGCGCTTCATGACCCGGGAGGGCGCGACGGTGACTGGGATCGAGCCCTCGGAGCGCCAGCTGGCGCGCGCCCGGGCGGCCGAGCCGACGGGTGGCGAGACCTACTTGCAGGGCGTCGCGGAACACCTGCCCTTCGAGGACGAGAGCTTGGACGCCGCTGTGTTCTTCAATTCGCTGCACCACGTGCCGGTCGAAGGCCAGGCCCGAGCGCTCGCGGAGGCGGCCCGCGTGGTCCGGACGGGCGGGCTGATCTACGTGCAGGAGCCGCTCGCCGCCGGCCCCCACTTCGAGCTGGTGCGCCCGATCGAGGACGAGACCGTCGTGCGGGCCAAGGCCGAGGAGGCGATCGAGGCCACGGTTGCGGCCGGGCTGCTCGTCCAGGACCTCGAGCTGGTCTACGAGGCGCCCTACAAGATAGCCGATTTCGAGGCCTTCAAGGCCGGCGTGATCGCCGTGGACGAAGGCCGCCGGCCCCGCTTCGAGGCCATGGAGGAAGATCTCCGGACGGCTTTCGAGGCGCTGGCGGAGCGGCGCGACGACGGCTACTGGCTGTTCCAGCCCGCCCGGCTCAACCTGCTGCGCAAGGCGCCCTGATGGCGATCAAATACGTCTCCGAGCACGACACGCCGGACGACCCGGGCGGCCTGATCCGCCAGGCGCTCGACATGGGCGCCGAGTTCCCGGGGCCGGCCGAGGACGTGCTGCTGGCCTGGATGCTGCGCCTGGGCGAAGGCCAAGACGCCGCCACCGCCGCCCGGCGCCTGATCGACGGCTACGGCATCGCCGGCGGATCTGTGGTGGAGGGGGCCCTCGGGAAGCTGATCGGCCTCTTGCACCAGACGGCCCATTGCGCGCCGGCCCATATCCCCGCCCGTCGCCGCAGCAGCCGCCGGGATTCCTGAAGCCCGGGCGCCCGGATGTCCCGGCCACTGATCCGCAACGCCGAGGCCTGCAGGCTGTTCCTGGCCGGCCAGGGCCTGGCGCGCCCAGCCAACGCGAAGCTGGGCGACGCCGGGCTGCGCGACCTGGTCGAGGATCTGGGTTTCGTGCAGGTCGACAGCATCAACACGGTCGAACGCGCCCACCACATGATCCTCTTCGCCAGGAACCGGACCTACAAGCCTGCGGGGCTGACCCGCCTGCTGGAGCGGGACGGCGCTCTGTTCGAGAACTGGACCCACGACGCCGCGATCATCCCGAGCCGCTTCTACCCCTTCTGGAAGCCGCGCTTCCAGCGCGAGGCCGCGCGCCTGCGCGAACGTTGGCGCAAGTGGCGCCGCGACGGCTTCGAGGAGAGGCTGGACGAGGTTCTGGCGCGGATCCGCGACGGCGGCCCGGTCATGGCACGCCACCTGGGCGACGGCCGCAAGAAAGACACCGCCGGCTGGTGGGACTGGCACCCCTCGAAGACGGCGCTCGAATACCTGTGGCGCACCGGGGAGCTGGCCGTGGCCCGGCGCGAGGGCTTCCAGAAGGTCTACGATCTGGCCGAACGAGTCATACCGGCCTGCCACCTTGAGGAGACGCCGACGGCCGAGGCCTTGGTCGACTGGGCTTGCAGCGGCGCGCTCGAGCGCCTTGGGGTCGCCACGTCCGGCGAGCTGGCCGCCTTTTGGGGCGGCATCACCCCGGCCGAGGCCGCGGACTGGTGCCGCGCCAATCTGGGCAACGGGATCATGGAGGTCGCGGTCGAGGGGGCCGACGGCGGAAAACCGCGGCCGGCCTATGCCAACCGCGCGCTTCCGGAGTCCCTGTCCGAACTGCCGTCGCCGCCGGGCCGAATCCGGGTTCTGAGCCCCTTCGACCCCCTGCTGCGCGACCGGGCCCGCACCGAGCGCCTCTTCGGCTTCTGCTACCGCATCGAGGTCTTCGTGCCCGCCGCCAAGCGCCGGTACGGCTATTACGTCTTCCCTCTCTTGGAAGGCGACCGCCTGATCGGCCGCATCGACATGATCTGCGAGCGCCGGGCGGGCACGCTCCGCGTCAAGGGTCTGTGGCTGGAGCCGGGCGTCAGGTTCACACGCAAGCGCCAGGACGGCCTCGCCGCGGAGCTCGATCGCCTGCGCCGCTTCACGGGCGCGGACGAGGTCGCCCACGACGACGGCTATATCAAGGCGGCGGGGTAGCTCCTGCTTGCGGCCCGGTAGCAGACCCTTCTGTACCCTCATCCTTAGGTCGTGCGTTCTGTCCGAGGGAATAAAGATGGGGCCGCCACTGGCGTGCGACGGCCCCATATCCCCCTCCGATTCGGAAACTGCTTCCAGATGCGTCTACCAATTACATAAACACCCGAGACGGCATCTTGTTCCCGCCCATTCAGAAAAAAGAGGCCCGGCCGGCGCCGCGGGTCCTTGGGGTCAAGTCACTCTTCCAGGCGAGGATCCTGGGCGGTCGAGTGATCCGTGGGCTGCGGCGTGGCGGTCAGCAGGGTCACGCCGTCAGGGGCTTGGAAACGGTGCCAGCAGCCCCGCGGCACCACCGCGAGCATGCCGGCCTTCATCTCCAGCACCTGCGGCCCCTCGTCGGTGAGAATGGTGAGCGTGGTTTCCCCCGAAAGGACCTGCACCAGCTCGTCGCCCTTCGAATGCCGCTCCCAGGCGGTGTCACCCGCGAAGCCGCCCGCGAACACGCCCCCCTCGCGGAAGGCCGCCAAGGTAGCAAAGGCCTCTGCCACCTCGCCTTCCGGCGTATCGGGCCCGCGCCCGCGCAGAACCGGCCGCGTGGCCAGCGCCGCCTGGATGTCCACCGCTTTAACCATCACGCGTCCTCTCCCTGAGATCATCCGGTTGCCTGCCCTTGGCGTCCTGTACATACCCGCTTGCGGCGCGTCCTGCCATCACATCCCGCTGTCTCGGCGGCCTCGTAATTCGGGGACACAGTACTTTTTTCGTAATTCGTGGACACAGTACTATTTTCGAACCGTCGTGTGATCATCGTTGACCCTTAATAAGTATTGTGTCCCCGAATTTCGTGTCCCCGAAAACGGGATCAGGTCCCGAGTTTTGTATTTGCCCTTATAGACGCGCCGAAGACCTGGCGGATCGATGATTCCAAGAGTCCACCATTATGCACCTCTCCGGAGGTGTCCGGCGGCGGCCCTAACTCCACCGGGAGGGCGGCGCGAAGAGGGGGTGGCGGGAGCGGGTGACGGCGGCGTAGACCATCTCGGTGAGGGTCACCAGGTCGAAGACCGGCATTTTCACTCTTTGCTGAATGGCGTCGGCAAAGGGCGACATGTCGGTGCATTCCAGGACCAGCGCGCCGACCTCCGGGTGGGTCCCCACCAGCCGTTCGGCGGCGGAAACGATCTCCGCTTCGAGCTTGTCGAAGTCGATGCGGTTGCGCTCGGCCTCGATGATGACGCTGTCGAACTCCTCGCTGCCGTCCATGCCCTCGATGCAGACCGGGACGGTCCCGGCGCCGACCGCCTCCAGGTAGGCCGGCGTCAGGCTCGCCTTGCTCGCCGTCAGCACGCCGACCTTCTGGCCCCGCTTCAATTGGCTCTGCACCAGGGGCAGCTGAACGAGGCTCGACATGAAGACCGGGATGTCGACGGCGTCCGCCAGCTCGCGCTGATAGAGCGCGAGGAAGCCGCAGCTCCCCGTGACGGCCCGGACGCCGTCCCGTTCGAGCTCCCGCACGCCGCGGAGAAAGGGCTCGAGCAGGTCGGGCCCGGGGTCCCTCAGCAGCTTCTTGACCGTCGCGCCCTCGACGACCTTGTAGGACACTGGGAAGCCGAAGGTCAGCGCGTTCTTGACGTGCCCGGGCGGCTTCGCGAAGGAGCTGTCGAGGCTGAGAATGCCGATGCCGACGCCGTAGATATTCGCACCGCCCTCGTGGGTGCCGAGCTTCTGTGCGGACATGGCGTCTTGCTCCCCCTCTCCGCCCCTCACCCCGCGCAGTCGCCCAGCGCCTGGTCCAAAATCGCGAGGCCGCTGTCGAGCTCGTCGCGGGTAACGGTGAGCGGCGGGGCGATGCGGAAGACGCCGCCCAGGCCCGGAAGCTGGGCGATGTTCATGGAGAGGCCCAGCTCCAGGCAACGCCGCGCGACCCGCGCGCCCAACTCCGGCGCCGGGGTCTTCAGCGCCCGGTCGGCGACGACCTCCATGCCGAGCAGGAGCCCGCGGCCGCGCACGTCGCCGATGCACTCGTAGCGCTGCTGCAGGGCCTCGAGCCCGGCCCTCAGATGCGCGCCCATCTCCTCGGCCCGCTGGGCCAGGCGCTCGCGCGCCAGCACGTCGAGCACGGCCAGGCCGATCTCGGCCGGCAGCGGGTCGGACACGTGCGAGGTGTAGTAGAGGAAGCCCTTGTCGTGGCAGTCGGCCTCGATCGCCGCGCTGGTCACCGTGGCGGCCAGCGGCAGCCCGGCGCCCAGGGTCTTGGACAGGGTCAGGATGTCCGGGACCGCCCCCTGCTGCTCGAAGGCGAAGTTGGCGCCGACCCGGCCAAGCCCGGTCTGCGCCTCGTCCAGCACCAGCAGCATGCCGCGCTCGACACACTTTGCCTTGAGCCGCGCTAGGTAGCCGGGTGGCAGCTCGACCACGCCGCCGACGCTGAGGATCGGCTCGACAATGACCGCGGCGCCGGCGCCGACCGACTGCCGGTCCACGAGGTCGAAGCCAAGCTCGAGGCAGGCCAAGCCGCAAGAGGCGCGCTCCATGGCGAGCGGGCAGCGGTAGCAGTTGGGCGCCGGCAGCGCCATGCTGCCCGGCGCGGCCGGGCCGTAGCCCTTGCGCCCGGCGGCGTAGGTGCTCGACGAGACGCCGGCCGTCATGCCGTGCCACGAGCCGGTGAAGCCGACGACCTCGAAGCCGCCGGTATGCAGCTTGGCCAGGCGCAGCGCCGCCTCGTTGGACTCGCTGCCGGTGCTGACCAGGAGCACCTTGTCCAGCCCCGCGGGCAGCAGCCCGGCGAGACGCTTGCAGAGCGTGACCACCGGCTCAGACAGCATACCGCTGAACAAGTGCAACGCGCCCTCCATGGCCCGGCGCATGGCGGCCAGCACGTCCGGATGGTTGTGGCCGAGGGTCGCACACATCTGCCCTGAGGTGAAATCGAGGATCGCACGTCCGTCGCGGGCATAGATGTAGGACCCCTTCGCGCGCTCCACGAAATAGGGCGCGAAACTCCCGCCGTAGCGCACGATATGCCGCTCGACGTCCTGCCAGAGCTCCTGATCGCCGGTCATGGCGCCATCATGGAACGGTCGCGGGACGGGGGCAAGCGGCGTCGGATCGATTGTCGGATCGATCCGGCGGTTTACGGCTTGGTTACCTAGGTCTGCTAAAGCAATGGGTCGACCGTGTTCGAACTTCGGAGTCTCAACCGACCGTGTCCGTTGTCACGCTCAATCGCAAGGGTCTTTCCGAGACCGACGTTTCCGTTCTGACCGCGCTCAGCTACAAGCTGAGCGCGCAGAGGCTCGGCGGCGCGTGCGTCCCGGCGATCATGGACGACGGTGAGCGCATGGCCGCCATCCTGAACCCGGATAACGAGGTTATCCTGTTCGGGTTCGGAAAAGACCGGCGCGGCTATTACGTTTTCGATTGGGAAGGAAGGCCGCTGGTCGAGGGCTGCTCGTGCATCGACGAAATATTGGCGGTGTTCGCATAGCCGGCTATTTTACAGCGGGACCATGATGATTTGACTGTATGAATGGTTATAAAATCCTGCCACCTAAAACTGTCTTGATAAAAGTATCTTCAACAATTTATAATGACCCAGTTCAATGATACTGGACGGGGAGATGGGTATGTTAGAGGGCAGCAACGACAATTCGTCATTTAGGTTGATTTCGAAGATAGTGTCGGCCTATGTGGCCAATAATAACCTGCCGCCCAGCGAGCTTCCTCAACTCATCAGGACCGTGCACGAGGCCCTGATGAACCCGGGCGAGGTGGCCCCGGAACGGCCCGAGCCGGCGGTGCCGGTCAAGAAATCCGTCAGGCCCGACTACATCGTCTGTCTCGAGGACGGCAAGAAGCTGAAGATGCTCAAGCGCCATCTCAGGACGTCCTTCGGCTTGTCGCCCGACGAGTACCGGACCAAGTGGTCCCTGCCCTCGGACTATCCGATGGTCGCGCCGAAGTACGCCAAGACGCGCAGCGAGCTGGCCAAGAAGATCGGGCTCGGTCGAAAGGCCCGGACCAAAGGCAAGGCCTGAACCGGACCGCCCCGGCGGGTATCACGCGTGCAGGAGCTGGTGGCGGAAGAACGCGACGTTGGTCGCGAGGCCGGGCAGCAGCCACTGGAACAGCCGGCACACGGCCAGAACCTCCTCCAGAGGCGCGTCCGCGTCGGCCGCTTCGCGTAAGGCGACCGGGCTTAGCCCTCC
>JAOUCL010000281.1 GCA_029859805.1 Rhodospirillales bacterium | reverse complement strand
GGGGGGGGGGGGGGGGGGGGGTGCGGTGGCGCGCGGGCGTGAAGCGGGCGAGCAGCATGTTCTCGGCCGGCAGCGCCGCGGCCGAAAGCAGTACGGAGAGCACCGCCGCGCCGATCAGCGATAGTCCGGCGAACCCGGCCACGGCCGCCAGCACCGGCACCTGGAACAGCAGCGCCAAGAGGTAGATCGGCTTCAGCGGATAGCGGTCGGCCAAATGGCCGCCGATCACCTGCATGGCACCGCCCAGCAGGTAGACTCCGGCGACGATCGCGCCGATGCCGAAGGTGCCCTGCCCGGCGATGTCCCGCAGGCGCAGGTCGAAGACCTTGGGCATGGCGGCCTGGGTCGCCTGGAAGATCAGGCCTATGGCCAGCATGGTGAGGACCAGGACCAAGAAGACGCGCTGCATGTCGCCGCGGCTGGGCGGCGGCTCGGCGTGCCGGTCGCCGGCGCCCTCGACCACCAGGCCGAGGCGCAGGCAGACGAGCAGCGCCAGACCGGTCGCGAGCGACACGACGCCCGGCACCATGAAGGCCGCGCGCCAGCCGAAGGCGTCGATCAGGGCGCCCGCCGCAAGGCCCGCCATGGCCACGCCGACGCTGCCGAAGACGCCGTTGACGCCGAGCGCCTTGCCGCGGCTCTCCGCGTTGCGGACCAGCCAGGCGATGCCGACCGGATGGTAGATCGACGCGAACAGCCCGACCGACCCCAGCCCGACGACCATGGCCGCCGGCGTGTCGAGCAGGCCGCAGACGATGCCGGACAGGCCCAGGCCGAGGAAGAACACCACCATCATGCCGCTGGCGCTCCAGCGGTCGGCCAGCCAGCCGGCCGGCAGGGCGCCCAGGCCGACCAGCAGCGCGCCCAGGGTCCAGAGCTCGATCAGTTCGTGGTAGGGCAGGCCCCAGTCCATCTCCAGCGCCAGCACGATGACGAAGTAGAAGGCGGTGAAGACGTGCATGTAGGCGTGCCCGAGACACGAGAAGACGAGCGACAACCTGGCCGATCCGACGGACATGCGCGAAGCCTTGCGGTTGTTTCCGGCGCCTACTCTCTACACCCAAGCCCTGCACCCGGCAAGCTGCCGGACACAGAACGGCTGCCCCATTATCGCCTTGATTCCGCCCCGTAAACGCCCGGTCCACGCCCCGGCACGGCCCCATTGACGCTGCAGTCTGTACGTGAGTGGGATCCGAGAAAGGCACAAGACTCATGATGGCAGAAAACCGCGATTGCCCCTGCTGGAGCCGCGCCGGACGCGCGGCGCCCCGGCCAGAGCCCCGGCCATCCGCCGCGCCGTGCGGAATCGACCTTGACCGCCTGATCTGGGACCAGGAATACCGCGAGGAAGTGCGCCTTTATCTCAAATCCACGGACGCCGAAGGCTAGAGTTCGTGCATTCGGGCCGTGAAACCCCTCGGGTCACCGGACCTGATGGCGCCAGCGCTCGATGGTTTCGTAGATCAGGTCCCACTCCGGCTGGTCCTCGGTCTCCCAGGACGCTGAGAACACCGCGGTGTCGCTGGCCGGCCGGTGCTCCACCGGCAGATCGTTGAAACGAATGCGCATGGGCAGGGTAACGCCCTCGCCCACCACCACCGCTTCCTGGCTGCGCAGGGCAGGCAGGGAGTTCATCAGCCCCATCGCCGCTTCCGGAACCACCGTGCGCACGTAATCCTGGTCCTTGTCGTTGCTCATGCGCAGCGCAAAGATCGTATTGCACTGCGACAGGATGGTCTCCGACAGCTCCGAGGGGCGCTGGGTCACGAGGCCGAGCGAGACGCCATACTTGCGGCCCTCCTTGGCGATACGCGAGATCGCCTCGCGGGTCGGCTGGAAGCCCGAGTGGTCGCGCGGGATATAGCGGTGCGCCTCCTCGCAGATCAGCAGCACGGGGATGGTGCTCTCGCGCGGGCTCCATACGGCGAAGTCGAAGATCGTGCGGCACATCAGCGAGACCACCACGTCGACGATCTCCGAGGGGACGCCGGACAGGTCGAAGAGGGTGACCGGCCGGTCCTCGACCGGGATGCGCAGGATCTTGCCGACCACGTCGGCCATGGTGTCGCTCACCTTGAGACCGGAGAACATGAAGGCGAAGCGCTTGTCCCGGCGCAGGCTGTCGATCCGCGCCGTTAGCCGCAGGTACGGGGTCGATTGGTCCGCTTTGTCGAGCTTGCCCATGGACTTCTCGATCAGCTGCGAGAGCGTGCTCAGCTGATAGGGGAAGGGCGTGTCCACCGTGATGAAATTGGCCGCCGAGGGGGTTTCGCCGATGAAGGCGCGCTTGGCGTCGACCACGGCGGCCTTGAGGATATTGGCCTCGGCGTCGCGGGACGCCCCGTCGGGGCTGCACAGCACCTCGACCAGTTCTTCCGAGTTGAGCAGCCAGTAGGGCAGCTGCAGATTTTCCGGCGTGATCACCTCGGCCGCATCGCCGAAGGCAGCGGCGTATTCGTTGTGCGGGTCCAGCACCACGATGTGCCCCCAGGGATGGGACTGCAGCACCGACCGCAGAAGCACGGCCAGCGCGCAGGACTTGCCCGATCCGGTGGTGCCCAGCACGGCGAAGTGCTTGCCCATCATCTCGTCGCTCATCACGTAGACCGGGAGAGTGCTGTCCTGGTGCAAGGTCCCGATCTGGATGTTCGCGGCGTTCGGGCGGGCGTAGATCTGCGACAACTCGTCCCGGGTGCTCTCGTAGATCGGCGAGCCGAGCGCCGGGTAGACCGACACGCCGCGCTGAAAGGTAAAGCCGATTCCACCCAGATCGCTATCGGAGATCATCGCCTCGCCGAAGAGGTCGATCTCGATCATCCTGCGGTCGGTCGGCACCGGCGGCGTCGAGGGGTCGTCGACATGCAGGCTGCTGACCGCTCCGAACGCGATCGACTTGGGCGTCAGAACCTTGACCAGGGAGCCGATCTGGACCGCGCGGCTCATACCCGAATCACCGTCGCCCGACTGGGCCAGGACGCCGGAGACGTTGGAGCCCGTCACCGTGGTGACGTAGCCGGCTTTTACGAGTCTTTCGGACATTTCAGCGTGCACCACCCTAGGCTGTTGAGAAGATCGTCCCGCCCTCCCCGGTCGAGAAGGCGGACGGCCACAGGCCAATAACGCCATCGATATGGAAAAATTCGGTTAATTGTTTGCAAACATGCCGAGCGGCGTCGCGGCCCGGGCCGCAAAGCGACCGCCAGCCCATGAACCGGAATATGGAGGAAATTGGTCGGAGCGCCCGGATTCGAACCGGGGACCCCTTGTCCCCCAGACAAGTGCGCTACCAGACTGCGCCACGCTCCGACCGGCCGCTGCCGGGACAAGCCTCCCGGACACCGGCGCGGGCCCTATATACGCGGCCCCCCGGCCCATGGCAATGCCGGGGCCGCACAGCGACTGCCGCAAGGCCTAGTCTGCGATCGGTACTAGGCCCCGGCTCACTTGCCGGACGATCGCAGCAAATCGCGCAATTCGATCAGCTCGCCGAGCAGGGCTTCGAGCTCAGCGCGCCGCGCATCGGCGGACTGGCGGCCGCGTCCCCCCGCGGGCCGGGTCACGGCCGGCGAGGCCGGCGCGGCGGTCGCGCCGTTGCCGTTGCCTGTCTTGCCCCGGTTTTCGCGCAACAGGCGCTGCACGCCCTTGATCGTGTAGCCGTCGCCATACAGCAGATCGCGAATGCGACGCAACAGGGCGACGTCTTCGGGGCGGTAGTAGCGGCGTCCGCCGCCACGCTTGAGGGGGCGGACCTGGGCGAACTTGGTCTCCCAGAAACGCAGCACATGCTGCGGCACCTCGAGCTGCTGCGAAACCTCGCTGATGGTCCGAAATGCGGCGGCTGATTTGCCGTTTGTGCGGGTTGCTGGCATCGTCACTCAAAGGCTCCCGGGCGCGGGCATCGTGCTTCGGACCGCTATTCGCCTGGCGCCGGCAACAGTTCCTCGTTGATCTGGTTCTTCAGCACGTGCGAGGCGCGGAACACGAGAACGCGCCGCGGCAATATCGGGACTTCCTCACCGGTCTTCGGGTTGCGGCCAATGCGTTGTCCCTTCTGCCGCACGGAGAAGCTGCCGAACGAAGAGATCTTGACGATCTCGCCGTGCTCCAGGGCGACGGCGATTTCGTTGAGGATCGTTTCCACCAAATCGGCCGATTCGTTTCGCGAGAGTCCCACCTCTTGATATACCGCCTCGCTTAGATCGGCGCGCGTGACCGTGTGCCCGGCCATGTCTCCCCCTCCTTATCGTTATGACAAAAGGGTAGCCCAAGCCCGACAGGGGGTCAATTAATCGCGCGGCCTTGGGAAGATGTCCGCCGTCCTTGATAAATGGCCGAAGACGGCCCGCGGCGGCGGCTACCAGCGGACCAGGGCCGATCCCCAGGTAAAGCCCCCGCCCATGGCCTCCATGAGCACGAGGTCGCCCTGACGGATGCGGCCGTCCGAGACCGCCTCGCAAAGCGCCAGGGGAATCGAGGCGGCCGAGGTGTTGGCGTGCCGGTCCACGGTCACGACCACCCTGTCCCGCGGCAGGTTGAGTCGATGGCCCATGGATTCGATGATCCGCAGGTTGGCCTGATGCGGCACCAGCCAATCGATGTCCCCGGGCGTCAGATCGTTGGCCTCGAGCGCGGCATCGATGGCCTCGGCCATACGCACCACGGCGTGGCGGTAGACCTCACGCCCGTCCATGTGGACGACGCCGGTGGTCTGGGTCGTGGACGGGCCGCCGTCTACGTAGAGCGCGTCGTGATGCCTGCCGTCGGAGTAGACATGGGTCGACAAGACGCCGCGATCCGCCACCTCGCCCCGGCCCTCGCCGGCGCACAGCAGCACCGCCCCGGCCCCGTCGCCGAACAGCACGCAGGTCCCGCGGTCCTCCCAGTCCAGAATCCGCGAGAAGGTCTCCGCACCGATCACCAGCACCGACCTCGCCTGTCCGCAACGGATGAAATTGTCGGCCACGGCCAAAGCATAGATAAACCCGCTGCACACCGCCTGAACGTCAAAGGCGGCGCCGCGGGTCATGCCGAGGCCCGCTTGGATCCGGGTCGCCGTGGCCGGGAAGGTCTCGTCCGGCGTGGCGGTCGCGCAAACGATTAGATCCAAATCGTCGGGAGCAAGTCCGGCCTGCTCCAAGGCGGCCTGTGCCGCCTTCAAACCCAGATCCGAGGTCGCTTCGCCGTCCGCCGCCAAATGACGCTCGCGAATGCCTGTTCGTTTGCGAATCCACTCGTCGGAGGTATCGACCGTCCGGGCGAGCTCGTCGTTCGACATGACCCTGAGCGGCAGATAGGAGCCGCAACCGACGACTTGGGAACGGATCGCCATCAGGAGGCCGCCGCCCGCTTGTCAAAAGGGCGGTGTTTCATGGCCTCGCATGCCGCTCGGGTCTGTTCGATGAAGTCGTGCTGCAGAAGGTCGACGGCCACACCCACCGCGTTGGCGAAGCCCATGGCGTCCGTTCCGCCATGGCTCTTCACGACGATGCCGTTAAGGCCGAGGAAAACCGCGCCGTTATAGCGCCGCGGATCGAGCCTCTGGCGCAGCTGGTTCAGGGCCGGACGGGCCAATAGGTAGCCGATCCCGGCGAGCGCCGAAGACTTGAAGCTGCGTCGCATGAATTCATTGACCAGCTTGGCCGTCCCCTCTGCCGTCTTGATGGCCACGTTGCCGGTAAACCCGTCGGTCACAATCACGTCGGCGTTCCCCTTGGTGATGTCGTCGCCCTCGACGAAGCCCAGGAAACGCCCCTGTAGCGTCGTCGCCTCGCGCAGGATCGCGCTGGCTTCATGCAGCGCTTCGTGGCCCTTGATCTCTTCCGAGCCGACGTTGAGCAAGCCGAAGGTCGGCTCGGGCACATCCAAAACTGTGCGCGCGAAGGCGGTGCCCAAGACCGCGAAGTCGACCAGGTTGCCGGCATCGCAGCTGAGGTTGGCGCCGAGGTCCAGCATCATCGATTCGCCCTTGAGGGTGGGGAAGAACGACGATATGGCGGGCCGGTCGACACCCGGCAGGGTTTTGAGCACGAACTTCGACATGGCCATCAACGCACCGGTATTGCCGGCCGAGACCACGCCATCGGCCCGACCCTCGTGCACCGCGTTGATTGCCCGTCGCATGGAGGAGTTGCGCCCGCTGCGCAGTACCGCCGACGGCTTGTCGTCCGACCGCACCACATCGTCGGTGTGGACGATGGTCGCCACGTCCCGCAGCTTGGTCATCCTGTCCAGCAGGGGCCTGATCTTGGCTTCCTGGCCGAACAGCAGGAAATCCACCTGCGGGTACCGCTGGCGGGCAATATTCGCGCCTCTGATCACCACCTGGGGAGCATTGTCGCCACCCATGGCGTCCAGGGCTATGGTCAAACGACCGCTCACCGCACGTGCGCCTCAATCCCCCCCCGCCCGCCAACCGGCGCGACGGAAATCCCGATACGGGTCAAGCGACGTC
>JAOUCL010000060.1 GCA_029859805.1 Rhodospirillales bacterium | reverse complement strand
AGGACGCGATCGACTTCATCTCGGAGCACGCTTGAACGGACAGCGGGTTCGGCGCCGGATCGCGGCGCCCAGCGCGCCCGTCCTTTCCAGCTCCGCCTGAACCGCCGATCCTTCCATGAGACGTGTGGTCGTCACCGGCCTGGGTTTGGTCACGCCGCTGGGCAGCGGAGTCAAGCCGGTGTGGGAACGGCTGATCGACGGCCAATCGGGCATCCGCGGCATCCAGAACTTCGACGTGTCCGACCTGCCGGCCAAGATCGCAGGTCAGGTGCCCCCGGGCGAGTCCGCCGAGGGCCAGTTCAACGCCGACGACTACATGGCGCCCAAGGACCAGCGCAAGGTCGACCGCTTCATCGTCTACGGCATCGCCGCGGGCCATCAGGCGGTGGAGGACGCCGGCTGGATGCCCGACGACGAGGAGAGCCTGGAGCGCACCGGCGTTCTGATCGGCGCTGGCATTGGCGGCCTCGAGACCATCTACAACACCTCGGTCACCTTGCTGGAGCGCGGTCCGCGTCGCGTCAGCCCGTTCTTCATTCCCGCGGCGCTGATCAACCTGGTCTCGGGCCAGCTGTCCATTAGGTTCGGCTTCAAGGGGCCGAACCATGCGGTGGTCACGGCCTGCTCGTCCGGGGCCCATGCAATCGGCGACGCGGCGCGCCTGATCGCGCTGGACGACGCCGATGTGATGCTGGCCGGCGGCGCCGAAGCGGCGGTCTGCCGTTTGGGGGTGGCGGGTTTCGCGGCGGCGCGGGCGCTCTCCACCGGCTTCAACGACACGCCCGAGCGGGCGTCGCGTCCCTGGGACAAGGATCGCGACGGCTTCGTCATGGGCGAAGGCTCGGGCGCCGTTGTGCTCGAGGAACTGGAGCACGCCAAGAAGCGCGGCGCGCAGATCTATGCCGAGGTGATCGGCTACGGGCTCTCCGGCGACGCCCACCACGTCACGGCGCCGGCCGAGGACGGCAACGGCGGGTTCCGGTCCATGCGCGCGGCGCTGAAACGGGCGCGCTTGAACCCCGAGGACATCGACTACATCAACGCCCACGGCACCTCGACTCCGCTGGGCGACGAGATCGAGTTGGGCGCAGTCAAGCGCCTGTTCGGCCCCCATTCGGGAAAGCTTTCCATTTCCTCGACCAAGTCGGCGATCGGGCACCTGCTGGGGGCGGCCGGATCGGTCGAGGCGATCTTCTCGATCCTCGCGATCAACCACGGCGTCGTGCCACCGACCCTGAACCTGGACGGCCCCTCGCCGGGTTGTGTTGGCGTCGATCTGGTGCCGCACCAGGCCAAGGAGCGCAAGGTCCGGGCGGCGCTCTCCAACTCCTTTGGTTTCGGCGGCACGAACGCCTCGCTGGTGCTCGCCGGCTACAGCTGACCGGTGACGGGCCCATGAAGCCGCGTCTCGTCGGCGGCGTCCTCGTCGCGCTGGTCGTCCTGGCGCTGGTCGCGGGCGCCGCCGCTTTGGTGGCCCTGGACCGCTTCGAGCGCGACGGGCCCCTGGCGGAGGACGTCACCGTGGTGGTGCCACGCGGCACCAACCTCTCCGCCATCTCCCGTCTCCTGCAGGACTCCGGCGTGGTCGAGGACGCGCGGGTCTTCAAATGGGGCGTGCGGCTGCTCGGCTCGGCGGAGAACCTGAAGGCCGGCGAATTCGCCTTTCCGGCCGGCGTCTCCATGCGCGGCGCGCTGGAGATCCTGGACCGTGGCGAGACCGTGGCCCGCTGGCTCACCGTGGCCGAAGGTCTGACCAGCACCGAGATCGTGGCCCTGGTCGCCGCCGCCGAGGGACTGAGCGGCGAGCCGGGCCCGGTGCCGCCCGAAGGTTCGCTGCTGCCCGAGACCTACCACTATTCGCGCGACGATGACCGCGCGGCGCTGATCGACCGCATGCGCAGCGGCATGGAGGTGGTGCTCGCCGAGCTCTGGCCCGAGCGGGCCGAGGGTCTGCCGATCAAGACCCCGGAGGAGGCGGTGATCCTCGCCTCGATCGTCGAGAAGGAGACCGGCGTGGCCGAGGAGCGGCCGCTGGTCGCCTCGGTCTTCACAAACCGGCTGAAGCGGCGCATGCGCCTGCAGTCCGACCCGACGGTGGTCTACGGCCTGACCCTGGGCAAGGCGCCGCTGGGCCGCCAGCTGATCTTCCGCGACCTGGACAAGCCGACGCCCTACAACACCTACACCAACGGCGGCCTGCCGCCGGGCCCGATCGCCAATCCCGGGCGGGCCGCGATCGCGGCGGTGCTCAATCCGGCCCAGACCAGCTACCTCTACTTCGTCGCCGACGGCAGCGGCGGCCACGCCTTCGCCAAGACCCTTGTCGAGCACAACAAGAACGTCGCCAAATGGCGTATGATCCAGCGCCAGCAGCGCAGGAAGCAGAAGAGACAAAACGCGCAGTGACGCGCCCGGCGGGGGCGGACCCGCCAAAAGAGAGTCCTAATCCGGCCGCGGCTTGGCTATATACTTACCCCGACAACGGCGTCCGGCCTCCGGCCGTTCGCGTACAAGTAGTCCGGCGTGCCTCATGAGCGAAGAAACCACAGCATTGCGCGACCTGCCTGAAAGGCGGCCCGAACCGGAGTTGGGGAGGCCGCTGTTCAAGACCATCAACGACTTCGCGCTGAGACTACTGGCCATACCCACGGAAGGCGAACTGGTCTGGTACGTGGCCCGCGAAGTGGTCGGCCGGCTGGGCTTCGACGATTGCGTGGTCTACCTCCTGGACCGCCGCCGCAACCTGCTGCGTCAGGTTGCCGCCATCGGGGTCAAGAATCCGCGGGGCGAACAGATCGTCAACGCCTTGGAGATACCGGTCGGCAAGGGCATCACCGGCCACGTGGCCGAGACGGGGCGGCCCTTGATCGTCGAGGACCTGCGCGACGACGGCCGCTACATTCCCGATGTAGAGCCGGCGCTGTCCGAAATCTGCGTTCCGCTGATCATCGACGAGGAGGTCGCCGGAGTTATCGACTGCGAGGACCCGCGGCCGGGCCACTTCGGTCGCCACCACCTCGAGATCCTCACCACGATCGCGGCCATGACCAGCGCGAAGCTGAAGATCATAGAGGAGGCGCGCCGGGTCGAGGAAGGCGCCGAGAAGCTGCGCCGTCTCAACGACCAGCTCCGCGAGGAGATCACCGAGCGCGAGCGCGCCGAGACGGCGCTGCGGGCCAGCGAGGAGCGCTTCCGGGACATGGCCTCGAACGTCCCGGGCGTAGTCTACCAGTTCCGCCTCGACGCCGACGGCCGCCCCTCGTTCCCCTATGTCAGCCCGACCCTGCTCGAGATCACCGGCCTGCGTCCAGAAGCGGTCATGGCCGACGCGAAGCTCTGGCTCGACACCGTCCATCCCGACGACCGGGCCGAATTCGAGGCCTCGATAGACCGCTCCGCGCGGACGCTCTCGCCCTGGACCTGGGAGGGGCGGATGGTCCGCGCCTCGGGCGGGATCTTGTGGATTCGCGGCGCCTCGGTGCCCCGGCGCTTGCAGGACGGCAGCATCCTGTGGAACGGCCTGGTCCTGGACGTGAGCGGGCACAAGCGGGCCGAGGCAGCGGTGCGCACCCGGGACGCCTGGCTGAGGGCGATCCTGGAGAACGCGCCGATCCAAATCGTGCTGAAGGACACGCAAGGCCGGATCATGGCGCTCAGCGAGAATGTCGCCGATTCCTTCGGCCTTACGATGGACGATTTCATCGGCCGCACCACCGCGGACTTTCTGCCGGACGACGTCGCCGAGCGCTACATGGCGGCGGACCGGGAGGTCGTGGAGACCGGGCGGACGATCCAGCAGGAGATCCTGGAGGACTGGGAGGGTGTGGCCCGGCACTACCTGAGCGCCAAGTTTCCGCTCCGCGACGACGGCGGCCGGATTGCCGGCGTCTGCAGCCTGACCAGCGACATCACGGAGGTGAAGCAGGCCGAGGAACGACTCCACCAGGCGCAGAAGATGGAAGCGGTGGGCCAGCTGACCGGCGGGGTCGCGCACGACTTCAACAATCTGTTGGCGGTGATCGTCGGCAATGCAGAATTGCTCGGCCAGCGTCTGGGCGCGGACGACCGGCAGGTCGGGGCCGTCCTGCGCGCGGCCGATGGCGGGGCCGAGCTGACCCAGCGCCTGCTCGCCTTTTCGCGGCGCCAGCCGCTGCGCCCCAGGGAGTTGGATCTGGCCGGCCTCGTGGGCGGCCTGCACGATTTGCTGCACCGCGCGCTCGGCGAGACAATCGATATCAAGGTCGTCACCGGCCCCGGCATCTGGAACGCCGTGGCCGATCCCGGGCAGGTCGAGAATGCCGTCTTGAACCTGGCCATCAACGCCCGCGACGGCATGCCGGAGGGCGGCAGGCTGGTCATCGAGACGGCGAATGTGACCTTGGACGAAAGCGACCTGGCCGGCCACTTGGAAGTCGCGCCGGGGGACTACGTTTCGCTGTCGGTGCTCGATACCGGAACCGGTATGCCGCCGGAGGTCCTGGAGCGTGCCTTCGAACCCTTCTTCACGACCAAGGACGTGGGCGAGGGGAGCGGCCTCGGCCTTTCGATGGTCTACGGTTTCGCCAAGCAGTCGGGCGGCGACGTGGTGATCAGCAGCGAGCCGGGCAAGGGAACCAGGGTCGCGCTTTTCCTGCCGCGCGCCGGCGAGGGCGCCCGGCCATCCATCCCGAAAGATAGGCCGAGGGCGCCGCGGGGACAGGGCGAGGCCGTGCTCGTGATCGAGGACGACCCGGACGTGCGCACGCTGGCCAAGGCGATGCTGGAGGGTCTCGGCTACCGGGTGCTGACGGCGGCCGACGCCCCTGCCGGCCTGAAGCGGCTCGAACAGCAGAGCGAGGTCGACCTGCTGCTCTGCGACATCGTGCTGCCCGGCGGCATGAGCGGTCCCGACCTGGCGAAGCGGGCCAGGGTCATGAAGCCCGGCCTCCCGGTCCTGTTCATGTCGGGCTACGCCCAGACGTCGCTGCGCCAGAAGACGCCGCTGCCCGAGGGCTGCGACCTGCTGGACAAGCCGTTCCGACGGCATGACCTGGCGCAGCGCGTGCGCGCGGCCCTCGACCGGTGACGGCGCGGTCGAATCGTCCGGCTTCTGCGCTGCGAGCGAAAACGGGGACTGGCTCGACTCGTGCCTGTCCTCATTTTCGCGGACCGGCTGGCCGCGGTCGTCCCTACTGCCCGGGAAAGCGGGACAGGCACCGTTCGCCTGACATCGAACGGAGCCAGTCCCGGTTTCCCTCTCGGGTGCCGGCCGTCACCGCTTCTCCGGCAGGCGGCGCAGCAGGGGGTCGGTGAGCGCCGGCGGCAGGGCGGCGAGCAGCCAGACGGCGGCGGCCAGGCGCCGGGGGAAGGCGATGCGGGCCTTGTTGCGGGCGAGACCCCGTTGGATGATCGCCGCGGCCCGCTCGACCTCCATCAGCAGCGGCATGGGGAAGCGGTTGACCGCGGTCATGCGGCTCTTGACGAAGCCGGGGCAGACCACGGTGACGCCGATGCCCTCGGGCGCCAGGTGGCCGCGCAGGGCCTCGCCCCAGATCTTGACCGCGGCCTTCGAGGCGCAGTAGGCGGGCGCGCCCGGAATGCCGCGGAAACCGGCCAGCGAGGAGAGGATCGCGACCTGGCCCCGGCGCCGCGCCCGGAAGCCGTCCAGCACCGGCAGCACCGTGTTCAACACGCCGTCGAAGTTGACCGCGAAGATCTGACGCGCCTGCTCGTCGGTCTCGCCCAGGTGCCCGGTGCCGGCGGAGATGCCCGCGTTGGCGATCACCAGGTCCAGCGGCGCCGCGGCGTCGCGCTCGGCGACCCAGCGGGCCATGTCCGCGCGCACGGTGACGTCGATGAGGGCCGCCGCCGTGGTTGCGCCCGCCTCGCGGCAGGCGCCGGCCACGGCCTCCAGCCGCGCCGCGTTGCGGCCGGTCAGCGCCAGATGGACGCCGGGCCGCGCATAGGCGAGCGCCAGCGCCTCGCCGATACCGCTGGACGCACCGGTGATCAGGATCGATTTGGGGTCCCGCACTTGCCGGCCTCCCTTGCTTGTTGCGGCTCGGCCACGAGTATATAACGGCCCTGGCCCTCACCACCTTGCGAAAGTCCCGCCCCGTGGCCAAGACCAGACCCGTTGCCAGCATGACCGGTTTCGCGCGCCAGGACGGCGGCGACGGAACGATCTCCTGGACCTGGGAGATCAAGAGCGTGAACGGCAAGTCGCTCGACCTGCGCAGCCGCCTGCCGTCCGGCTACGAGGCGCTGGAGCCGGTGGTCCGCGCCGCGGCGCCCGAGCGCTGCGCGCGCGGCAACCTGCAGATCGGCCTCAGCGTGGACACCTCGGACCGGCCGCTGCGCATGCGGGTCAACCGCGAGCTGCTCGACCAGCTGTTGGAGCTCGCCAAGACCCTGAAGGACGCGCCCGGCGCCGAAGCGCCGCGCCTCGACGGCCTGCTCGCCCTGCGCGGCGTGGTCGAGGCGGTCGAGGAGGAGGAGGACGCCGAGGCCCGGGCCGCGCGCGAGGCCGCCATGGCGGCCGACCTGGCGCTGGCCCTGGACGCCCTGGTCGAGGTGCGCCGCGCCGAGGGCGCCCGGCTGCAGGCCCTGGTCGAGGGGCATCTGGCGAGCATGGCCGGGTTGGTCGGCCAGGCGGCCGCCAGCGCGGCGGCCCAGCCCGAGGCCCTGCGCCAACGCCTGAAGGAGCGCGTCGAGGAGCTCCTGGCGGCCTCGCCGGCCCTGCCCGAGGAGCGCCTGGCCCAGGAATCCGCGGTGCTCATCACCAAGGCCGACGTGCGCGAGGAGCTGGACCGTCTGGACGCCCACCTCGCCGCCGCCGGCGAGCTGCTGGCCGAGGGCGGGCCGGTCGGCCGGCGCCTGGACTTCCTCTGCCAGGAGTTCAACCGCGAGGCCAACACGCTCTGCTCCAAGGCGCCCGACGTGGAGCTGACCCGCATCGGCCTGGAGCTGAAGGGCGTCATCGACCAGCTCCGCGAACAGGTCCAGAACATCGAGTGACGGGAGGGGGGAGGCTACAATGTCCGGCAACATCAAGCGCCGCGGCCTGATGCTGGTCGTCTCCTCGCCCTCGGGGGCCGGCAAGACGACGATCGCGCGCGCGCTCCTGGAGCGCGACCCGGGCGTGATCCTGTCGGTCTCGGCCACGACCCGGCCGAAACGCCCGGGCGAGACGGACGGCAGGGATTACATCTTCGTCGCGCCCAGAATATTCGAGGAACTGGCCGCCACCGGCCAGTTCCTGGAGCACGCCAAGGTCTTCGGCCATCGCTACGGCACGCCGGCCGCGCCGGTCGAGACGGCGCTCGAGGCGGGCCGAGACGTGCTCTTCGACATCGACTGGCAGGGCACCCAGCAGCTCGCCGAGAAGGCCCGCGACGACCTGGTCCGGGTGTTCATCCTGCCGCCCTCGACAGAGGAGCTGGAAAGGCGCCTCAAGGGCCGCGCCCGCGACCCGGACGAGGTGGTTCGGGAGCGCATGGCCAAGGCCGCCGACGAGATGAGCCACTGGGCCGAGTACGACTACGTCATCGTCAACCGCGACCTCGAGGCGAGCCTCTCGCAGGTCGCCGCGGTCCTCGCCGCCGAACGCCTCAAGCGCGAACGCCAGATCGGCCTCAGCGACTTCGTCGAGGGGTTGCGCGGGG
The DNA here is from genome assembly GCA_029859805.1 of Rhodospirillales bacterium. Classification (GTDB taxonomy): domain Bacteria; phylum Pseudomonadota; class Alphaproteobacteria; order Kiloniellales; family JAKSDN01; genus CAMYKD01. Next base: position 12,774 of record JAOUCL010000060.1, on the reverse strand, counting down.
GCGCGTAGGGGGAGGCCGGACGTGGGCCCGCCCGGTCATGTCCCCTGACGTGGTGTAGCAGCTGTGGGGTGACCGGCTTGGGTCCGGCGGAGCCAAGCCGGTTCTCAACGGCGTTTCGCGGGGTCACGAAAGCCGCTATCCTGCTTCTGTCGTCCGGCTCGTCCTGCCTGCACAGGCGCCCATGTTTCCTTGGGACCGACCCGCACGAAGAGGGGGAAGCCATGGTCAAGGTATATTTCGCGACCAATCGAAAACCCAATCGCCAGCAAAAGCCGGATGATTTCGGCGCGGACTTCAGCGCGGCCGGCCTCGCCAGCCTGCGTTTTGGACAGGCGGAGGTCAGCGGCGACAAGCTCAAGACCTACGTCGTGAAGGTGGCGCGGGAGAGACTGGTCAAGGACGCCGCGCGCAAGCAAAAGGACGGCAAGGGCTCCACGCTGGGCAGTCAAAGCGTGTTCGAACACGCACGGCGCAAGATGGCGTCGGCCAAACGCGACACGGTGATCTTCATTCACGGCTACAATGTCAGCTTCAAGGAAGCCTTGACCGCCGCGGCCCAGCTCAAGGTCAAGCTCGGGCGCGACGCGGGCGGGCCCGGCGTCAATGTCGTTCTGTTCTCGTGGCCGTCCGACGGCTCGATGATGCCCTACCTCGCCTATGCCAACGACCGCCAGGACGCTGCCGCCTCGGGCCCGGCCTTCGCCAGAGGCTTCCTCAAGCTGGCCAATTTCCTGCGTGGTTCCACGCCGCAGGAGGCCTGTGATCAGCGCGTTCATCTCGTCGCTCACAGCATGGGCAACTTCGTCCTTCGCCACGCGGTGCAGGAGATCGAAAGGCAGTCTTCCGGTCGGGTGCCGCGGATCTTCGACCAGGTATACCTGATGGCGGCCGACGAGGACGACGACGCCTTCGAGCACGACCACAAGCTGAAGCGGCTGCCGCGCTTGGCCAAGCGCGTGAACGTCTACTTCAACAACGAGGACCGGGCGATGGCCGTGTCGGACAAGACGAAGGGAAATCCCGACCGGCTGGGTGACGACGGCCCGCGCGTGCCGCGCGGAGTTCCGGGCAAGGTAACGCTGATCGACTGTACGCCGGTGGTCGGCGGCGTGGTCGAGCACTCTTATTATCTCGACAGCCCAAGGGTCGTCGACGACATGCAAAAGGTCCTCGTCGGCACGCAGTCGGACTTGATCGCCGGCCGCGTCTACATCCAAGAGACGAACAGATTCCGCCTCACGTAAGGCGCATTCGGCGCGTGTCGTGTTGAGGAATCATCAATGAGCGATGGCCGCCGCGCCCCGGAAACGGGCCGCTTCAGGTTCGCCGCCCAAGGCCGGGAAGCCAGGCCTTGACACCTTCCGGTCGGGGCGGCTGCTTCGCGGTGCGTCCGCCATGCCCTATGGGAGCGGATGTCAGTCGATGTTGCCCTTCTTGTGTTGGTCGTACAGGAAACCGCCGATTATGCCCGCCCCGGCTCCAATCGCGGCGCCCATCCCTGCGTTCCCGGCAATCGCGCCGATGGCCGCGCCGCCGGCGGCGCCCATCGCACCGCCGCTAAGAGTCCGGGATCCAGTCGTCTCGCCGCAGCCGGAGACACTCAGTCCCAGGCACAACGCGAGTGCGAGATATGTTACCCTCATCTTTCAACTCCTTGCTCTTCGACGAATTTTCGGTTTGAAGAGGCTGGCCGCGGCCGTGATGGCAACCGGACCCAGGCCGCGTATGCGTAGTCCTACTGATCGCATGGCCACTTGGCCGCAAGGGCTCTGACCACACCGATGACCGTGGGCTCGCCCATGAGCTTCTTGTCCCCCTGGTTCTCCTGCGCCCAGTCGATGAACACCAGGACACCCTCTTCCAGCGTCGCCGTGTTCGGGTAGCAGATGAGCCGTTTCATGTCCTTGTGGTCGGATATGGCATCGTGATAGTCCACCGCGCCATCGAGATACGCCATGCAGTAATTGATCGATTGCGGTCTGAGAGGGTCGTCCAGCGGCGTGGTGCAGAGCTCGAGCAGATCCACCGTGTTCGAGATCCAGATATCCCGTCTCTCGACGGCCGAGGCCAAGCCGGGCCACAAAACCAAGAGCGCCGCAATGACTAGCGGTTTAGCGAATAACCGGTTGATGTCCATTCATGCCTCCTCCTCAACAGGGCGCATTGAAGCCAATCGGGCATGACTTCATCATGTTTCACCGGCTCGATACAGGTCAATATCGATGAGCACGCCAACGTTGAACGGGGCACGGAAAGGCGGACGTGAACTCGGTGAATGGCGGGGCATGGCTATCCCTCCCCGTTCCGAGCCGGGGCCGGCGAAGGTAGGAGTATCCCAGCGCCGGACGCGCCAATTCGAATGTCGGCTTTCTTGCTGCTTGCCTCTGCTTAACCTCGGACCGCGGACCTGCGCCAGGGATGATTGGGACGGCAAGGTACGACCCAGGCTGCGTGAAAACAAAATCTTGGAGACTGAAATGAAATAACGAACCTCGAAATCGGCCTTAGCCGCAACACTGATTTTCCACGTTACCTTCCAGATTCAGTTGCTGCGCAATGAGTCTCGTTGCCCGCGTTTTGACACGACCTGGACCCGGAACGGACATTGGCAGCGAAGCGAAATCTTAAGAGAATTCCGGTGAATATTCCCTACGAATCGCTAGTTGTCGACAACGGTCGACTGACTACGCCGTGCCGCCTCACAATCGCCAAGTCAGCCCCCGGAAACCAAGAGATCGCTACGCAATGTCCGGACCGACGCCGATGTCGCCCTCGACAGCCAGTCGTGAAATCGTTCCCGACACGAAGGTGGGCGGCATATGGGAAATTCCAGCTAATACCAAAAGTCATTGATAATTACCTTTGGTATTAGATCGCTTGGTATAAGATCGCGTACCCGCCATCGGCCGACGGTCCCGCCAACCGCCGCCTGCAAACGGAAGAGACCTTGCTCCGCCATACAGCCGACCTCAGGACGCTTATCTATCTGGGCTTTATGGTGGCGGTCTTCGCCGTTCTTTGGGTCTTCGGGTTCGATTCGGACGGGACACTCGATGCCGGCCTCTGCGCGCCGCTGCTGACGCTGCTCTGCCTCCTCGCCGTCGCGGACGCGGTCATCTCCCACAATCACAATCATGTTCCGATCTTCCGGAGCCGCTGGGCGAACCTGCTGGTCGGCTGCGTGATCTCCTTCTTCTACGGGTTTCCGTCGTTTTGCTGGATCCCGACCCACAACCAGAACCACCACGCCCTCAACAACCGGCCCGGCGACTACTCCATCACCACCCGGCCGCGGCGTCGTGTCGGCCTCGTGGGCGCCCTGCTCTATCCCACGGTGACCTCCTTGACCCAGGCGCGGCTGATCGGGCCGTTCCTCGGCCGCTGCCGGCGCCGCAACCGCGCTCTCTTCCGGCGCGCGCTCGTCGAGTACGTGGTCTTCTACGGCGTCATGATTGCGCTCTTCGTTATCGATTGGCGCAAGGCCTTGCTGTTCGCCGTGCTGCCGCAACAGGTCTCGATGTTCTTCATCCAGCATTTCAACTACCTGCAACACATCGAGACGGACTCCGATTCCGAATTCGCACATTCACGCAACTTCACCGGCTGGTTCCTCAATCTCTGCCTCTTCAACAACGGCTATCATACGGTCCACCATCAGAAGCCGGGGCTGCATTGGTCGCTGACACCCCGGGCCCACGCCGAGGTGGCGGACAAGATCCCCCGGCGTCTCCTGGTCGGGAATTTGGCTACCTTCTGGCTTCGGCGGTTCGTGACCGATCCCCTCTTGGGACGGGCACCGCGTCACATGACGTTGCCGGCCGCGCTGTCGCCCGATACCCTGCGGGTCACGGAGCACGGAACGGCGATGCTCGAACGCGCCTGTCGCCTGCGCGGCCGCGCGCCCGCGTCTCGTTCTGCGAAGGCGGCCTTGGCGAAGGCCCCGACCTAGCGAAGGGCCTCGCGGAGCGGGATCCGCGTAGGATGCCGCGATCGCACGCACCATCTGAGGTCGGCGGACGAGTCTGCATGGATTATCGGAGCCGCATGCGCCGCTTCAACGGCAACTCATAGGGAGCCGAGCCCGGTTTTCAGTATCTTAAGCGGGTCCGTCCAATCATGGCTGGATGCGGAAAGACACGTGAGGAACATCATGGATATTCAGACCCTAACGGCGTTTTTCATGTGGTGTACGATCATGAACGGGGCCCTGCTGGTCCTCTGGACCACGATGTGCATGTCGGCCCCGGACTTGGTGTACCGCATGCAAAGCAAATGGTTTCCTATCCCTCGAGAGACCTTCGACGTGGTCATTTACTCCTTCCTCGGGTTGTTCAAGATCGTCTGGCTGGTCTTCAATTCCGTCCCCTACGTGGCTCTGCTGATCATCGGATGAACGGGAGCATCCGACAGCCAAGCGCTTGACGGCTGTTCCGCCGCGTGCCATTGCCACCAGCGAGCCTTGGCGTTCATCCTGCGGCCATTTGCAGGCCGAGACCCGTAGGCTTCCTGGTCGGCACTCGGGGACCCTGCGGGCAGGCGCCGCCGCCTCCCGACCGGCATTCCGCAAGCCCTCTTCGACGGGCGGCTTGCCCTCGATGCTCGTCTCGGCGTAAACCGGGACATGGGCGAGCGTGCGATTCCGTTCTTGATCGAGGGACCGTCCTTTGCCGCGGGCCTCCCGGAGGCCGCGGCGATCGAAGCGTTCCGGTCCGAGATCTTCGACGCGGACGCGGTCTTCCTGTTCGACTACTGGTTGTCGAAATGCGCCGGGAGCGGCATCCCGCGGAAAGTCCTGATCGATCCCGCCGAGCTGCCGAACCTGCTGCCCGTCTTATACATCGAGGAATGGGACGACGAGCGGCGGCAGAGCCGCATCCGGCTGGCTGGCGAGTTCCACCGCGAGCTGGCGGGCTTCAACGTGCAGGGCCTGGCCGTCGACGACCATGCGACAGGTGCGGCGAACGAGATCTGGAAGCAGTGCGACCGCTGCAACTTCTTCGAGCTGCGTCCGACGCTCTGCGGCTACACGCTGGAACACGCGGACAAGGCGCACAAGCGCATGGCGGATCTGACCTTGCCGATGCGGGACGAATCGGAAAAGGTGCTAACCATCGGAATGACGTGGTGCTTTTGACCGGCCTCCCAGCCGTTCGGCACCGTCTCGACGGCTTCGATGGGAATTGAGGGGGGAGATGCAGATCGTGAAGAACCCGCTGCTGCTCGTCGCGCTCGCCATCACCGGCCTGATCGCGGCCTGGGGCATCGTCGACACCGCCGGCCTGGCCGCCTTCTCCTCGTCCCTGACCAAGACGCTGTTCGTCAGCCGCGGCTGGTTCATCATGCTCACGGTCAGCGTCCTGCTGATCGTCTGCATATGGCTGGCGTTCTCGCGGTATGGCCGGATCAAGCTCGGCCACGACGACGACGAGCCCGAGTTCTCCACCGTGAGCTGGCTGACCATGCTGTTCGCCGCCGGCATGGGCGTCGGCCTGCTCTACTGGGGCGCGGCCGAGCCGATCACCCACTTCCTGCTGGCGCGCGATTACACGGACGAGCACAGGGCGGCGTCGCTCGCGCTCTTCGTGACGAATTTCCACTGGGGCCTGCATGCCTGGGCGATCTATGCGGTGACCGCGCTGGTGTTCGCCTATTTCGGCTTCCGCAAGGACTGCCCGACCCTGATGAGCGCGCCGCTCCAGCACACCTTCGGGAGGAGGCCCTGGACCCGGGCCGTGGGGGCGCTGTCCGACCTTCTGGCCATCGTGGCGATCGCCATCGGCCTGGGCGGTTCGGTCGCCATGGGCGTGTTCCAGGTCCAGGCGGGGCTTGAGTCGCTGTTTTCCACCCGGGCCGAGGGACTGTGGCTCGCCATGGCCATCTTCGCCGTGCTCTGCGTCTCCTACCTTCTTCCGCTCATGGTCGACCTGGGCAAGGGCATGGCCCTGCTCTCCAACGCCGCCATGGCGATCGCCGGGCTGCTCATGATCTTCGTCCTCCTGGCCGGCCCGACGCACTTCCTGATGAACGGCATCGTGGAGGCGATCGGAACCTATGTCACCGGCGTGCTGCCGCAGGGCTTCCGGACCTTCACCTTCTTCGACGAGCGGGTGAGCGACTGGTTCGGCTCCTGGACCCTCACCTACATGGTCTGGTGGCTTGCCTGGGCGCCCTTCGTCGGCGTCTTCATCGCGCGCATCTCCAGGGGCCGGACGATCCGCGAGTTCATCCTGGGCGTCGTGCTCGTCCCCACGGCCTTCTCGATCTTCTGGTTCGGCATCTTCGGCGGCATGGGGTTCTACCAGGCCCTGCGCACGGACGGGCCGATCCTCGAGGTCGTCCAGACGAACGCCAACGAGACGACCTTCTTCCTGCTCGGCACCCTGCCACTCTCCTGGCTGACGACGGTCGCCACGGTGATCGCGGCCTTCCTGTTCATCGTGACCAGCGTGGTCAGCGCCGCCTTCGTCCTCGCGATGTTCTCGAGCGGCGGGAACCTCGACCCCTCGGTCCGGGTGAAGCTGGTCTGGGGCGTCATCCTGGGCGCGCTGGGTCTCGTCATGATCCTCTCCGGCAGCATCGACGCGGTGAAGTCGATCATCGCGCTGGGCGCCATGCCCTTCGTCTACATCGTGCTGTTGCTGATGGTCTGCCTGCTCAAGTCCCTGAAGAAGGAGGTCCAGTGATGTCGTGGGAGAACCTGGTCGACACCTGGCTCAACATCGGCGCTTTCGTCTTCGTCGGCGTGCTGCTCTGGCTCTACCTGAAGAAGGACCCGACGGACGAGGCCTCGGATGGCGATTGAACCCGCGCCGTGGCGGCGAGCCAAAGCACCTAGTTGACATGCGTCATTGTCAATGACCTTTGGCATGGACTTGTCTACTGTTGATATCGATTGATTGGGGACACATGGGCGGGACCGCACAGCGGACGTTTGGCGGCATGACCGCGGCGCGGGAGTCCTTCCCGGCGGCCTGCCGAAGGCTGCCGGGAAGGCGGCCATGAGCGCCGAGGCCGCCACCTCGCCGGCCGAGCGGCTCGAGCTCGAGCGGGTTCGCGACGAATTGGTCCTGAAGCTGAAGGGCGCTTGGCGGCTGACCGAAGGGGTCGCCTCGCCGCAAAGCCTGTTCGAGAGGGACGAGCTGGCCGCCAAGCCGGACCGCCTCAAGGTCGATGCCTCGGCCCTCGCCGCCTGGGACAGCGCGCTGATCGTCTTCCTGCTCGACCTGAAGAAGGGCTGCGACGGCGCGGGGATCCCGCTCGATCTCTCCGGCCTGCCGGACGGCGCAAGGCGCCTCGTCGATCTTGCGCTTGCCGTTCCCGAGCGCGAGGGGGCCCGGCGGTCGGACCGGATCGCCGGCTTTGTCGAGATGCTGGGGCGGGAGGCCCAAGGCGCGCTCAAGAGCGCCGGCGAGATGCTGGAGTTCCTGGGCGAGAGCCTCATCGCTTTGGCCCGGGCCGCGACGGGCCGGGCGCGTTTCCGCATGTCGGATATGTATCTCGTGCTGCAGGAGTGCGGACCTGGGGCGCTGCCGATCGCCACCTTGATCTCGTTCCTGGTCGGGGTGATCCTGGGCTTCGTCGGCCTGGTTCAACTGGCGCAGTTCGGCGCCGACATCTTCGTGGCCAACCTGGTCGCCGTCGCCATGGTGCGCGAGATGGGCGGCATGATGGTCGGCATCATCATGGCCGGGCGCACCGGCGCGGCCTTCGCCGCGCAGCTCGGCACCATGAACGTGAACGACGAGATCGCCGCGTTCCGCACCGTCGGCATTCCCCCGGTCGAGTTCCTCGTCCTGCCGCGCATGTTGGCCCTGATTTTTGCGATTCCCCTGCTGACGGTCTACGCCAACGTCGTCGGCATGCTGGGCGGCTCTGCCGTAACCATCGCGCTCTCCGACGTATCGCTGCTTCAGTACTACACGCAGACGGTCGGTTCGGTCGATCTGGTGGACTGGGCCAGCGGGTTGTTCAAGGCCACGGTCTACGGCGTGATCATCGCGATCTCCGGCTGTCTGCGCGGCATGCAGTGCAAGAAGAGCGCCGCGGCCGTCGGCGATGCGGCCACCTCCGCGGTGGTCACGGCCATCGTCCTCATAATCGTGGCCGAGGCCGTCCTGACAGTCATATACCAAGTGCTGGGAATCTGAGGGATGACCGAGCAGCAGGCAACGGTCTCGGCCGACCTTGAACCGCCCGGCACGGCCTCGGCGCCAAGGGCGGAAGCGCCCATCGTCGTGGAGGACGTGACCATGGCCTTCGGCGACTTCGTCGTCCAGCGCGGCCTCAACTTCACGGTCAAGCGCGGCGACGTGTTCATCATCATGGGCGGCAGCGGCTGCGGCAAGAGCACGGTCATGCGGGCCCTGATCGGCATGCAGGCGCCCGCCGAGGGGCGCGTTTGGTTCGAGGGCCAAAACCTTTGGGAGATCGACGAGACCGCCCGGCAGCTGCTGCTGCAACGATCCGGCGTCGTCTTCCAGAGCGGCGGCATATGGAGCTCGATGACCCTGGCCGAGAACATCGGCCTGACGCTGGGGGAATATACCGACCTCAAACCCAGGGAGATCCAGGAGATCGCGAAGCTCAAGCTTGCCCTGGTCGGCCTGGCGGGCTTCGAGGACTACTACCCCTCGGAGATCTCCGGCGGCATGCAGCGGCGCGCGGGCGTGGCCCGCGCCCTGGCGCTCGATCCCGAGATCCTGTTCTTCGACGAGCCCTCGGCCGGGCTCGATCCGATCAGCTCGCGGCGCCTGGACGAGCTCATCCTGGAGCTGCGCGACAGCCTGGGGGCGACGATCATCGTCGTGACCCACGAGCTCGCGAGCATCTTCACCATTGCCAGCAACTCGGTGGTCCTCGATCCGGACACCAAGACCCAGATCGCGACCGGCGATCCGAAGTGGCTGCGCGAGCACAGCGACAATCGCGCCGTCCGCGAGTTCCTGAACCGTGGAGAGGAGACCTGACCATGCGCGTCGGGTCGAAAGCGAGGGGGGCGAGAGGCCTATGAAGAAAGCTAACCCCAAGACGGTCGGCGGCTTCGTCATCGGCGCCGTGATCCTCGCGGTAGCCGCGGTCGGCGTTTTCGGCGGTGGCCGTTTCTTTGAGGAGCGTAAGACGTATGTCGCGTTCTTCCCCGGCTCGCTCATGGGCTTGCGGATCGGCGCGCCGGTCGAGATGCGCGGTATTCAGATCGGCACGGTCACCGATGTCTGGGTCGAGGTCGACCCGGAAAGCCTCGAGTTCATGATCCCCGTGCTCATGGAGATCGAGCTGTCCCGGATCCGCGGCGCCTCCACGTCCGAGGAAGCGGGAGACCGGGTGCACGAGCTGATCGACAAGGGCCTGCGTGTCCAGCTTGCCGCGCAGAGCCTGGTGACGGGCCAGCAGAGCATCCAGATGGATTTCCAACCGGATAGCCCGGCCAAGCTCGTGGAAACGGACCTCCCCTATCCACAGTTCCCGACGATCCCATCCAAGTTCGCGGAGATCGAAAGCGAGCTCGGCGACGTTGTGGATCGGGCGGGCGTCGTCCTGGCCCAGGTGAGCGACCTGCTGTCGGACAAGAACCGGGCGAAGGTGGGAGAGTCTCTCGAAAATGTCGCCGATGCTACCGGCAAGGTCGAGAAGGCCGTGGACGAACTAAAGACGGTTATCGCCGATGTCGGCGCTATCGTCCAAACGGTCAAGACGGACATCCCGGAGTTCCAGCAGCTGCGCGAGACCGCCGAGCAGACATTGGTGTCCTACAAGGCCCTGGCGGAGCGGGCCGACGGTATGCTGGCCGCCAACGAGGACGGCGTGAAGAAAGCGATTTCGGGCCTGCGCGAAACCGAGAACAAGATCTCGGCCCTGGCCGAGCAAGCTGCGAAGCTGATCGAAGCCAACCAGAAGGGCATCGGGGATTTCGCGAACACGGGGCTTTACGAGTTCACCAACCTCGCTGTGGACGCACAGGCGACCGTGGAGCAATTACGGCGGGTCCTGGAAGAGATGGAGCGCGACCCGGCGCGGTACTTCCTGGGGCGGCCGGGAGAAGTGGAGGTTCAATGATGGCCATGATCGATTCCAAGCGAAAAGGGCTGACGCGTCGCTCTGTCGTCGTGTCCGGGTCCGCTTTCTGTCTTTTGTCCCTGGTCGGCTGCGAGCTGCCGGGCAGCGGCCCGGCGCCGCGTCGTATCCGGCTGAGCGCGGCCGACAGCTTCCCGCCCAATATGCCTGCCGTCGCTTGGACGCTTCAGGTCCAGGAACCGACCACCACGCTGTCGCTGAACTCGGCCAGGATCGCCATCGGCGTCGCCAATGACATCACTTATCTGGCGACGGGCGAATGGGCGAGCCGGGCGCCGGAAATGGTCATGGAGCTCCTCGTGCAGTCGTTCAGGAACTCCAACAAGATTCTCACGGTCGGAGACCGGCGGGCGCGGATTCGCCCGGAGTTCGATCTCCAGCTGCGCCTGTCGGCGTTCCATATCGAAAAGACTGCCGAGGATGTCGGGACGGTGCGCGTGGGCCTGGATACCACCTTGGTCAAGCGCCCGCAGCGCGACCCCTTGGCCGCCTCCGGCTTCGAATCCTCGGCGCAAGTCTCGCCCTTGACGCTCGACGACATCGTGGCCGCCTTCGACGAGAGCCTGCGGGACGTCATGGAGCAGGTCGTGGAGTGGACCCTGCAGACCGGCGCCAATGTGTGACCCGGCCCGCTCGGGCAGGTCGAAAAGGATCGCCCAGTATTGCCCTTGACAATGGGGCCCGGGTGTAAGGCAATCGTCGTGCCGGTCGTCCTGCGGCGCGCAGGATCGGCCGTACGGATCGGAATAGGGAAGGACGCAATGAAAAGGCTGATCGCAACCATCCTGGTCACGGCACTCGTCCCGGGTCTGGCCGTGGCGCAGGACATCTTCATCTACCCGTCCAAGGGCCAGAGCCAGAAGCAGCAGGACCAGGACCGCTACGAGTGCCACAGCTGGGCCGTGCAGCAGACGGGCTTCGACCCGAGCCGGGCGGCCCCGCCGTCCGGTGCGGCGCCGCCGCCCAAGGAAGCGAAGCAGGGCGGGCTGCTGCGCGGCGGCGCGCGTGGCGCGGCGGTCGGCGCCGTCGGCGGCGCGATCGCGGGTGACGCCGGCAAGGGCGCCGCCATCGGCGCGGCCAGCGGCGCGCTCATCGGCGGCTTTCGCAGGAGAGACCAGCGGCAGCGCCAGGATCAGGAGCAACGCAACTATCAGCAGGCCCAGGCCCAGCAGCAGGCCGCCGCGGGCCAGCAGCGAGATGGTTACAACCGCGCCATGGCGGCCTGCCTGGAAGGCCGCGGCTATAAGGTGAACTGAGACATGGGGGACCGGCTATGAGACGCTACCAGCTTGTATTCTTCGTGGCCAGCCTGGGCCTGTTGGCGGGTCCGGTATCGGCCGCCGGCTTCGACGGTTCCAAGCCGCTGATCTGCGCTTCGATCGAAGCGTTCGACTGCGCCTCGGGCGGCGACTGCCTCAAGGGCACCGCCGAGAGCATGAACGTGCCGCAGTTCATCCGCCTCGATTTCAAGGGCAAGGTGGCCAAGGCCACGCGTCCCGACGGGGAGGAGCGGATCAGCAAATTCGGAAACATGACGCAAAACGACGGCGCGCTGATCCTGCAGGGCGTGCAGGGCGGTCTGGGCTGGAGCATGACGATTGCGCAGGACGGCGGCAAGATGGCCTTGACCGCGGCCGGCGAGGAGGTGGGGTTCGTGATCTTCGGTGCGTGCACCGTTCTCTGAATGGCTGGCGGCACGTTTCCGCCGACGGCGACTAAAGCGAGGAAGAACAATGTCACAAGCGATTCCGGCTGCGGTCCGCATCGTCGCCTGCGCGATCTGTCTTGCCTTCCTGGCGAGCTGCACCTCGACCAAGTTGACCGAGGCCTGGGTCGACAGCAGCTACACGGGCGGGCCGCTGGAGAGCGTCCTGGTCATCGGCCTTAGCGACAACGTTCGCAGACGGGGCCTGTTCGAGCAGGCGCTGGCGTCGAAGTTCGAAAGCCGCGGCGTTTCCGCGGTGGCCAGCCTCGGCGTTGCACCGAACAAGGCGGATCTCGACAAGGCGTCGATCAAGAAGAAGGCCCAAGAGCTCGGCATCAAGTCGGTCATCGTCACCAGGGTGCTCGGCGTCGACAAGGAGAAATACTACGTTCCCGGCGAGCCGTATTCGCCGCCCTACGGGTATTATCGCGGGTTCTCCGGCTATTACGACCGCGCCTACGGTGCTGCCTACACCCCCGGGTACTGGGAGGAGTACGAGATCGTCAGGTTGGAGACGAACCTCTACGAAGTGGCCACGGAGAAGCTGATCTGGTCGGCTGCTTCGGAAACCATCGACCCGCAATCGGTCGAGAAGGTCGTGCAAACGCTGAGTGAGCAGATCACCGACAGCCTGACCGAGAGCGGGTTGCTCAAGCCGTAAACGCTCGCTCCGGCTCCTCGCGACGGCTCGTCGTGCGGGTCTAGGCGGCCTCCGCATAGGCCCGCGCGAGCGCGCGGAAAGCCTCGATGTGCAGCTCCTCGCCGCGCGCGGTCTCGGCCACGCCGGCGGCGGCCATCAGGCCGGCCGGCGGGACGCTCAGGGTTTTCAGGCCCTGGCGCAGCCTACCAGATTGTAGACGCGGCTTCCTCGCGGGTTCGCATCGATGCCGTAAGTGCCTTTTGAACGGCAAGCTATACGGGCTGTAAACCAATTTTCGGCATCTTGTGCGGATCCGTCCGATCACGGACGTCCGAGCAACGCCATGGCATGGCAGGAG
>JAOUCL010000280.1 GCA_029859805.1 Rhodospirillales bacterium | reverse complement strand
CCAGGCGAGACTCCCCTTGGACTGCGAATACAGGTGGACCGTCGGGCTCCAGCCGCCGGAGCAGAGCACCAAGTCGCACTCGATGCCTTCGCCGTCGCCGGTTATCCGGTCGCCCTCGGGGCTGAGCGGTGCCACGGCCACCTGGCGCACCCGCTTGGCGCCGCGCGTCGCTACGATCGCCTGCTCGGTCAGGATCGGCAGGCCCGCCGCCTCGGCCTGTTCGGAGAGCGGTCCCTCGGGGGCCGTGCGCAGGTCGACGACGGCGGCGACCGAAACGCCCGCGCGCTGCAGATCGAGTGCCGCGCCGTAGGCGCCGTCGTTGTTGGTGAAGACCACGGCCTTCGATCCCGGCTTCACGGCATAGCGGTTCAGATAGGTCTGGCCGGCGCCGGCCAGCATGATCCCGGGCCGGTCGTTGTCTGAGAACACCAGCTGCTGCTCGATGGCGCCCGTGGCCAGCACGACTTGGCGGGCCCGCACCTTCCACAGCCGCTCGCGCGGCAGGTTCTCGGGCTTTTCGCCCAGGTGGTCCGTGACCCGCTCGAGCATGGCGAGATAGTTGTGGTCGTAGTAGGCGAAGACGGTCGTGCGCGGCAGGATGCGCACCTCCGGGTTCTTGCCCAGCTCGATCAGCGTCTCGGCGACCCAGTCGAGCGCCGGCTTGCCGTCGATGGCCTCGTCCGGCCGGTCGAGCAGCGCGCCGCCCAGCTGGCAGTCCTGCTCGGCCAGGATGACCCGCGCGCCGGTTTGGGCGGCGGCCAGCGCCGCGGCGAGCCCGGCCGGTCCGCCGCCCACGATCAGCACGTCGCAATGGGCGTTGGTCTTGTCGTAGAGGTCCGGGTCGCGCTTGCCGGGGGCCCGGCCCAAACCCGCGGCGTGGCGGATCACATACTCGTATTTCATCCACAACGACGCCGGCCACTTGAAGGTCTTGTAGTAGAAGCCGGCCGGCAGCAGGCGCGAGACCAGGCCGTTCATCACGCCGATATCGAATCCCACGCCGGGCCAGCAGTTCTGCGAGCGGGCGGCGAGGCCCTCGACCAGCTCGAGTTGTGTGGCCCGCGTGTTCGGGTCGCTGCGGGGATCGCGGCCGAGCTGGACCAGTGCGTTGGGCTCTTCCGGGCCGGCCGAGACGATGCCGCGCGGACGGTGGTACTTGTAGCTGCGGCCGACCAGGTGGACGCCGTTGGCGAGCAGCGCCGAGGCCAGCGTGTCGCCGGCGTAGCCCTGGTAGAGTCGGCCGTTGAACCTGAAGCCGAGCGGCCGGGAGCGGTCGATCAACCCGCCCTCTGCCAAGCGGAACTCCTGCGCCATCCTAGTCCCCCGGCCCTATACGTAGGTGCGTTTTTCGAGCTTGGGCGGCTTGTCGCCCATCTCGTAGACCGCGAGGACCTCGTTGGTCAGGGTATCGCGCGCCGCGTTGAACCAGCGCCGGCAGCCGTGGCTGTGCACCCAGCGTTCCAGGAACACGCCCTTCGTGTTGCTGGTCATGAACAGATAGTCCGCCCAGGCCTCGTCGCTCAGCGCCTCGGGTTGCTTCGGCCGCTCGATATGGGCCTCGCCGCCGTAGGAGAACTCGGTCTCCTCGCGCGGACCGCAATAGGGGCAGGGGATCAACAGCATGCGGCCTCTCTCTTCGTCAGTGCGCCACGGCCGCCGCGCCGTGCTCGTCGATCAGGTAGCCCGTGGTGAAGCGGTCCAGCTTGAAGGCCGCGTTGAGCGGGTGCGGCTCGTCGTGGGCGATGGTGTGGGCGTAGACCCAGCCGGAGCCGGGCGTCGACTTGAAGCCGCCCGTGCCCCAGCCGCCGTTGATGTACATTCCCTCGACCGGCGTTTTGGAGACGATCGGGCTGGCGTCCGGGCAGGTATCCACGGTGCCGCCCCAGCAGCGCATCATGCGCATCCGGCGGAACAGCGGGAACAGCTCGCAGATCGCGGCCAGGGTCTCCTCGGTCACCGGCAGGCCGCCGCTCTGGCTGTAGCCGATGTACCTGTCGACCCCGGCGCCGATCACCAGGTCGCCCTTGTCCGACTGGCTGATATAGGCGTGGACGGCGTTCGACATGACCACGCAGTCGATGACCGGCTTGACCGGCTCGGAGACCAGCGCCTGCAGCGGGTGGCACACGATCGGCAGGCGGAAGCCGGCCAGCTCGGCCAGAACGCTCGAATGGCCGGCCACCGCGAGGGCGACCTTGCCGGCCTCGATCGTGCCTTTGGCGGTCTCCACCGCGCGCACGCGGCCCTTCTCGATGCGGAAGCCCTCCACCGGACATTCTTGGATGATGTCGACGCCCAGCGCGTCGGCCGCCCGGGCATAGCCCCAGGCGATCGCGTCGTGGCGCGCGGTGCCGCCGCGGCGCTGCAGCGAGGCGCCCAGCACGGGATAGCGGCCGCCTTCGCGCAGGTCGATGATCGGGCAGAACTGCTTGACCTGGCGCGGGGTCAGGAATTCGGAATCGACGCCGTTGAGCCGGTTGGCGGCGATCCGCCGGCCGAGCTCGCGCAGGTCGTGCTGGCTGTGCGCCAGGTTCATCACGCCGCGCTGGCTGAACATGACGTTGTAGTTGAGCTCCCGGGTGAGGCCCTCCCACAGCTTGAGCGAATGCTCGTAGAGGTGGGCGCTCTCGTCCCAGAGGTAGTTGGAGCGCACGATGGTCGTGTTGCGGCCGGTGTTGCCGCCGCCGAGCCAGCCGCGCTCGATCACGGCCACGTTCGTGATGCCGTGCTCCTTGGCCAGATAATAGGCGGTGGCCAGGCCGTGGCCGCCGCCGCCTATGATGACCACGTCGTAGGACGGCTTCGGCTCGGGCGAACGCCAAGCCTCAGGCCAGTTTTCGTGGTAGCTGAGCGCGTTGCGCAGCAGGCTGAAGATGGAATAGCGGGACTTCATTCGCGACGGCGCCTTCCCCCAACAGGCCGACCGGCACCGCATTTCGCAGCGTCCCGATCGTACCCCTCGACCAAAGCCGGAGACAGCATAGCAGGCCTTCGCCCGGCGGCCCAGAGCACTCCATGGGTCCGGCCCCGGCTTGCGAGTCTACGGCGCGTATTTTTCCGTTAGCGACACCGCCCGATTTGTGCAAAAGTCGCGGATGCGACAGGGAATACCCTGCAAGCGTCGGGGGTTAGGCGGGTCTGGGGATGTTCGGAAGCACGCCGCGCGAAGTGCCGCAAAGGATCGGTTTCGTCCTGGTCCCGAGCTTTTCTATGATCGCTTTCACCTCTGCCGTGGAGCCCCTGCGCCTGGCCAACCGGGCGAGCGGCCAGGAGCTCTATGCCTGGACCCTCTGTTCCCCCGACGGCGCCCCGGTGACGGCCTCCAGCGGCATCACGCTGCATCCCGTGGCGGCGCTGGACGGGGCGGCGGACAGCTCCGCCATCTTGGTCTGCAGCGGCGTCGACGTGCACCGCTTCGAGGATCGGCATCTGCTGTCCTGGCTGCGCCGCGCGGATCGCCGTGGGGCCGACATCGGGGCGGTCTGCACGGGCAGCCATATCCTGGCGCGCGCCGGCCTGCTCGACGGCTACCGCTGTACGATCCACTGGGAGAACCTGGCCGCCTTCGCCGAGGATTTTCCCGACATCGAGGTGACCACCGAGCTGTTCGAGATCGACCGTAACCGCTTCACCTGTTCCGGCGGTACCGGGGCCATCGACATGATGCTCAACGTGATCGCCATGCAGTACGGCCACGAGCTGGCCGCCGCGGTCGCCGACCAGTTCATGCACGAGCGGATCCGCGACCAGCACGACCACCAGCGTATGTCCCTGCCGGCGCGCCTGGGCGTGCGCCATCCCAAGCTGCTCGCGGTCATCGATCAGATGGAGCAGAACCTGGAGGAGCCTCTGGGGCGCGGCCAGCTGGCCCGGAACGCCGGCCTCTCGACCCGGCAGCTCGAGCGCCTGTTCCGCAAGTACCTGAAGCGCTCGCCGGCGCGCTACTATCTGGAGCTGCGTCTCAACAAGGCGCGCCTGCTGCTGCTCCAGACCAACATGTCGGTGATCGACGTGGCCCTGGCCTGCGGCTTCGTCTCGGCCTCGCACTTCTCCAAGTGCTATCGCGACTTCTTCGGCCGCACGCCGCGCAAGGAACGCGGCTTGCCCCCCGCCGCCGAGGCTGCCAGGGCCGCGGCCGAGGCGGTCGCGGCCGAGGGGTGATGATCCCGCAGTCAGGCCGGAACCGGATACAGGCAGCATGACGCTCAGGACACTCGGCATCGTCGGCGGCACGGGCTGGCTGGGCGGCGTGCTGGCCCGGGGCATGCTCACCGCGGGCGTCGTGTCGGCGGAAGACCTCTGGCTGTCCAACCGTTCGGGCCGGACCGACGGCTTCGAGTCCTGGCCGGAGGTCCACTTCACGACCGATAACGGAGAGCTCGTCGGGCAATGCGGCGTCGTCCTTCTGGCGGTGCTGCCGGGGCAGCTCGCGGCCCTGGGGATCGACGCCGGGGACCGGCTGGTGGTTTCCGTCATGGCCGGCGCGACGGTCGCGCGGCTGCGCGCGTTCACCGGAGCCGCCCGGGTCGTCCGGTCCATGCCGACCTTCACCGCCGAGCAAGGCCTGTCCTATACGCCCTGGTACGCGACGCCCGAGGTCTCCGCCGCCGAACGCGCCCGGGTCCAGGAGCTGTTGGCCCCCTCGGGCCTGGCGGAGCAGGTCGAGACCGAGGACCTGATCGATGTCTTCACGGCGCTCACCGGCTCCGGGCCGGGCTTCGTGGCTTACGTCGCCGAGGCGATGACGATGAGCGCCGTCCGGCATGGGGTCGATCCGGCCCGGGCCGAGCGCGCCGTTCGCCAGCTGTTCCATGGTGCGGGCGCGCACCTCTCGACTTCCAAGACGTCCCCGGGGGAGCTGGCGAAGATGCTGCTCGACTATGGCGGCACCACGGCCGCAGGCCTCGAGGTCCTGCGGGGCTCTTCCCTGGCGTCGGACCTCGACCGCGCGGTCGCCGCGGCCTACGAGAGGGCGAAGACCGACATGACCGGCGGTTAGATGCGGCTAGTGGTCAAAACCAAACGTTTGAGTCCGCGTTAAACTCCGGATTTCCGGCCATTTCGGCGCCTGGCTGGGGTTCCAAGTGTCTGATTCGATCCACTAGATGGTGTCGCCGGCGGATCGGCCGTGCTATAGGGACGCCATTATGGCGAAGGGTTAGGACCATGGGCGCAGGGATAAGGGCCGCCTCACACCGGCTGGCATTTGCGTTGCTGTTCGCCGCCTCGGGCGCGCTTGCGCAGGCCGACGATCCGGGCTCCCCGAATGGCGGCGCGGCGCAGGGAAGCTTCCGTGCGGCCCAGGAAAGAGGCCTCGACCTGTCCATCGGTCGCGAGGCGCTGGACTCGCATGACGCCGACGGCGAGGCGCCGGACTCGCAGAACGCCGAGGACGAGAGCCCCGCTCCGGCGGGCAGTTACCGGGCCGCGCAGGACGTGCCCGCGGGTAAGAACTGGTCGCGCAGGCTCGGCAAGAACTGGGTCGCCGATCCGGTCGCCATGAACCGCCGCCAGGACGGCACGCTGGACGAGCCCAACGCCGACGTTCCGGACCAGGTGCTCGGCATCGAGGTGCGCCGGCCGTTCTGAGGCCGTCCGTTTCAACTCTTGTCCCCGGTCGCGGGGCTCGCCCGCACGGCTCGAAGGTGTCGCGCGTCGCAGTCGCCATGGCGACCGCCGGCCGGGCGACAACCGCGCATCTCATCGGCGCGTCCACCAGGATCGCGTTCTGACCGATCCGGCCTCCCGGGTGCCCCGCCGGCCGCCCCCGGCGCGCGTGGCGCAAGAAAGCAAACGAGCCTATGCACAGTAAGACGTCTATGTCTTTCAATAAGTTATAGATAGTTCTTTAAGTGAAGATTGGCATCTAACTCATTGAAAATATGCAGATCTTACCACAGCCCCCCTTCGCCCGCCGACGCGGGCTTCGCGAAGGCGGGAGGCGCGGAGACACGAAGACCACCAAGGAAAGGAACCGTTTTTCGCGCCTGCCTGCGCGAGGCCGGGGCGGTGGCCGAGCGCCTCTCCTACGACGCCCACGGCAAGCGGCGCCAGACCGACTGGCAGCCGGCCGGCACGCTCATCGTGCCGCTCGAGACGCCGCGCGGCTTCACCGGCCACGAGCACCTGGACAAGCTGGGCCTGATCCACATGAACGGCCGGGTCTACGACCCGGTCCTCGGGCGCTTCCTCTCGGCCGACCCCATCGTCCAGTTCCCGACGAACACGCAGAGCTTCAACCGCTACAGCTACGTGCTCAACAACCCCTTGAGCTTCACCGACCCGAGCGGCTTCGGGATCATCGGGGCGATCAAGAAGGTGATGCGGAAGTTCACCAAGTTCCTGCACAAGTACGGCCGGGTTCTCATGTCGGTAGCCGCCGTTGCGACCTGCGGCACGGGCAATCCGGGCTGCGCGGTGCTCGTCGCCGCGGTCACCTCGGGCATGTGGACGGCGTCCTACGGCGGCAGCCTCACCGAC
>JAOUCL010000059.1 GCA_029859805.1 Rhodospirillales bacterium | reverse complement strand
GACGCAAAAGCTGCTCGAACGCTTCGGCCTGGCCATCGACGACATCGGGCTCGTGGAGCTGAACGAGGCCTTCGCCGCCCAGACCATCGGCTGCATGAGGCGCCTGGGCCTCGCGCACGACAAGACCAACGTCAACGGCGGCGCCATCGCGCTCGGCCATCCGACCGGGTGCTCCGGCGCGCGTATCCTCGTCACCCTCATGCACGAGATGGCGCGCCGGGCCGGCGACGCACCCCGGCCGTTCTACGGCCTGGCGACCCTCTGCGTCGGCGTCGGCATGGGGGTTTCGACCCTTGTCGAGTGGATCGGGGATTGAACCATGGCAAACGACACGCAGCGCCCGCTTTCGGGGATCCGCGTCGTCGGGCTGGAGCAATACATGGCCGGCCCCTACTGCACCCTGCTGCTGGCCGACGCCGGCGCCGAGGTGATCAAGATCGAGCGCCCCGGCAGCGGCGACCCGCGCCGCCAGATGCCGCCCTTCGCCACGAAGGGGGAGAGGCGCAAGGCGGCCGGGTTCATGGGCTATAACCGCAACAAGAAGAGCCTGGCGCTGGACCTGCGCAGCGGCGAGGGCCAGGAGATCTTCCGGAAGCTCGTCCGGACCGCGGACGTGGTCGTGGAGAACCTGCGCCCCGGCGCCACGGGCAAGATCGGCCTCGGGCACAAGGAGATGCGGGCGCTCAACCCGCGCCTGGTCTGGGCGATCATCTCCGGCTTCGGACAGCTGGAGGGCTACCGGGGCCCCTACAGCGACCGGCCCGCCTTCGACATCGTCGGCGAGGCGATGAGCGGCATCATGCACCAGGTCGGTTTCGCGGATAAGCCGCCGTCCTGGACCATCTACGGCATGGCCGACATCTATTCGGGCCTGGCAACCGCCTACGGCGTCATGCAGGCGCTGTTCCTGCGGGAGCGGACGGGTCAGGGCCAGCTCGTGGATTCGGCCATACTCGACAACATGCTGGGCCTGAACGAGGCCATGTTCGCGCTCTACTCCGTCTCCGGGCAGGTCCCCGAGCGCGGCAAGCCCCGTAATCTCTGGCCGCGCGGCGCCTTCGAAACCAGGGACGGCTACGTCGCGCTGAACGTGCCGGACAACATCATCTGGTCCCGGCTCTGCAAGGCCATGGGGCGCGAGGACCTGATCGAGGACGAACGCGCCCTGTCCGGCACGGCCCGCTCGGCCAATGTCGAGTTTTTGCAGCCCGTCATCGAGGGATGGCTGGCCGCGCTGGGCCGGGACGAGGCCGTCGACACCCTGAATGCCATTGGGGTTCCCTGCGGCCCCGTCTACACCGCCGAGGACGTGTTCGCCGACCCGCACGTGAAGGCGCGCGGCATGATCATGCCGATCGCGGACCCGGAGTTCGGCACCTTCGGTTTTGCGCGCTCGACGCCGCATCTTTCCTCCGCGCCGGAGCTGCCCGCCAACCCGGCCCCCGACTTGGGTCAGCACACTCGGGAGATTCTCGAGGGTCTATTGGGGTACACATCCAAAGACGTGGACCACCTTGCCGCCGATGGCGTCGTGCAGACGGACGGCGCGTGAGACGCTGACCGAGGCCTTCGTCGAGCTGGCCGCCGCCGACTGCACGCGGAACGGCGAGCTGGTGCGGGCCGGCTGAGCGTCGGCGGGCGGCGCCGCGCACATTCGCGTTAGAATCACCTGCGGGATGAATTTTGCCGGTTGAACCGCGCCCGCATGAATGGCAGCTTTGGAATCGGAAGCGCGGTTGAGCCTACGGAGGCGAGACCTTGGGGCGCCGCGCCGATGTGGGAGCGGGGCCCAAAACCTTTTCGGGGAAGTAATGACGGCACAAAGCGCCTGACCGGACGAC
This sequence comes from Rhodospirillales bacterium, assembly GCA_029859805.1. Classification (GTDB taxonomy): domain Bacteria; phylum Pseudomonadota; class Alphaproteobacteria; order Kiloniellales; family JAKSDN01; genus CAMYKD01. The sequence goes on along the minus strand of JAOUCL010000059.1, from coordinate 18,679 downwards.
GCGTCACGTGGTAAGCGGCCGCGCGGCCGGTGAGGCACAGCGGGATCATTCGCGGGCGGATTCGTCCGGCGTGGCGGGACGTCCGCGTGGCCCTGCACTCCAACCAGATCCCTTCAACGTAGGACAACAGGGAGTTCGACACATGAAATGGAAAGCTTTGACCGCGTCGGTGTGTTTGGCGACGGCGCTGTACTCGACGGCATGGGCCCAAGACCTGCCGCAGGCCGTCTCCACCGAGCGCGAGATGGTGGTGACGGCGAATCCACTGGCGACGGCCGCCGGTGCGAAGGTCCTCAACAACGGCGGAACGGCCGCCGATGCGATGATTGCGGTCCAGACTGTTCTCGGATTGGTGGAGCCCCAGTCCAGTGGACTCGGCGGCGGTGCCTTCATCGTCTATTACGACGCCGAAACCGGGACGACGACGACGATCGACGCGCGCGAGAAGGCGCCCGCCGCGGCGACGGAAGACCGGTTCCTCGATGACGGGGGCAACTCCATCGGCTTCTCCAACGCCTGGCAGAGCGGCCTTTCGGTCGGCGTGCCGGGCGTTCCGCGCATGATGGAACTCATGCACGAGCGCTATGGCCGCCTGCCCATGGACCGGCTGATTGCGCCGGCGATCAGGCTGGCCAGGGGCGGTTTCGAGCTGACCGAGCGGACCAGCAGCCAGGTCGCCGGCCTGCTCGCCAGGAACGTGGCCGGCGAGCCCCGCCTGTTCTTCCGCGATCCGACGGCCTTCGCGTACTTCACCACGCCGGACGGCGAGGCGAAGCCGGCGGGCACCCTGATGCGCAACAGGCCTTACGCCGAGACCCTCGCGAGCCTCGCGCGGCAAGGCGCCGACGCCTTCTACACGGGGCCGATCGCCGCGGACATCGTCGCCGCCGTCACCGGCGACCTGAACATTCCGGGCGACATGGCGCTCGCCGACCTGGCGGGCTACCAGGTGATCGAACGCGCGCCCGTCTGCGTCGACTACCGCGGGCACGAGGTCTGCGGGATGGGGCCGCCGTCCTCCGGCGGCATCGCGGTCGGGCAGATGCTGGGAATCCTCCAGTCGTTCGACCTGAGCGGTTTCGAGCGGGTCAGCGTCGAGGCGGCGCACCTCTTCGCCCAGGCCGGCCGCCTGGCTTTCGCCGACCGCAACTTCTATGTCGCGGACTCGGATTTCGTTCCCGTGCCCGTCGCCGGCCTGATCGACGACGACTATCTGGCAAGCCGGGCCGCGCTGATCGGGCCCACGGACATGGGGACCGCCTCGCCGGGCGATCCTCCCGGTGCCTTTGGCGCCGCCGGCCCCGATCCGACGATCAAGTCGAGCGGCACCAGCCACGTCTCGATCGTCGACCGAGACGGCAATGCGCTCTCCATGACGACGACGGTCGAGAGCTCCTTCGGCAACGGGGTCATGGTCCATGGCTTCCTGTTGAACAACGAGCTCACCGACTTTTCGTTCTCGCCCACTGACAGCGCTGGAAACCCCGTCGCCAACCGGGTCGAGGCCGGGAAACGGCCGCGCAGCTCCATGTCGCCCTCGATCGTCTTCGACGACGGCGGCAAGGTCGAGATCGTGACCGGCTCGCCGGGCGGCTCGCGCATCATCGGCTACACGGCCCAGTCGATCATGAACATGATCGATTTCGGCCTCGATCCCCAGGAGGCCATTAACAGCCCGCACTACGGCAACCGCAACAGCAACACCGAGCTGGAAACGGCGATTCCCGGGGTCACGGGTCCGGGTGACGCGGCCGACCTGCAGGCGGGCCTCGAAGCGCTCGGCCATCCGGTCTCGGTGCGCAGCCTGACCAGCGGCCTGTCGATCATCCAGGTGACCGGGGACGGCTTCATAGGCGGCGCCGACCAGCGCCGCGACGGCGCGGTCGGGGGACGCTGACGGCCAAGGGCCGGGCCTCTGGCGCAGTCCGGAGGCCCGGCCCCTGCTGGCCGCGGCCAAGTCCTACAGACACCGTCTTTCAGAGCATCTTGTACATGAACGTGGTGGGATCTAGGCGGTCTTCGAAAGGGTTCCTGGCGTAGGCGGGAATAATGCCCGCGGTCTCGTAGCCCAGCGAGCGGTAGAGCGACTCCGCCCTGTCGCCTGTCCTCGTGTCCAAGGTTATCAGGCTGCGGCCCAGTTCGTTCGCCCGCTTCTCGAGCTCGGTCATGAGGGCCTTGGCGACGCCCCGTCCGCGAAAATGCGGATGAACGAGCAGTTTCGAGACTTCCGCCCGGTGAGCCTGGTTGGGCGGGGTATCGTGGTCCAATTGAACCGAGCCCGCGATGCGGCCGCCTAGTCTTGCGACCAGCAGCAACCTTGTCCCGGCGCGCACGGCAGGGCGCACCTTGTCCGACCAGAAGGACATGCTGTCGATCATGGCGTGCGGCAGTATGAAGCTGACGCTGGCACCATCGTGGACGCAGGCATTCAGCACGGCCGCCAGCTCTTCCAGGTTCTTGTCGATGCTGTCGGCTGCAAGCGACTCGATGCGAATTTGGTTGCTCACGATGCCTCACACGATAACGAGCATGTATCTTGCGGACCGGTCCTGGTTCGTCTCGAACACGCTCGGCCCGAACAGCTGGTAGCGCAGGCAATCGCCCTTGCGCAGCCGGTACGACCGGCCTTCGACCGTCATTTCCAGATGCCCGTCGAGCACGATCAGATGGTGTTCCAGGCCCGGCCGGGGCGGGCTGTCGTATTCGATGCGCGTCCCGGCGGGCAGCTCGCACTCCAGGAGCTCGGCCGCGAGGGTCTCCGCCGGCGGGGACACCGACCGCCTGCCGAACCCGGTTTCCGGATCCTTCCAGACTCTCTGTTCCCGGCGCGGTACGAGCGGCGCGAAATCCGTTTCGACCATCGCCATCAGTCGAGACATCGTAAGGGCGTAAGCCGAACAAAGCTTCCCAAGCACGCTTGCGGTTGGGCTCACTTCCCCCTTTTCCAATCGCGACAAAGTCGCCCGGCTAACGCCGCAGTGCCTCGAAAGCTCATCGAGCGACCATCCGCGATCAAGACGGAGCGTCTTCAAGCGGAGGGCGATGCGGTCGTCCAGCGACCGCTCGATGACAGAGAGGGTGCCCATAAAAGAGAATATTTCCCACTTATGAGAACTTGTAAAGAGGCCATGTGGTTTGTAGCGCTCACGGTCAAACTGGCTTCAGTGTCCGCGCCCGTCGCAGCGCCGACCGACGATGGCCGTAGCCGAGGGTGAAGCGGAAGGCCCCTCCGGGAAAGCGGACGTGCGCGCTCGAAGGCGCGGAACACCAGTGGAAGGAGGATCCACCCAGAAAGCTGTCGATCGTTCTGGTAGCTGACGAGCGGAGCGGTTGGATAACCGGCCGTTTCGAGACCTCGTGACAAAGGTCGCTTTGGGCGGCTGAGCGATCCAGGGGTTCCAGGGACAGTGGGGCTGTTGAGAAAACCGGCTTTTGGGGTGTTCACCTGGGCGCTTCGGCTGGCACGGCTGGCCGGGCGACGGTCCGCTCGCAGGTGCGCGTGAGGTGGTCCAGGAGAGGTGGCCCCCAATCGTTGGACAGTCTTGCGGCGTTTGCTAGGTGGGATCCCATGATGGAGTTCATGCCGCCGCCTGCCGCTTTCACTTCGAGATCAGATTCGGATGAACCTTGTGCCGGGCCGAGAGTTTCGCCAGCTTCGCTCCGCCGGCCGGGGCTTCAAGGAGCTGCGCTCGCTTGCTTCGCAAGCCTTCGCCTTGAAGGCCGCCTATCACGAAGACGCAGCGGCACCTCCACCCGCCATCTCGGCCATCAAACGCTCAGATACATCATCAGCGCCATCGTCAGGGGCACGGCCATATCGTTCGCGTACCGCGCAACGGTAGCGATCTGGTCCTTTGTGACGGCCTCGCCGGCGACCGCCCGCTCCAGGATCGGTCGGATCTCCGTCCACATCTCGTCGACCTTCATCAGTTCGCCTCTGATTTCCCGCGTGGCGGCCGGCAGCAGACGGCGTTCTGGATTGCCTTCGATCAGGCCATTGATCGTCTCGTCGAACTCCTTCGTCGATTGGGCCAGCTGTTGTCTCTGCTCCGTTGCGTAGTCGTGATAGGCGGCCATCATGAGGCTTCGAAGCACAAGCTGTGTGCTGGCGCGCAGCCGCCCCGTCCCGTTGATCGTGGACGACAGAATCGAATGGTAGCGGCCGCCATAGACAAAATACCCATAGGAGTCGACCATTTGTCTCAAGGCTTCGATCATATTCGCATGGCTTACCGCAAGCGCGTCCACCTGCGCCTCCGAGACCTTCCCGGACGCGACGATCTCTCCGAAGATCGAGTCGTAATGCCGCCATCGCGAGTCGGCCTGGTCCAGCGTTTCGAGTATTTTCGGCTCTGTCGTGGGGCTCAGGCCGATATACGGGTTTCCTTCGCGAAGGTCCGTTTGCATTCGATCGAAGCGACCCCGCGACCAATGGATGGAGCTCAAGCCGGGCGACGCGTCGATTCCAAGCGCCGCAAGCAGGGCGCTGTTGGTCATCCTCTCGATCAGCAGCAATTGACGCTCGGCCAGAGTGAAGGGCCGGGTGTTGTTCGGTTCCGCCTCCGCCGGCGACGCGGCCAGGATCAAGATGATGACGGAGACCATGCCGGCAATTCTCAAATCACCTCTGCCTGCATTTGCGCACATTGTCGTGGTCCCTTTGGTTGGTTAGGGCAAGCGTCGATGGCGGTTGCCGTGCCGAGCCCCGTCGATCCGGACACGCTATCGAGACAGGGCCTCGAGATTCGCCCATACGATCGCCTCGACGTCGATTCCGACCGTTATGGCGCCGATCACCTTGCCGGTCGCCCGATCGGTAATCGACATGCTCAGCTGCGACTGAAACGTCTGCGTCGACTCGTCCAGCTCGACTTCGTCGATGATCATGGCATCCGGACCGACCAAGTAGGTTTTCTGCCACTTGGTCTCGTCACCCTGCCAATAGTCGGATGTGACGTCGCTTTGGCCGACGTTCAGGCCGCGATTGTCCATGACGAAGACTTCGGTGACGATGCCGTGCTGCTCCTTCTTGGCCTGCGCCAGAAAGCGCGACAGCTCGTTTGCCAACGCCCGGTCGATCAGCGGCCGATTGACCGCGGAGGTCTCGGCGCGCCACTTCTTGTCCAATGCGACGATGTCACCTTGGCTCAGGCCGGCGTGCCGTGCGTTCTGTCTCTTGATCGCCTTGATGACGGTTGGACTGCTGATCCACGTCTCGACGGTGCTCTTGGCGAAATCCCGTATCGGCACTTCGTGAGGGCCAGCGGCCCAGGCCGCGGCTGCAATGGCAAGTCCGGCGAATACCGCCGCGCCGCCCAGACAAACACGCAGAGACGTCATCGTCTACTCTCCGTTGGAACTGGCGATGGATCGACCGGCAATCAGCCAGCTCGACGGTCGGTTGTAGGTGAATTGTTCTAAAGATGGGTTAATTAGCCCGCTCTGAGAAGATCAGAAGATCTTGAATTCAAGCCGTTCCCCTGGGGTTCGAAATGCTACGTCGGAAGGCGGCAATGAACCTCTCCTAACCACGGCTGCCCCGGCGCCTCGGGACCGGTCGGCACATGGCCCGGCAACAAAAGTTGGACAGCGAGAGCTTGCGCTGCGCGGAGGATGGACCACTCTCCACACGCGAGCAGATGACAGGCGTAGTATGTCCGGCAAGACCCTGAAAGTGTCCAGCGTCCTCATATTCCGGTTCGGGTTCGGGTTCGGGATGACAACCCGTTCGACGATGGGCAGGGAGCGTGGAAGCGGAAGCGATAGGTCGCCTTTCGACCGGATGTGGTCGGCAGCCGCAGGTTGTTTCGTTCTCTCGTGATCGCCGGCGTCCATCCGACTCATAGTGAATTTCCGAGCTGTTCTTCCGGCGCCATGAACCGAGGAGCCAGCCGCCATGCCCCGCGCGTCCAAGTTCGATTATCGCATCGCCGGCGGCGGGCCGGACGGGCGTAATGGTCGAACGACTATCGACCCGTGCCACGGTCCATGGCGCGTTTGGTCTCCCGTTCGCGGCGCCATTTCTTGGCCGCTCTACGGAGACGATTGCAGCAACGGTACGACTGAAAGCCCGGCGATCATCAGGAAGACGGGCCATGCCAGATGACGGCCGCGGCTGACGATCAATATCACTGTTCCGGTCAGCAGGAACGTCAAACCGATGATCAGCAGGACCGTGCGGTCTTGCCCATCCAATGGCGACGAGACCAGCGCGACGAGCATCGCGCCCATCCCCCACCAAGCCAGCGTCGTCAGGTGCCAGGCAAAGCGCAAGACCTGCCGTGCGAAGGTGCTGCTTGCCAATATCCCTTGGCGTCGCTGCGGCGACAACAGCGGCCCGATCAACCGCCGCTCGCCCAGCCATGAGTGGACCGCGCCGATCCCAATCGTGAGGATCGCGGCCACAAACAGGGCCGTATTCGCCATTTTCTTCTCCTATCTCCATACGCAACCGTATGGGCAAACCTAAGCTGCCACATTGCGTCTGTCAATACGGCACCGTATGGTTGGCGCATGAGCAAACGATTGGGCAAGCGGGAATGGATCGATGCTGGGCTGAAGGCCCTCGCCGCGCAGGGGGTCGACGCCGTTCGCGTTGAAGTATTGGCCAAGGCCCTTGGTGTCACCAAGGGCAGCTTCTACTGGCACTTCAAGAACCGCAACGCGCTCCTTGAAGCCGTGCTGGACGCATGGAAAGCGCGGGCCACGAACGATGTCATCGCGCAGGTCGAGGAACGCAACGGAGACGCGCGGGCGCGCCTTCGATCGTTGTTCACGATCGTCCTCGAATCGGACGGCCGACTGGACCGGGAAATACGAGCCTGGGCTGCCAAGGATTCGGCCGCCCTTGCCGCAATAGAGCATATCGATAGGCGCCGGCTCGCCTACCTTGAATCCCTGTTCCTGGGGTTGGATTTCACGCCAATCGAGGCGGCGGCGCGGGCGCGGCTCGTATACCATGCCCTCATCGGACAGTTTACGATGGGCCTGCCCGCCAAGCCGCAGAGTCGACCGTCGAAGCAGTTCGAGATTATTTTCGAGATGTTGGTACGAAACAATAAAACGTAGGACTTACGCACATTGCGCCCGAGGTCCGTCACTGGGCAGACAGCAGACTTGATCTGCAAGAAGGCGGACGGTCCGGCCTTTGTTTCGACAGGATCTCCAGCCGAGACTCGACCCTCCGAGATACCACTTGACAGCACGACCGTTCGTTTTATTATACCTGCATGGGCAAAGGTGAAGAAACCCGGGACTCGATCCTCGATACCGCGCTCGACCAGGCCAGCCTGGTCGGCCTGGAGGGGCTCAGCATCGGCGACCTGGCGAAGAAGACCGGCTTGTCCAAAAGCGGCCTGTTCGCCCATTTCGGATCGAAAGAGGCTCTGCAGGTCGAGATCCTGAGGACGGCGGTGTGGCGCTTTGCCAAGATCGTCGTCGCGCCGGCCCAGCGGCAGGCCAAGGGCATCGACCGCCTGCGGGCGCTCTTCGAGAACCTGCTCGACTGGACCGAAAAGGGCGGCATTCGCGGCGGCTGCATCTTTCTCGCCGCCGCCGTGGAACTCGACGACCGGGAGGGCCTGGCCCGGGAGTTCCTGGTCGAATCCCAGCTCAACTGGCTAAGAACCCTGACCAAGGCGGTCCAGCGCACGGTGCGCGAGGGCGACCTGGGCGCGGGCGTGAACAGCCAGGACTTCGCCTACGAGATCCACGGCATCTATCTCGCCTATCATCAGGCCAAGCGGCTCCTGCACGATCCGGGAGCAAAGGGCCGTGCCCTGCGCGCATTCGAAACCCTGATCGCCAACAACCGCTGATCCGAGAGGCTTCATCATGTTCCCTCATCTAGATATTTCGGCCAATAATGGCACGAACGTTCGCACTAGAGACTGTTGTCCCCAGATCTTGGCGCAAAGCGGTCTCGGAGCGCAGGCCCGGACGTCCTACCCCCGGCATTTGGAAGCGATGCTTCGACTGCCCGAGGGTCAGCCGGTATTCCTGCGGCCGATCCGGCCGGAAGATGCGGCCGATCTGCAAGCCGGCTTCAAGAGACTGACGCCGCACGATGTGCGGATGCGTTTCCTGCAGTCCCTACCGGAACTGAGTCCGTCCCAAGCCGCCTATCTCACCCACATCGACTACGACCGGCACATGGCGCTGGTCGCGATCGGGCTCGATCCGAAGGGCGGCACCGACGGCTGGGGCGTGGCGCGCTTCGTGGCCGACTCCGAGGGCGGGCGCGCCGAGTTCGCCGTCGTCGTGCGCTCCGACGTGCAGCGCCGGGGCGTCGGATCGCTGCTGCTCGACCGCCTGCTCGCCTATGCCCGGACGCGCGGCATCGGCCAGGTCTGGGGCGACGTGCTCGCCGACAACCATGCCATGCTGGCCCTTGCCCGCAAGCGCGGCTTCTGGATCGCACGCTCGCCCGAGGAGCGGGGCGCGATGCGGGTCTCCAAGGATCTTTCCGCTTTGGGGGCCTCAGCTCAAGAGCCCTTCGCATAGGGGTTCTTGCCCTTGCGGAAGTTGATGCGGATCGGCGTGCCGGGCAGGTCGAAGTCCTCGCGCAGGGAATTCTCCAGATAGCGCAGGTAGGCGCCCGGCAGGTCGTCCGGCTTGGAGCAGAAGATCGCGAAGGTGGGCGGCCGGGCCTTGGCCTGGGTGACGTATTTCAGCTTGATGCGCCGTCCGCCGGGGGCCGGCGGCGGGTGGCTCGTGGTCACCGCCTCCAGCCACCGGTTGAGCTCGGCCGTCGGGATCCTCCGGTTCCAGACCTCGTAGGCGGCCAGCACGGCATCGAGCAGCCGGTCGAGGTTGCGGCCCTGCAGCGCCGAGATCGTAACCACGGGCAGGCCCCGGGTCTGCGGCAGCGAGCGTTCCAGGCGGTCGCGCAGAACCTTCATCGCACCTTCGCGGTCCCGGCAGGCGTCCCACTTGTTGACCGCGATCACCAGGGCCCGGCCCTCGTCCACCACCATGCGCGCGATCGTCAGGTCCTGCTTTTCCATTGGTGCCTCGGCATCGACCAGCAGCACCACGACCTGGGCGAAGCGGACCGCGCGCAGGGTGTCCGCGACCGACAGCTTCTCGACCTTGCCCACGACCCGGGGCCGGCGCCGCAGCCCGGCGGTGTCGACCAGCCGGATGGCGCGGTCCCTGTAGCGCCAGTCGACAGCAATCGCGTCGCGCGTGATGCCCGCCTCCGCGCCGGTCAGCAGGCGCTCCTCGCCGATCAGCCGGTTGACCAGGGTCGACTTGCCGACGTTGGGGCGCCCGATGATGGCGAGCTGCAGGGTGCCGTCCTCGGCGCCGGCCTCATCGCCCTCCCGGGCCGCGACTTCCGCCTCGTGCGCCTCCAGGAGGTCGCGCAGCGCGTCGCAGAGGTCGACGAGCCCGAGGCCGTGCTCGGCCGAGAGCGCCAGCGGCTCGCCCAGGCCCAGGCCGTGGGCTTCGGCCAGCCCGGCCTCGGCGGCCCGCCCCTCGCACTTGTTGGCGGCCAGCAGGACCGGGGTCCCGCTGCGCCGTAGCCAACCGACGAAGTGCTCGTCGAGCGGCGTCACCCCGGCCCGTGCGTCGATCAGGAAGAGCGCTAGGTCGGCTGCCGCGACCGCCTGCTCGGTCTGGGCGCGCATGCGCGCCTCGAGGCTCTCGTCGAAGGCCTCCTCGAGGCCCGCGGTGTCGATTACCCGGAAGGACAGATCGAACAGCCGCGCCTCGCCCTCACGCCGGTCCCGGGTCACGCCCGGCTCGCGATCGACCAGCGCCAGCCGCTGGCCGACGAGCCGGTTGAACAGGGTCGATTTGCCGACGTTCGGCCGGCCGACGATGGCCACGGTGAAGGTCATGGCGCAACCAGGTCTAGCGCAGCGCGAGGAGCGTCGCGTTATTGGTCAGGAAGTAAAGCGTGTCGCCGGCGACCACCGGCGACACGGCCGCCGCCCCGGGCAGGTCCTGTTCGCCCAGGATCTCGCCGGTGTAGGGGGAAATCGATACGGCCACCGCGTTGGAGCCGGCCAGGATCAGCCGGTCGCCGGCCAACACCGGGCCGAACCACTGGATCGGATCCGTCTGGTTCTCGGGACTCTTGTAATGCGGCAGGGTCTGCACCCAGCGGATACGGCCGTCGCGGCGGGTGAGACACACGACCTCGGCCTCGTTGGTGACCAAATAGACGAACTCGCCGGCGACCCAGGGCATCTGGACCCCGCCCAGCTCGATGTCCCAGGCCCGCGCGCCGCGGCGCAGGTCGACCGCCACCATGCGTCCGGAATGGCTGATCGCCATTACGGCGCCCCGGTCGATCACCGGCAGGCCGCGGATGTGCGCCAGGTCCGCGATGGGATCGACCCGGTTGACCGCCGAGAGTGCGTCGCTCCAAAGCACGCGGCCGTTCTCGACCAGCAAGGAGAAGATCTCGCCCGAGGAATAGGGAACCACGACCGCGGAGCCCGACACCGCCACGCTGGCCGCGCCGAGGAGGCTCGCGGCCTCCTCGATGCCGCTGTGGTTCCAGAGCCGCCGGCCGTCGTCGGCCGCGAGGGCGAAGGCCTGATTGTCGAGGGTGACCGCGAAGACCCGGCCGCCGCTCACGGTGGGCGCCGCCCGCAGCGGAGCCGTCAGAGGCTGCGACCAGATCGTTTCTCCGGTCTCGGCATTCAGCGCAAATACCGTGCCGAAACCGGTGGTGACATAGATGCGCCCGGCTTCGTACGCGATGCCGCCGCCGAAGTAGTCGCCGCTCTCTTCGTCGAGGTCCAGGTCGACCTGCCAGATCCGGTCTCCGTCCTCAGCGCCGAAAGCAGTAATCTGGGCTTCGGAATCCATGGCGTAGACCCGGTCTTCCACGACCAGTGGCTGGGCCAGGATCCAGCGGCTGGAGTCGGATCCCCGGCCGACGCCCGCCCGCCAGGCCTCGCGCGGCTTGTCCTCGAGCGACAGGTGGTGCATGGCATGGCCCGGTTCGCCACCGGCCTGGGACCAACTCTTATTGACGCGGGGCGCCGGCAGGCGGACCTCCAGGTCGGCGATCCTGGGGTCCGGCTCCAGGCTCCGGCCGAAGGTCATGATGGCGACGCGCTCGCCGGGCAGCGGCGCATCGTCTTCCCCCCCGCCGAACCAACCGCCGGAGCACCCGGCCAGGACCGCGCCGCAGAGCAGAAGGCAGGCGATCCGGAGTGTCATGGCGCGCAGCTACTCTTCCAGGGCGGCCAGCATTTGCGAGGCCCGCCCCCTCAGCCCGACCGGCGCCGTGCGGTCGTCGGCGAGCCGCGTGTAGATCTCGCGCGCCCGCGTGCGGTCCCCCCGGCGCAGGGCCATTATGGCGATCAGCTCGAGCGCGATCGGACGGAAGCCGCTGTCCTCGGCGGTCAACGGCTCGAGCCGCGCCTCCAGGTCGGCCGGATCGCCGCTGTCGCTCTGATGCATGACGGACAGCACCGTGGCCGCGCCCTGGAACGCCGGCCCGGTCGACGGGCTTGCCGCGAGGCGGTCCCAGGCCTCGATCGCGGCGGCGGTGTCGCCGGCCTCGGCCAGCAGGCGCGCCCTGTTGAAGGCGGCAAGCGTGCCATAGCCGCCGCCGGCCGCGGCCAGCCCGCCGAACGCGGCGGCCGCATCCTCGGTCTTGCCCTGCTCGAACAGGTCTACGGCGGCGGAATAGCCCCGGGAGAGCTCCGTCCGCTGCTTCACGTCCCACCAGGTCCAGGCCTGGTACGCGGCGGTCGCTAGTACCACGGTAACGGCCGCGCCGATCACGACATGGCCGTACTTTTTCCAGACCTTGGCCGCCTGATCGCGCCTTAGATCCTCGTCGACTTCCTTGAATATATCAGCCACGGTCCACTCCGGGCGCTCGAAGGCCGGCGCCACGCTTGCGCGTCACGGCCCTCGGATACAGCCTGACGCCTTGTGTTTCAACCGCTAAAAGGGCCGGGGCCCGCCGGCAGCCGGCCCCCTGTCGGCGACGGGTCACGCGGCCCGCCATTTGATCGAGCAGCCCATGGACGCGACCTGCTCGCGCGGCCCTTCGCCCGTTTCGGCGACCCGCGCCATGGCCTCGAACAGCTCGCGGCGGGCGTCCGGGACCAGGGTCGTTCTCGATTCGTCCAGGCGGCCGCGGTACTGCAGCTCCAGATCCTTGTTGAAGCCGAAGAAATCCGGGGTGCAGACGGCGTCATAGGCCCGGGCCACCTCCTGGCTGCGGTCGATCACGTAAGGGAAGCCGAAACCATGCTCCTCGGCGAAGGCCTTCATGTTCTCGAAGGAGTCCTCGGGATAGCTCTCGGTATCGTTCGCCATGATCGCGATGGCCCCGATGCCCTTCTCCTCGAGCGCGCCCACCTCGCGCACGATGCGCGAGATCACCGACTTGACGTAGGGACAGTGGTTGCAGATGAACATGACCAGGGTGCCGTTCGGCCCGCGGACATCCTCCAGGCTGTAGGTCTTGCCGTCGATACCCTCGAGCTGAAAATCGACCGCCTTCCAGCCGAAGTCGCAGATCGGCGTGGTCGCCGCCATGATGCCTTCTCCCTCTTGACCTTAAACTCAACAGGCCATCGACACGACGTCGCGGACGGCCCCTGCACCGTTCCTCGCAAAGTCGACACCTCGGGTCAATGGCATAGATCCGCTTCGGCCTGGGATATAGTCATCCGGGGCGCCGACGATGTCTCCTGGCTGGACTGCGGCGTTAATTTCAGAGAAACTAGAATATGATAGTAATTCAGCAGGGGAGGATACGCACGCGCTGATGGGCAAGCTCCACCGCATAGAGGACTTCAAACGTCCCGCCAGGCCTTCCTGCACCGCCACCTTCTTCAACAGATCCGAACTTAACCTCTTGTTATCGCTATACAGCCGCCGCGTGATGAGCGGCGAATGGCGCGACTATGCCATCGACCAGAGGGCCGGAATGGCGATCTTCTCGGTCTACCGGCACAGCCAGGACAAACCGCTCTTCACCATCGCCAAACGAACCAACGACCCGGGCCGGGAAAGCGAGTATCTGGTGTGCCGCGGGGGCGAGAAGGTTGTGCGCACGCCGTCGCTCGCCGATGCCCTGACGATCTTCCAGCACAGTCTCAGGGTCGTGTCGTAACGCGCCTTCGGCTAGCCCCAGCCGAAGGTGAAGAAGAGCACCAGGAAGACCGCCAGCCCTATACCGATTCCCTCGAGCCAGTGGATGTGCTTGCGCTTCCTGGTCTGCCCTTGCTGACTTTCCGTCACCGACCTGTACATCCCGACCTCCCGCGTCCGACCCGGCCCCGGCACGTCTCGCCCAAGGCCGCTCCCCCATTCGAGGGGCCCAGGCGCACCCGGACCCGAATGTCATTATAGCATAGGATCGCGCAGGCGACCGCTGAAATCCAGCCGCCGGCTGGACGCCCGCCACCCGACCCGTAACTGGCGTAAATGGGGCGTTCAACCTTCATCCCAAGGAGAAAAAACTAATATAATCAATATCTTAAAGCACAAAAAAAGGTGTCAGACACCTTTTTCCGCGAACTCGAGGACGACGCCGAAGGCGTCGGCGGGCGCGATCCGGAGACTGCCCGCTTCGCGCCTGACCGGCAGGGCGGCCTGCCGCAACAGCGCCTCGGTCCGGGCGAGATCCGCGACCGTGACACGGTAGCCCGCGAAATGCGGCGTGTCCGGCGCCCGCGGCACCGGCATGTCCGGAAAGCGCGCCGCGAAGCGCCGCCGGTCGAGCAGCGTGACCCGCCCCAGGGCGGTCGCGACCTGAAGCGCCCCCTCCGGGCCCTGCAGCTTTTGGAAAAAGCCCGCGAAAGCGGCCGGATCGTCCGCGACCATGACCACCTCGCTGACGGCGATGGCGCCGTTCGGGTGCCTCTGGTAATCCGGCTTCCAGAAGTATTCCGGGGCGTGCTGCTGACAGACGAAGAAGGCGGCCTCGGGCATCCGGGGGTCGGTCACGAAGGCCAGCGAGAAGGCGACGGTGACCGCACTGCCGTCAGGCAGCGTCGCGCGGCGTGAAAAGTCGAAGGGCGCGTAGGTCTCCAGATCGTTGGCCGCGAACTCCCGCTGGTCGCGGCGCGCGTCGTCGCTCTGGAAGACCAACATGGACATGCCCTGCCGGCGCGCCAGGAAGTCCCGGTTGAAGGCGCCGAAGCTGAACTGCCCGGGCGCCGTGGGCGGGATCTTGCCGGGCTCCGCGACGCTCAGCAGCTCGAGGAAGTTGCCCTGCAGCTGGACCAGGCTGTTGCCGGTGCCGAAGGGGTGGAGGGCGGGCGGCGTCGTCGTGAAGCCGAGCCGGCCGTAGGCCTGCCGCGCCGCGTCCAGGTCGTTGACGCAGAGCACGAGATGATCGATTCCGCGCCTCATCGCCGCTCCTCCCTGTTAGAGCCTGCCTCGAAGTTAAGCACATTATATCAATATGTTAATACCACCCCCTGTCATCGCCGGGCTTGACCCGGCGATCCAGGAAAACATTCTGGGACGGCAACTCCTGGATGGCCGGATCAAGTCCTGCCATGACAAACTCTGGCCTGGAGCTGCTAAAGCCATGGTTTACGATCTTTCATTTCTTAGGCAGAGACTAAGGCCTGCCGTTCAATCGCAATACCTGACGACCAGGTCTTCGGGCAAGCGTGTCGTGTCGTCGCCGCAGGCCCGGTTGAGCCCGGCCTGGCTGAGCCCCAGCGCCTGGCGCAGGTCCGCCTGCTCGAGCCGCGCGCCGTCGAGCGCCGCCTGCCACATGTCGGTGCCGTTGAGGAACGCGGCGCCGAGGCGCGCGCTGCTCAGATCGCTGTCGCTCAAAACAGCCCAGTTGAGGTTGGCGCCCCTCAGATCGGCCGCCCCCAGCTTGGCCCCTTGGAGCCTGGCCCCGTCCAGGATCGCCCGGCCCAGGTCGGCGCGCCCGAGGTCCGCCCCGCTCAAGTCGGCGCCGCTGAGCTTGGCCCCGCGAAGGTCGGCCCTGCGCAGGTCGGCGCCCCGCAGGTCGGCGCGCGACAGGTCGGCGCCGGCCAGCCTGGCGCCCTCGAGGCGCGCCCCGCTCAGCTGGGCGCGGCGCAGCGCCGCCTTGTCCAGGACACAGCCGATGCAGCTGCCGGTCGACTTCAGGCGGTCCAGGTCGGCCGCCTCGAAGGCGGTGGCGGGCACGGTCCAGGCGATCGACCCTGCCAGGGCCAGGTATAGGAACCTCATGGCGGTTTCTTCCAACCGGATATCCGGCCAGCTTAGGCCCCGGAGCCGGCGCATAGAAAGCCCCATTGCCTTGTCTCGCGACGGCGCTTGCGGCAAGCTGAGCCGAAACGCAAGGGAGGCGATCGGCAATGAGCGATCCGGGACGCGGCCATCACGACATGGGCGGCCTGCCGGCTGGCCCGGTCGAGCGCGGCGAGCACGACTACGCGCTCTGGGAGAAGCGCGTCGACGCGCTGCTCATGCTGCTGTCCGACAAGACGCGCGACCTGGTGCGGGTCGACGAGCTGCGGCGCGGCATCGAGCAGCTCGGCTCCGGGGCCTACGACGAGCTGAGCTACTACGAGCGCTGGATCGCCTCGATCACCGGCGTGCTGCTCGGCAAGGGCGTGTTCACCAGCGACGAGCTGGGACGCAAGATGGCCGAGGTCGAGGCGCGGGCAGCGGGAGACCGGACATGACGGCGCGTTTTGCCCCCGGCGACCGGGTCCGGGTGCGCTGGGCGCATCCGCCCGGCCACATCCGCACGCCCTATTACGTGCGCGGCAAGACCGGCGTGATCGAGCGGATCTGCGGCAGCTTCCGCAACCCGGAGGAGCTCGCCTACGCCCGGGACGGCCAGCCGGTACGGCCGCTCTACCGCGTGCACTTCGACCAGGGCACGCTGTGGCCCGACGACCAGGGCCGGGCGAACGACGGCGTCGAGGTCGAGATCTTCGAGCACTGGCTGGAGCCGGCCGGCGCGGCAAAGGAGGGCGGCACATGAGCGATACGGGCCAGCATTCCCACGACCACGCGCCCCGCCCGGACCAGGACGGACCGCTGACCTACTACCAAGCCATGGAGACGGCGGTGCGCGAGCTGCTGATCGAGAAGGGCGTGGTCACTGCCGAGGAGGTGCGCGCCGCCGTCGAGGCGATGGACGCGCGCAGCCCGGCCCAGGGCGCCCGGGTCGTCGCCCGCGCCTGGAGTGACCCCGCGTTCAAGGCGCGCCTGCTGGAGGACGGCTCGGCGGCCTGCGCCGAGCTCGGCATCGACATGGGTCCGACCCACCTGGTCGTAGTCGAGAACGGCGAGAAGCTGCACAACGTCATCGTCTGCACGCTCTGCTCCTGCTACCCGCGCTTCCTGATCGGCCTGCCGCCGGACTGGTACAAGGCGCGCGCCTACCGTTCGCGCGTCGTGCGCGAGCCGCGCGCGGTGCTCGGCGAGTTCGGCACGGAAATCCCCGACGACTGGGAGGTCCGGGTGCACGACAGCACGGCCGACATGCGCTACATGGTCCTGCCCCGCCGGCCCGCGGGCACCGAGGGCTGGAGCGAGGACCAGCTGGCCGAGCTGGTCACCCGAGATTGCATGATCGGCGTCACCCTGCCGAAATCGCCCTAATCCTGTGACCTCGAGCAGGGAGCGCCAGCACGACAGCCGGCAGCGCCCCGGTCGACGCGGGTCTTCTGATCATTGTCGTCTCCCTCGCCGGGCAGACGCCGCCATCACGGATACGACGCTGCTTCGCAGCCTTGGTGAGCCGGAGAGGTCCGGCACGCCATGATCTGCGTCAAGCGGTGGAGACGTCCACCAAAGCGGGTAGCCTCCAGGGAAGAGCGCTGCGGCTCAGCCCTGGCGCCAGGCGGCGGTCTGCCGACAGCGCTTGCAGATGCGCTCGCCGGCCCATTCGCTCTCGAAACGCTCCCTGCACATGAGACAGCGCCGTTCCCGGGCCTCGGTCTTGTTTTCGTTTTGGGTATCGGTCTTATATGCCATGCGGGCACATATAGAGAACGGATTTAGAAAAGTCAAGAAAAATCAAACGGCTACTCCCACTCGATCGTGCCCGGGGGTTTGCTGGTCACGTCGTAGACCACGCGGTTGATGCCGCGCACCTCGTTGATGATGCGGGTCGCCGTCATGGCCAGGAAGGCGTGGTCGAAAGGGTAGGAGTCGGCGGTCATGCCGTCGGTCGAGGTGACGGCCCGAAGCGCGCAGACGTGATCGTAGGAGCGCGCGTCACCCATGACGCCGACGGTGCGGACGGGCAGCAACACGGCGAAGGCCTGCCAGATCGCGTCATAGAGGCCGGCCTTGCGGATTTCGTCGAGATAAATCGCGTCGGCCTTGCGCAGGATCTCGCACTTCTCCGCCGTCACCTCGCCCGGGATGCGGATCGCCAGGCCGGGCCCCGGGAAGGGGTGGCGGCCGATCAGGCTCTGGGGCAGGCCGAGCTCTCGGCCTAGCGCCCGCACCTCGTCCTTGAACAGCTCGCGCAGGGGCTCGACCAGCTTCATGTTCATGCGCTCGGGCAAGCCGCCGACGTTGTGGTGCGACTTTATGGTGACCGAGGGGCCGCCGGTGAAGGAGACCGACTCGATGACGTCCGGGTAGAGCGTGCCCTGGGCCAGGAACTCGGCGCCGCCCAGCTTGCCCGCCTCCTCCTCGAAGACGTCGATGAAAGTGCCGCCGATGATCTTGCGCTTGGCCTCCGGCTCGGCGATGCCGGCCAGCTTGCCGAGGAACAGCGCGCGCGCGTCGCGGTGCACCAGCGGGATGTTGTAGTGGCCGCGGAACAGCTCGACGACCTCCTCGGCCTCGCCGGCGCGCAGCAGGCCGTGGTCGACGAAGATACAGGTCAGCTGCGCGCCGATCGCCTCGTGGATCAGTACGGCGGCGACCGAGGAATCGACCCCGCCGGACAGGCCGCAGACGACCCGGGCATCGCCTACCTGCGCGCGGACCTTGTCGAGTTCCTGCTGGCGGAAGGCCGCCATGGTCCAGTCGCCGGCGCAGCCGGCCACCCCGTGCACGAAGTTGGCGAGCAGCCTGGCGCCGTCGGGCGTATGCACGACTTCGGGATGGAACATCACGCCGTAGAAGCGCCGCTCCTCGTCGGCGAACATGGCATAGGGCGCGCCCTCGGAGGTACCGACGACGCGGAAGCCCTCGGGCAGGCGCACCACGCGGTCGCCGTGGCTCATCCAGACCTGGTGGCGCTCGCCCGGGCGCCACAAGCCCTCGGTGAGCGCGCTCTCGCCCGTCACCTCGAGGAAGGCGCGGCCGAACTCCTGGTGCTCCGAGCCCTCGACCTCGCCGCCGAGCTGGGCGCAAAGCGTCTGCTGGCCGTAGCAGATGCCCAAAATCGGCACGCCGAGCTTGAACACCGTGTCCGGCGCCCGGGGCGCCTCGGCGGTCCTGACCGAGGCCGGGCCGCCCGAGAGGATCACCGCCTTGGGGTCGAAGGCGCGGATCGTCTCGTCGGAGACGTTGAACGGGTGGATCTCGCTGTAGACGCCGCTCTCGCGCACCCGCCGGGCGATCAGCTGGGTCACCTGCGAGCCGAAGTCGAGAATCAGAACGCGGTCCGTCATGGCCGGAACCTAGGTGCTGCAACGGTCCGAGTCTAGCCTCCTGCGTCCGCCCCGCTCGCTGCCCCACAAAGGCCCAGAATCCGCCGCGCAACGATCACAAGCCGGGGCCAAGACTCGAGAATCCCGCCGGCCCGGCGGCGAATCGAACGGGGGTCACGATG